>JBGUKB010000039.1:0-14437 GCA_045114235.1 Victivallales bacterium
TACAGGCGGATTCTGAGGCGGTACAGGTTCGGGGTTTCCGGCGTCCAGAGTTTCGCGTCCGGGAACGCCGCCTCGAAGCGCCACGCGCCGGGGTTGAACGCCACGTCATCCTGTTCGTCCGAGAGCCTGACCTCGCCGAACTGCGGCACGCCGCCGAACGTCAGCACGGGCGTGTCCCCATCCAGCAGGGCGCATTCGATCCTGAGGGAAGAAGCATCCGGCAGCGCGCCCGCCGCGTTCACGACAGCGCCGGTCACAGTGATGGTCATATTGCGGACGGAGGTCACGATCGCGAGGCGGGAATCCTCAAAATGAAGCGGATCGTGCGCGTCGAGGTAAACCGGCAGGAACGGGCCGCAGTTATCGTGGAAGCCGCCGACCGGGGCGATCGTGTGCGCGATCTCGTCGGTGCTTTTCGTGAGGTCCTCGACCGCGCTCCGGTCGCCGCAGCACAAGTCGAGCACGTGGGCGTTGCCCGGCCGCACGAAATCCGTGATGTCGAGTTCGAACGGCGTCCATCCGTCGAATTTGCTCCCGGCGAGCTTGCCGTCGAGGAAGACTTTCGGCGTATTCCGTGCGCCGCGCAGGTTCAGCACGACGCGTTTGCCCTGCCAGTCCGCCGGGATCTCGATGGTCCGACGGAACCACAGGAAATACGGCACATCCTTGCGGACGGCGCTCCGCCAGCCCGGCACGACGTAATCTTCCCACGCGCCGGATTTGTCGGGACGTTCAGCGGAGGTGCTGATCTGATGTTTCCAAATGCCGCACAGGTCGATGCGGTCGCGGGTTTCGGATTTCGTGTAGACGGGACAAACGGCGGATGAGGTGGGATCCATGCTGCGGCCTCCGTAGAGCTTTGAGGTGTTTTGAACGGTGCTGTCCAGCGCGGAGCACAAGACCCCGCGTATCGTTTCAATGTATAAAATACTCCGAAACAACAAAAAAACTATCGCTTATTTGCTCAAAAGCATAGACTTTTTGTACAGGCGAACAAGCGTTGAACGGACAAAAGAACGGCCCCGCCGGAAAGCGGAGCCGGAAAGAAACGGAACGGATGCCGTTTTCGTCAGGATCAGTCGAGCGTGACCAGTTCGGGCGCGATGACGATCTCGGTACGCGGGAGCCGGTTGAACGAGTGCATCCTGTCGAGGAGACGGGTCGCGGTCATAACGCCGAGCTGCTGGTGCTTGATGTCGATGAACGGCGGAATCTTCTCGAAGTAACGGAGCGTGTGCGTGCTGGTGAAGGCGGCGATGGATTCATACGCCGAGATGTCGATGCCGCGTCCCCGGAGTTCGTTCATGACGCCCAGCATGTCGGCGCTGGTGACGAACGCCATGCCGGTGGCGGTCTTGAGCCGGAGGAACTCATCCGCGAGTTTCTTGTAATACTCACTCATCGGGAGGTCTTCCCGGACGGTCCCGGCGAGGTCGCGGCACTTGATGCCGATCCGGTCGCATTCGGACTTCAGGGATTCGACGATATCCCTGTGCGCGAAGGGGTTTTTGTACTCGGGGAAAAGCGCGGCCTCCTTCACGCCGTTTTCGAAGAAAAAGCGCATGCCCAGACGGGAGACCTCGGTGCTGTCGAACTTGACGATATCGAAATCGTTGTCGCCGTAGTCGATGTTGAGGAAGGTATTGACCGTGGAGATGCCCTGCAGGCGCTGATGCAGGCGGGCGCGAAGCTCGGGGTCTTCCGGTTCGCTGCAGATGATCGCGCCGTCGCAGTAGTCCGGATTCAGGCGCTCCGGGATCGTGCCGTCCTCACCGATGATGCAGAACTCCATGGAGATGTCAAGCTTCTGGAGCTCCTCGAACACGGCGGAGATGAAGCGCGTGGTGGAGCCCCAGTGGAAATACTGTTCGATGGAGGTGATCGAGTTCAGGATGATCATCACGCGGAAATGGCGGATGCCGACGCGATCCGGCGTGCGCGGCCCCTGGCGTCTGGCGCGCTGGCGGTAGCCGACTTCCTTCACGATGGAGTCGATCTTGTCGGCGGTCGAGGCTTTGACGAGGTTGCGGTTGTTGAAGAAGCGAGAGACGGTGGCGATGTTGACCCCTGCACGTTCGGCAATGTCTTTCAAGGTAGCCATGGGAAATCTCCTTACTCGATTTGATAGATTCTGGCGGGGCGGATGCAATAATATATCACCGGAAATGCAATAACACAAGCGAATTTTAAGTCATTTTTCAAAATTCTTTTGTGAATTTATAAAATTGAGACAAATTCAGGTAAAATGAACTGAAAAACAGTCGACAAGCAGGGAAGATATACCGGCGGGGCAGGAAATACAAAAGCAAACCAAAACGGTTTTCTTTCTTCAACACGGAAGGGAGACAGCTGGAAAATGGCATCGCATTTGCATTAAACAATGAACAGGAGGCGGGGTGCCGGATACCGGAACAAAGAGAGACCGGGTTGCGCTTACAGGCTCGCGAGTACGCCCTTGCCGGATTCCTCGAAGATCTTCCGCGAGGTGAACGCGTCGAACGCGCCCGCCGAGCTCAGCGCGGCAAATCGTTCGGAACCGTCGTCGCCGAATTTGAGGTCGACCGAGTCGACGCCCGTGACCGTGACGCTGTTTTCGCCGTCCGTGTAGGTCAGCGTGCCGGGATTCCACTTGGACTCGTCACCGGATGCAAACCACAGCGTGACCGTGCCGCCCGCAAGTTGTTCGGCCGTGTCGATTCCCCAGTTGCCGCAGAACGTGAAGACGTCGTTTCCGCCGCCGCCGTGCATGGAATCGTTGCCGATGCCGCCCGCGATCACGTCGCCGCCGGACGCGCCGACAATCCGGTCGTTTCCGGCGTCGCCAAACAGGAAATTATCGCCCTTGTTCGCCCAGACGGTATCGTCTCCGTCGCCGCCGCGGATGGTCAGGCCGTCGCCCATGTACTTAAATCTGCTGCTGGTCATGTCCACGATATCATCGCCCGCGCCTGCCCGGATTTCATCAAGTTGAGCAATCCGCGACTGACTCAGACCAAGCTCGTTCGGCGAGGCAGAATAGATGTCGTCCACGAAGAGCGCGTCGCCGTTCGCATCGTCGGTCATGAGCAGGGTATTGGCATCGTCCGAACCTTCGAAAACATCCGTGAGCTTGTTCCTGCCAACGAGCGCGACGATCTCCTTCGTGCCGCCCCATGGGTCATCGGCGGAGCCGGCATGCTGCGCCGCATAGCCGCGTTTCCATTTGCTGGCGGCATTTACATAGAACACGTCGGCATTGCCGTCTGCGTTGGACCTGACGAGCTTCGGTTTGTCGGTCACCTCTCCTGCGACGACAGGCTCAAGTACCGTCCATTCATCGCTGACATCTGCTTTGACGCGCATCTGGTATTTTCCCTCGGGCAGCTGGTAGGAATCCAGCGCATTGGTGTCGGCAACGAGCTGAATGACATGCCCGAAATCGTCCGTGGAGTATTCCACGAGGTACTGCGCAGCTCCCTCGATCTTTTCCCAGGTCTGCGTCTGAGGCATGACGTCGCCGTCCCAGCAGGTGACGGTCACGGACGCAACGGAGACGGTGCCTTCGCCGTTCTGCGAGCCGACCTTCACCGTCAGGACGTTTTCTCCGACCTTCAGCGATGCCGTATTGACCGTGCAGGTGAATTCGCGGGAGTATCCGGGGGAGATGTAGGCGATGCCGCAGGCCCCGAGGATGGCGTCTCCGCAATAGACGTATGCCATGGTCTCCTCCGACACTTCCCTGCCTTCGTTGGAAACCGTGAAGGACAGTGTGACATCGTCCTTCCATTTGACGGGGGCTTCTCCGGCCGACAGGTCCTTGACCGTCAAATCGGGCGAAACGGCCGGAGTATAACCGCTGATCTCGACATAGATGCGAAGGTCGTCGATTTCCTCCCTGGTATACCAGCGGTTGCTGTCATTCCCCCATCCGAAATCCAGATGGAACATATCTCGGGAGCTGTCATATCCGTCTGCGACGATGGCATGGTCCTGTTTGAGGAGCGAAACCCCGACCGGCCTGCCGTGAAGCAATTCGTACTCCATGATATCATAGTCATCCAATCCGATATCCATCGCATATTGCTCCACCGCTTCATCCTTTTCGAAGCCCGACCGGACAAACAGCGTTTTGCGCCATGCCGTTCCCGTTTCGTCCGAACCATAATCGGCCTTCTGAACTACTCCGGCGGCAAAACACAATGCGGCAATGAAGTTTTTGTCCAGAATATCGAAGCTCTGCAGGAGTTCATTGGTCTTCGCAAACGAGAGATGGCCGCTTTCCGGGTCGTCGGTGCTTTCGATCAGGATGTACTCATTGCTTCGGTAGGCATCCGAGTCCGTCAGAGTCAAGGTGAAATCAAGCAGGCCTTTCTCCAGCCAGTAGTAGATCATCTGCGATGCGGCGGTATTGGTGCAGCCAACCACGCACCGGTCCCCCGTGTTCGGATTGATCGGGCAATAAATGTTGTATGGATACCTCTGAATCCATCCTGCGCTGAGCGAAAGCAGCGCCTTGCTTTCCGCGTACTTCAGGATGGCAGGGCTGCCGTCGACGGATCCGGACCAGGAGAAGCCCATGAGGTGGTCCAGCATGCGCGACGCCACCGATATGACCTGATCGTCGGAATAAGCGGAATCCAGCAGAACAAAAGCATTGTCGTTCCTGACCTGGTCGTTCCCGTCGTACATCTCGGAGACGCCGAAGAAATCGCCGTATTCGTCGAACGCGGAGGTCACGCCGAAATACAGCGTGGAGTATTCGGCATCTACGGGGCGCTCGAGCGTGAACGCGATATTGTACATGCCGTATTGTTCCGAAAGGGCGGAAACGACGGCCTTGCGCTGCTCTTCCGAAAACTTCGGATCGGCAACGGACAGGTCGAGCGAAAGTTTCAGGTCGGGATTGCTGTACCGGACCTGTTCCTCCCCGTCGAAGTCCAGATAAACATACTGCGCCGGCTGGGCGGCGTTCACGCTCAGGACCAGATCGCCGCCGTTCAAGTTCAGCGCGTATTCCCTGCCGCCGACCACCACGGAGCGGTCCAGCGAAAGCGAACCGAACTCCATGACGGAGTTGGACACCGAAATCGTCTTCCCCTCGAATCCCTGCGCTCCTTCCGCGAGCTTGTAGTCGCCGTATGCCTGCGAATCCGCGACCGGGAGCGAGAACGAAGGGCAATTCTGAGACTGTGCAAGCCCGGCAAGATCGACCAGCGCGATTTCGTTTCCGGGCGAGATCGCGGAAAGATCGAATTGCAGGATCGCGCCGGGATCGAACGTGACGTCCTTGCAGTCGACATGCCCCGTGACGAGGCCGCCGCTGGAGATCACGGCACTCTGGACCGTCCCGCCGTCCCCGAGCTCCAGCCTGCCTCCGGCAGAGACCGAAATATCGGTCGCCGTTCCGCTGGAGCCTACAAACATATTTCCGCCGTCGTTGACCATGGCGTCCATGACGGAACCGCCGGACCCAATCTCCAGGGCGCCTCCGGCAGAGACCGCGACACCGGCCGCTTTCCCGCCGTAAGAAACAAGCATGTTGCCGCCGTCATGGACCGTAGTATGGGCCGCCGTGCCGGTGCGCACGACAATCGCGCTGCCGCCGGAATTGAGCGTGGTACTGTCCGCCACGCCCTCGGAAACCATGAGCTCGCCGCCGTCGTTGACGGTGGTATGATCCGCCCCGCCGCCGCGGACGTAGAGCCCGCCGTCGAAGTTCAAAACGGCGCCCGTCGCGCTTGTGTTCGAATGGAGCGTGGCGTAGCGTCCGTCCTCCAGCACGAGCCCGCTGAGCGTGTTGGAAATGAACGTAACAGGCACTTTGCTGTTGACGTCGACATATCCGCCGTTTTCCAGGATCTCCGTTATCGCGGCGCCGTTGTAAACCGTAAGTGTTCCCCCGGTATTTACCGTAATATGGTCCACGACACTGCTCGAGAAGACGTCGGCAACACCGCCGTCGTTGACCGTGATGCGGTCCGCCCGGCCGCCGCGGACTTGGAGCCTGCCGTCTTCATTGACCGTGACGCTGTTCGCCGTCGTGCCGGAATGAAGAGATGCGGATGTATTTTCCAGCGAAAGGTCCCCGATCGTGTTCGGAAGGAAGGTCACGTCCTCTTCGATTCCGACATAGACATATCCGCCGTTTTCGAGGATACTCGTTGCCGTTCCGCCGTTGCAGACATAGATCAGGCCCCTGCTGTTGACCGTGGCGCCGTCCGCCGTGCCGCCGCTGGAGATGTATAAACTGCCGCCGGCATTGACCGTGACGCCGGTCGCCGTGCCGCTGCTGGAGACGTTGAGCTCGCCATCCGAATTGACCGTGGCGTTGGCCGTCGTGCCGCCGGAGTAGACGTTGAGCACGCCGTCGGCGTTGACCGCGGCGTGATCCGCCGTGCCGCCGCTGGAGATGTATAAACTGCCGCCTTCATTGACCGCGGCGCTGTCCGCGAGACCGCCGCCCGAAACGTAAAGTCTGCCGTTGTCATTGAGCGTGGCGTGAACTGCCGTGCCGCCGGAGGAGACCGTCATGCTGCCGCCGCCGTTGACCGCGGCGTGATCCGCCGTGCCGCCGCTGGAGACCATCATGCTGCCGGAGCTGTTGACCGAGGCGTTGTCCGCGACGCCGCCGTTCTGGACATAGAGCACGCCGCCGGAGTTGACCGTGGTGTGGTCCGCCGTGCCACCGTTCATCACGTACATTTCGAAATTGGCGTCAAGCGTTTTGCCGTCCATGACCGTGGCACTGGACAGCAGCTTGTTTCCCGAACCGAAATAGACGCCGGAATACTCGTTGACGAATGTCGCATTTGCTCCGTCGTAGACATAGACATGCCCTTCGCAGGGCGTCCACACGATATCCGTCGCCGCGCCGCCGCTCTGGACATAAAGCGCGCCGCCGTTGACCGTGACGCCGTTCGCCGCGGCGCCGCTGCGGAGACGGAGCGTGCCGCCGTTGACCGTGATGTCGTCCGCCGTACAGCCGGAGGAGATGTAAAGGCTGACATTTCCGTTGACCGTGTAATGGGAGACGGCGCCGCTCTCGATCACAAAATCGGAGCCGGCGTATGTTCCCGCGATATAAGTGCCGGGCGCGAGATAAAAGTTCAGGCTGGCGCCGGAATCAGCCGCGAGACCGGACATCGTGGCGCCGGAGGAAACATAAAGTATGCCGCCGGACTTGACCGTGGCGCCGCTTGCCGTGCCGCCTCTGGAGACGTATAAATATCCGGCGGATTCGACCGTGGTATTGCTCGCCGTGCCACCGCTGGAGATGTACAATCTGCCGGCGGATTCGACCGTGGCGCAATCCGCCAGGCCGGACATGTAGACGTTCATCATTCCCCATTCGCTGACGATGGCGCCGCCCGCCGTGCCGCCGGAAGAGACCTGGAGCGTGCCGCCGTCATTGACCGTGGCGCCGCTTGCCGTGCCGCCGGATGAAACATGGAGCACGCCGCCTTCATAGAGCGTGGCGCTGTTCGCCACGCCGCCGGAGGAGACGTACAATCTGCCGCCTTTGTTGACCGTGGCGATGTTCGCAACGCCACCGCTGAAGACATGGAGCCGGCCGCCGGAATTGAGCGTGGTGTCGGTCGCGGTGGTGCCGGCGTGGACCGTGGCGGAGGCGTCGGAAAGGACAAGGCCGCTGAACGCATTCGGGGCAAAAGTAACATCCGCGCCCTCGGCGACATACACATAGCCGCCGTTTTCCCTGACCTTCGTCGCGGTCGCGCCGGAGGAGACGAGCAGAGAGCCGCCGGAATTGACATTCGGCTCGCAGGCATAGCCGCCCGCCAGGACGTCGAGCTTGCCGCCGTCCAAAACGGAAACGCTGTTCGCCGCGGCGTTTTCGTGTACCTCGACCGTGCCGGAGACCCGCGCGCCGTCGATCAGCGCGCCGGCCCAGGCATGCAGGACGCCGCCCTGCGAAACGACCGGGTCGCCCGCACATCCGCCCGAGCTCACATCCAGCACGCCGCCGTCCATGACCGTGACGCCGGTCGCCGCGGCTTCCGAATAAACGATCTGCGAGCCGCCGGATCGCAGGAGGCTTTTGTGCGCCGTGCCGCCGCTGGAAACGAGGTACAGTCCGTCCTTTTCCACCGTGACGTCCTGCGCATAGCCGCTTTTCAGGACCGCGGCGGTCCCGCCCGAGGAGACGGTGCAGAGATACAGGGTCCCGCCGCCGGACACGACGGCCTGTCCGCCTTCGGCGAGTCCGATCTCCTGCGCCCAGGCTTCGTCAAGCACCTGCAGGACGCCTTCCTGAATGACATACAGCCCGGACGAAGAAGCGCCGGCCGGAACCGCGACAATGCCCGATGATATGGTCTCCATGATCGAATTCTCCTCACCTCAAAGATGTACGGCGGAGCTTTTTTCCGGCGGAATGCGCCCGCGTTTCAATATTTCTAACAGTAATGTACCGTTTCTTTTCCGAAAATCAAGTGGCCATTCCGTTTTTGCAAACAAAAAAAGCCGGGACCCCATGGTTCCGCGGGGCCCGGCCGATGTTTTCCTTCGTTTCCGTCAGGCGTTGTCAGTCGAACATCTTCGGCAGTCCGTTGTACATGACGCGCATGACGGAGTTGATGTCGTGCCCGCCGCGTTCGTAGACCATCTGGTAGAGGTTGCCGTCCCTGAAGTTGTCGCAATATTTGAAGATTTCGGGATACTTCTTCATCTCGTTGATCATCGGGGTCATGTTCGGCTCCGCGACGTCGTTGCGGCCGCAACCGGAGTAGATGTAGAAATCGTTCGCGGTCTTGCCGTTCTTGACGACCGTGTCGGCGAGGTGCTTGGCGGATTCGGCGGACTTGCCGCGTCCGATGGCCCAGCAGTCGCCGCTCATCGGGATGAAGTAGCCCATTTCGCCGAGGCAGTGTTCGAAGACGGACCAGGTGGCGCAGGCGCCCATGGAGAACCCGCCGAAGCCGCGGTGCCATCTGGAGGCGTCGAGGGCATCCTGCGAGACGTCCTTTGCGTAGGTGTGGTACTGCTTCTCGAAGACCGGGATCACGTCCTTGTCGAGCTCGTAGTGGAAGTCGATGCAGTTCTTGGTGGCGTCGTTGCTGTACTGCGTGTAGTAGGAGAGCGCGCAGATGATGAGCGGCTTCATCTCGCCGTTCGCGATCAGGTGGTCGATCACGTTTTTGAGGCGGGTGTTCTGGCCCGCTCCGCCGAAGTACCAGCCGGGATTGTCGCCGCCGCCGTGCATCAGGTACAGCACGTTGTAGCGGGTGGATTTGTCGTTTTCATCGTAGCCGTAGGGCAGATACACGAGGCCGGACTTCTCGAATTCAGGGCTGCCCGGGGTCTGGTTGTCGCGCGTCGTGTACTTGAAGTCCTTGATGACGCCGCCCTTCTCGCAGACGTTGAAGTATTCCTGCGGGATCTCCTTGAACGCGTTGTCGGGGAAGGAGGTACGGGTGGAGGCGGTGGACGCGCCGATGCCGGCGCAGCCGCAGAGGACGGCGAGTGCCGCCGCGCAGGCGAAGAGTTTTTTGAGGTGTTTCATGTCGTTCCTTTGGGGTTGTATTTGAGAAAAAAAGACGGGATGGAAGGGTCGAACGGGGGAATGCGCCGTTTTCGCGGACCGGCACGCTTCCAGTTCGTATTATACTGCGGATTTCTGCAAAAGTCAAACGGAAACGGGGCAATAAACGGAAGAAAAATGCCCTTCGCGCTTGTTTTATTAAGAAAAGAGCGATATATTAAAGCGGAACAAGTAGTTTAACCTCATATCCATACGGTGGTCCTGTCTATGAATATCATCCTGCTCTCTGGCGGATCGGGGAAACGGCTCTGGCCGTTGTCCAACGATGTCCGGTCGAAACAGTTCATCAAATTTTTCCGCGGCCCGGACGGCGAACCGGAATCCATGGTGCAGCGCGTGTACCGCCAGATCAAGGCCGCGGACCCGGATTCGACCGTGACGGTCGCCACCTCGAAAACACAGGTGTCCGCGCTTCACAACCAGCTCGGCGACGGCGTGGGCATCTCCGTGGAGCCATGCCGCCGCGACACGTTCCCGGCGATCTTGCTGGCGACGGAATACCTGCACACGGTGCAGGGCGCGTCCGAGGATGAAGCCGTGGTGGTCTGCCCGGTCGACCCGTACGTGAACGATGATTATTTCGAGTTCCTGAAGCGCCTGTGCGAACAGGCTTCGAAGGGCGAGGCGAACCTGACGCTGATGGGCATCCAGCCGCTTCATCCGAGCGAGAAATACGGCTACATCATCCCGGAGAAAAAAACGGATCTGAGCCGCGTAAGCGAGTTCAAGGAAAAGCCGGACATGCACACCGCGGAAAAGTATATCGCGCAGGGCGCGCTGTGGAACGGCGGCGTGTTCGCGTACCGGATCGGCTACGTGCTGAGGAAGGCGCACGAAATGATCTCCTACACGGACTACCACGACCTCTTCCAGCAGTACGCCACGCTGCCGAAGATCAGCTTCGACTACGCCGTAGTCGAGAAGGAGCCGGACATCCAGGTGATGCGGTTCAGCGGCGAGTGGCGCGACATCGGCACCTGGAATACGCTCACGGAGGTCATGCCCGGCAATACGCTCGGCAACGCCGTGATCGACGACCAGTGCAGCAACGTGCATGTACTGAACGAGCTTTCGATGCCGGTGCTGGCGATGGGCGTCCACGACGTCGTGATCGCCGCTTCGCCCGAAGGCATCCTGGTGTCGGACAAGGACCGTTCGGCGCGCATCAAAAGCATCGTCGACAAGTTCGAAAACCAGATCATGTTCGCCGAGAAATCGTGGGGCACGTTCCAGATCCTGAACGTCGAGGAAGGCAGCCTCACGATCAAAATCGAGCTGAAACAGGGCCAGTCCATGAACTACCACAGCCACGAAAAACGCGATGAGATCTGGACCGTCATCAGCGGCGAGGGACGCACGCTCGTCGACGGCATGGAGCAGAAGGTCCGCGCCGGAGACGTGATCACGATCGAGGCGGGCTGCCGTCATACGATTTTCGCGAACACAGCGCTGAAGCTGATCGAAGTCCAGGTCGGGCAGGAGATATCCAAGCTCGACAAGAAAAAATACAAACTGCCGTCCCTGTGAGGTCCGACTTGTCCCGTCCATTTCCATTTCTGCTGCATCCGGCGGCGAAGGATTACCTCTGGGGCGGCTCTCGTCTCAACGACGACTTCGCCAAGCATGTCGCATCCGATGTGGTCGCTGAAACGTGGGAGTGCTCCACGCACCCGGACGGCGTGAGCATCGCCGCGAGCGGGGAATGGATCGGCATGCCGCTGGACGAGATCCTGCGGGCGCACCCGGAATACCTGGGGGAACATGCGCACGGCGGCACGGAATTGCCCGTGCTAGTGAAGCTCATCGACGCGAAGCGCGACCTCTCCGTGCAGGTTCACCCGTCCGATGAGTTCGCGCAAACCCACGAGAACGGACAGAACGGCAAGACGGAGATGTGGTACGTGTTGGACGCCGAACCGGACACCCATATTGCTTACGGCCTGCACCACACGGTTGACGGGAAACGCTTCCGGGCGGCCATCGAAGACGGCACCGTGGAGAAATATCTCCAGTTCGTGCCCGCCCGCAAAAACGACCTGTTCTTCATCCCCCCCGGCACGGTCCACGCCATCGGCGCGGGCAGCCTGATCGCGGAGATCCAGCAGAGTTCCAACCTCACCTACCGCCTGTACGACTACGACCGCACCGACCGGAACGGGAACAAGCGTCCGCTTCATCTTGAAAAGGGGCTGTCCGTGGCGAACCTCGAAGCCATGCCGGAACCGCGCCAGCCGATGCGCCTGCTGCGGTATTCCGGCGGGACCGCCTCCGAATTGCTCTGCCGCTGTCAATATTTCCAGGTGGAACGTGTGCTCGTGAACACGGAGCAGCGCCGCAAGATGGCGTCGTTCCAAGCCTCTTCGGAATCGTTCCAGATTTTTCTGTTCCTGAATGGTTGCGGCTCGATGTTCTGCCGCGATTCCATGCTCCAGGTCTTCAAAGGCGACTGCGTGTTCGTCCCCGCCGGAACGGACGATATCCAGCTCCATGCCCGTGCGGAATTTCTGCGGATTTCCTGCTGAACCTGCATCGGTCTAAAATTCCGCACAATCTGAAAAAAGATTGCAAAACATGCCTTCCCGGTGTATATTATTTATTTAGCCAACCGCTTATTCTGTTCGATTACACTCACATAACCTTTTTCCTTTCTTAACTCAGGAGCTTTTTCCATGAAAAACAGCTTGTTCGATCTCGAAGACCGCGTCATCGTCGTAACCGGAGCCGCAGGCGTGCTCGCAGGCGGGACCGCCCGTTATCTGCTGGAACAGGGCGCGAAAGTCGTGATGCTGGACCTGAAGCAGGACGTCGTGGACCAGATCGTCGCCGACGCGAAGGCCACCATCTCGCCGAAGGTGTCCGGCTACGCGTGCAACGTGCTCGACCGCGCCATGATCGAATCCGTCTATGAAAAGGTCATGGCGGAACACGGCCGCGTGGACGCGCTGGTGAACGGCGCGGGCGGCAACATGGCGGGCGCGATGGTCAATCCCGACCAGACCATCTTCGACCTCCAGTTCGACCAGTACGAGAAGGTGCTCGACCTGAACCTGAAGGGTACGCTGCTCCCGACGATCGTGTTCGTGAAGGCCATGGTCCAGCAGAAAAAAGGCGCGATCGTGAACTTCTCCAGCATGGCGGCGAAACAGGCGATCTCCCGCGGCATCGGCTACTCCAACGCCAAGGGCGCGATCGACAACCTGACCCGCTGGCTCGCGATGGAGTTCGGCATGAAGTTCGGCGAAGGCCTCCGCGTGAACGCCATCGCCCCCGGATTCTTCCTCGGCAAGCAGAACCGCGCGCTCCTCGTGAACGAGGATGGCTCCTACACGCCCCGCGGCAAACAGGTCGTCGCGAAGACCCCGATGGGCCGTTTCGGCGACCAGAGCGAAGTCTACGGCTGCATCCACTATCTGCTCTCCGACGCCGCCAGCTTCGTGACCGGCGCGATCATCCCGGTCGACGGCGGTTTCTCGTCCTTCTCCGGCATCTGACCACACCCTACCCTCAGGAGACCATGCCATGCTGATGGAAGAATCGTTCCGCTGGTTCGGGCCGAACGACCCGGTTTCGCTTCAGACGATCCGCCAGACTGGCGCGACCGGCGTCGTGACCTCGCTGCACCAGATCCCGTACGGCGAAGTCTGGACCGTGAAGGACATCATGGAGCGCAAGGAGATGATCGAACGCGCCTGGCTGACCTGGAGCGCCGTCGAAAGCCTCCCCGTCCACGAAAACATCAAGACGAAGACCGGCAACTACGAGGAGCTGTACGAAAACTACCGCATCTCGCTCCGCAACCTCGGCAAGTGCGGCCTCTCCGTCATCACCTACAACTTCATGCCCGTGCTGGACTGGGTCCGCACCGACCTGAACTACGAGCTCCCGGACGGCTCCCGCACGCTCTTCTTCAACCGTACCAAGTTCGCGGCGTTCGACATCTTCATCCTCCAGCGGAAGAACGCCGAGGCGGACTTCGCGCCGGAGATCGTGGAACGCGCGAAAAAGCTCTTCGAGGGCATGTCCCGCGAGGAAGCGAAGCAGTTCGAGCTCGACATCGTGGACAACTTCCCCGGATTCAAGGGCGTCACGCTCGACGACGTCCGCGCCATGCTCTCCCGTTACGACAAGATCGGGCGCGCCGAACTCAAGGCCAACCACAAGGCCTTCCTCAACGCCGTCTGCCCCGCCGCCGAAGAAGCCGGCTGCCGCCTCGTCATCCACCCAGACGACCCGCCGTTCCCGATGCTCGGCCTGCCGCGCATCTTCAGCACGGCGCAGGACGTGACCGAGCTCCTGGCGATGGACGACAGCCCGGCCAACGGCGTCTGCTTCTGCACCGGCTCGTTCAGCGGCCGCGCGGAAAACGACCTCGTGCCGATGTTCAAATCCTGCGCCGACCGCGTCGGATTCGTGCATCTGCGCAGCACCGAGCACACGCCCGAAGGCAATTTCTACGAGGCGAACCACCTGGAAGGCGTCGTGGACATGTACGGCATGGTGAAGGCCGTCATCGAGGAGCAGATCCGCCGCATCGAATCCGGCCGCAAGGACTGGCGCATCGTGATGCGTCCGGACCACGGCCACGTGATCGCGAATGACCTCGACGCCACCGCCCCCATCACCCCGGGCTATTCCGCCCTCGGGCGCATGAAGGGCCTCGCCGAATTGCGCGGCCTCGAATACGGCATCCTGCGTTCGCTGTATCCGCAGTATCTGAAATATTGCAACCGCGCCTGACGGCGTTTGGTTGTTTGGGGTACGGGCCCGGCTCCGGTCATCGGTGCCGGGTCTTTTTTTATACTTGATGTAGAAAAATGGGACATGGGAATGTGCCAAAGGGACAGTCGGAAGCGACATTTTGGCACACTGGGACAGGCAAAAAGGGGCGCTGAAAAGGGG
>JBGUKB010000040.1:0-13368 GCA_045114235.1 Victivallales bacterium
GCCACCGCGCTCGGCGCGAAGGTCCTCACCATGTCCGACTCCAACGGCACCATCCTCGACAAGGACGGCATCGACGAAGAAAAGCTCGCCTGGATCATGGACCTCAAGAACGTCCGCCGCGGCCGCATCAAGGAATACGTCGAGAAGTTCCCGAAGGCCGAGTACTTCGAAGGCAAGCGCCCCTGGACGCTCACCCCCTGCGACATCGCCCTTCCGTGCGCGACCCAGAACGAAGTCAGCGGCGAAGAGGCCAAGGCCCTCGTCGCGAACGGCTGCAAGTGCGTCGGCGAAGGCGCCAACATGCCGTCCACGCCGGAAGCCGTCGCCTGCTTCCAGGCCAATAAGCTCCTCTTCAGCCCGGGCAAGGCCTCCAACGCCGGCGGCGTCGCCACCAGCGGACTTGAGATGAGCCAGAACGCCATGCGCCTCAGCTGGACCGCCGAGGAAGTCGACCAGAAGCTCCACGGCATCATGGTCAGCATCCACAAGGCCGCCTACGAGGCCGCCAAGGAATACGGTCCGAAGGGCGATTACATCGACTACGTCCTCGGCGCCAACATCGCCGGTTTCCGCAAGGTCGCCGACGCCATGATCGACCAGGGCATCTGATCGAACGCCTGACGGTCAGACCGTCAATGAACCGACCGCCCGGCCGCAAGGTAAGCCGGTCGATTCCTGACAGGTCCGATCACAACGGATTCCCGCCCGGAGTTCCCCCAACGGAGCTCCGGGCTTTTTGTGTTTGCAGAACCCGTCCGGAAAACAGAATAAATCTCCTTGACATCCCGCTAGACTATGCTATAGTAGTGATATGTTGTCTGCATTGTCTGAGAAACTGCCTGGGACGCTACCCGGAAAGGAGCGAAAACGAACATGATCTGGCTTGTCATCCTGTATGTTCCCATTTTGGGCGTCTCGGTTTTCGTCTTTGTCCGGGCGATCTTCAGGCACATCGACGCGAAGGAGTATTTCTGGAACGTCCTGCCCGATTGCGAAAAGGACTGCATCAACTGTCTCCCAAGATATCCGCTTTTCTACTACAAGGGATGCTGGGGCTGGCGCGGAAAGATCGCGGAAGAGCTTGAGAAACGCAACAAGATCCTCATGGAATACAACAAGGAGAAGGCGGAACAGCTGATCCGTGCGGAAAAGGACCTGTACTGGTCCTGGGCCACTGGCGCCATTTCGACCTGGATACTCGCCGTCTGCCTGGTGATGAGATAGGTGTCTGAAATATCAAATCACATCAAACCGGATCACGACGAGAATGTTATGAAATACCAAAAACCGACACGTTTAAGCGATCCCGGCAGCGATTTTTCGCCGGAGGAATTGAACCGGATCCTGTCCAAAACGGATGCGGAACTCGACTGGGCGGATTTCGATTGCCTGTTTTTCGGGAAGATGCCCGCCGGGACCTACGAGGAAGTGCGTTATTACATCCCCCTCGCTTGCGCATACATCGAAAACCAGCGCGACGCCTGCGATTTCCTCGAACACTTTTCCATCTGGATCGAGGACCACTACGCACGACTGAAAGAGGACGGATTTGTCAATTTGATCGTTTCCGCGTTTCATCATTTGTTCCGCAAGGCGACTTTGTCGTTTGAGTTGGAATACAACGGCGACCATGCCGTCTATCCGTCCGCCTGCGCTTCGGTGGAATCCGTGCTCGATGCGATGTTCCGGCTGGCGTTGGCGTGTCCCGAGTTCCGCCCGGACGCGCTGTTTCCCGCGCTGAAGGAGGACATGAGTTTCGTCCACGCACAATGGATCGTCTATATCTCGACGGAAATGGCGATGCTGTCTCCCGAAAAGATACGCACGGTGATCTCGGCTTCCGATTATCGGAACGCGCTTGCCGTGATCGAGGAAAACATCGACCTCATCCTGAACGACGCGGCCGCCTACGATTTCTGGAAGAAACGAATCTAGGAGGACAAGTCCTCCACTTGGGCAGTGTCCGGCTCCGCTCGGACACGGAGGACAAGTCCTCCACTGCAGTAGTGCGCGGCTTTTGCTCGCGCACGGTGAGGCGAATCCGGCGGGAATGTGCTCAGCGCCCCTTTGGAAAGAGCATGACTTCGAGCCATTCGTTCAGGTGGTCGTCGAGCCAGTAGTCCTTCATGCGGGCGTAATTCGCGCGGATGGACTGGAACTGCGCGTCCGGGTCGGCGAAGAGCGCGCCGACCATGCGGTCGAGCTTGTCCGCCGTGTCGAAACACGCGTCCGGGGCGATCTTCATGTAACTGCCGAGGTCCTGCACGAACGCGGGCGTGCCCTCCGCCCAGGATTCCAGGAGCTTGATCGGGCTCTTGCATTCGTTGAACATGGAGCGGCGCAACGGCTGGATGAAGAGGTCGGCGCGGATGGAACGGCGCACACGCGGATAGTCCAGGAACGGGCCGATGGGGATGCGCGTGAAGTCGTTAGCGTACTGCGCGAGGGCAGGGGGGAACCCGCCGTGGAAGACGAACTCATATTTGCGGCGGTTCGCGGCGATCCATTCGAGGATGCCGGAGAAATCGTCGCCCGCCCCGGTGCGCTTCATGTCGAAGTGCGACATGCTGCAGGAGAAGCAGATGCGCGGCTTGCGCGATCTCTGCGAGCGGATTCGGTCGAGGATGACGGCCTCGTCGTAGGTGTCGAAGAAATAACGGGGAAGGTAGTTCGGGATCACGCGGAATTTTTCGCGCGGCAACCCGAATTTCCGGCTGTAGTAGTCGGCGAGCGGGTCGCAGGTGACCGTGACGGCGTCGCTGCCGTCCATGAAGACCGGGATGGCGTCCTTGCCTTCCCTGAAAATGTCGCGGTAGCAGTTGTATTCCGGGATGTCCTCGCGGACGAGGATGTCGTCGATCTCGTAGACTACGGGGAAGCGGAACTGGCGTTTCGCGGGGAGGAGGACCTCGCGGAACCATCTGAGGTTGCCCACGGAACATGCGCGCTGCAGGCGGAAGGACGCGAGAATAGGGAAAACTTCCCGGTAACTGAACAGCAGGCGTGCATCGCAGAACGTCGCGTTGTCATAGATCTGGGACAGCAGCTGGGAGATGAAGAGGATCCGGTAGTAGGAGCAGCCGCCGACGTCGATGTGCGTGGAGCCGAAGACGTGGTTCCGGCCCAGGTTCCGCATCGCCTGGGCGGGGGATGTCCTTTCCGGCTGTTTCGGCCGGCCGGGCGCGGTCAGTTTTTGCGGTACGAATTGGAACATGGTGAACGGAGCAAAAAAGTTGTCCGGGCGGCGCCCGGTATTGTTATTCTGCGGAATCGGCAGAAACAATATAATCCGGTTCATCCGAAAAACAAGCGCCGAAACCCGGAAAAGCCGCCGAAATGGGAAAAAAAACGGATTCGAGGTTGAAGTTTCAGCGTATCCGGTCTATATTAGTAGATTATTCTGCCATGATCCACCCCCGGCGGGACAGGCTTTTTCCGCCCGCGGCCATGGCGCAACCGGAAGAAGAGTCCATGTTATACTGTCCGAAATGCCAGCAGCTCGAGGCGACCGCGCCGCAGAAACACGACGACGGCACGGTGACGTATCTCTGCAGGAAATGCGGCGGCGTCATCCCGCTGCGCCGCGACCTGCGGCCGGGCGAAGTCGTGGCCGGATTCGAGATCGAGGAGGAACTCGGACGCGGCGCGATGGGGATCGTGTACCAGGCGCGGCAGACCAACCTCGACCGCGAGGTCGCGATCAAGATCCTGTCCGATGACAGCGCCAGCGACGAGGTGTACGTGGAACGGTTCTTCCGCGAGGCGAGGGCGGCGGCCAGCCTGTCGCACCCGAACGTGGTGCAGGCGTACGACGCGGGCGTGACCGAGGACGGCATCTATTATTTCGTGATGGAAAAGATCACCGGGGAGAACCTGGAGCTGGTGCTGAACAACGTCGGGCCGCTGAACATCCCGCAGGCGCTGGACGTCTTCATCTCCGTCGCGAACGCGCTGTCCTATGCCTGGACGCGCAACCAGCTCAGCCACGGCGACATCAAGCCGGAAAACATCATCATGCGCCTGAACGGGAAGGTCAAGCTCGCCGACTTCGGGCTCGCCCGCCGCGCGAAGGACCCCGAGCTCGACGAGGACATCCGCGCCACGCCCGCCTACGCTCCGCCGGAGATCATCAACGGCGACAAGGACGTCCCCGGGTTCAAGTCCGACATGTATTCCTTCGGCGCCACCGCCTACCATATCCTGATCGGGCACGAACCGTTCGTCGGGACCGATCCCGCGAAGGTCTGCGCCATGCAGCTGTCCGACGTCCAGACGCCGCTTTCCGAACTCAATCCGAACATCCCGAAGCGCCTGTCCGACCTGGTCGACGCCCTGATGGAGAAGGACCCCGCGAAACGGCCCGCCGCCTGGAGCGACGTGGTCGACGAGCTCAAGGATATCCAGCGCGACCTGAACGCCGATCCGTCCGCATCGGGAAAGGGGAAAACCGTGGATCCTGAGGGAGATTCAACGCAGCCGGAGCGGAAGCGTTTCCCCGTGTGGGGCATCGTCGCGGCCGCGGTTGTTCTGATCGCCGCCGTCGCCGCGATCGCGTTCGGCATGAACTCGAAAACGGGCGAACCGGGCAAAGACGTTGCGCCCTCGGACGAAAACCGTCCGACCGACTCCGCCGCGTCCGGCGGAAAGGCCCCCGCGACCGTTCACGACGCGGCGTTCTATCTGGCGCGCTGGCGGATGATTGTGGAGGAATCCGAAGATTCGGGCCTGGAACTGAAACAGGTCGAAACGTTTGTCGCGGAAGCCGGGGAGAACGCCCCCGCCGAGGCCGTCGAGGCGCTTGCCGGGCTTCGCGCCGCCGAAAACCAGAGCCGGGCGCTGGCGCTGCGGAACGAGCTTCTGGACCGGGCGGCGGCCTTCAAACTCGAAGATGCGAAAAAACTGGATTTCGATGCGCTGGATGCGCTTTGTACGTCCGCCATGTCGAAACGCGCCGAGCTGTCGAAGCTCGACGCCGGGCTCGCCGAGCACATCTATCTACCGGAACACAAGGCGAAGATCGACGCCTACGTCAAACAGCTCTCCGACCTTCAGCTGGCTGTGTCGCTGGGCGGGGAGATCCCGGCCGGGACGAAGCCGGACACGGCGAAAGCCGGGCAGAAACCTGCCTCTTCCGCACAGACGAAGCCTGACACGGCGAAGCCGGAGCAGGGCAGGGCGGAAACCGTCAGAACCGAGCCGGAGGAGGAAGCCGCCGGGATCGCGATGGATTCCAAGCTGCTCATGAACTATCTGCTCCTGCTGGACTATCTGCCCGAGACCGTCCGGGACGACGCAAAGCGCGCCGAGGCGCTCAGGATGGTGAACGAACTGCTCGCCGACAAGGATTTCACGGCGGAGGCCCCACGGAAAAACTGCCTCGACATCCGGCGTTTCCTCGGGCTGAACCCCGCGCCGCTCCTGCCGTATCTGGAGGAAAACCAGAAGGCGCTGCGCGGCATGAAGCTTTTCCCTCGCACCTACCCGGACAGCGTCCTGGACGACATTTCGGGCGGCACGTTCCGCATGAAAGTCTCGGACGAAAAAGCCAGCATCATGCAGAAAGTCGCGTGGAACAAGCTGCGTTCCGCGGAGGGGGAGGACCGCATCGTCGTGACCCTGATCAACAGTCCGCAGCTCGCGAAGTTCACCGAGGAATTCCAGGAATACCTGTTCGTGCGGGCGTTTTTCCTCGGCGTCGATCCCGAACTGCTCAAAAACCGGTTCGAGCGCGCATCCGGGCTGTCCGACGGGAAAAAAGAGGAACTGGGCCGGGTCGCCGGGTTCTTCCGCAAGTCCCTGCTTGATGAGGAAGAAGAGGACGATTGACGCGCCGGTCATACTGGCTCAGATCGTTTTCCGTTTTTCCCCCTTAACGAAAGAAATGCTCCGGCCCGAGGCTTCCTCAAAGACCGGAGCAGTTATTTTTGAGCTTGTTTTTAGCTAGTTTTTAGCTAGTTTTTATCAGGCGGTTTCCGCCTCGTCCGAAGCGCGTTTCACCGGACGGCGTTTATTCGGGAACAGCGCACCGAGGAAGAGTCCGATCAGTCCGAACGTGACGACCGACAGCAGCCAGGGCATCAAAGGTGCGGCTACCTTCTTCTTTTGGACCTCGCTCTTGATTACCGTTCCGGTCTCCTCGTCGCCGGGTTCGGGCGCATCGGCAAGGCCCGTTTCCGGGTCGGAGGCGTCGAGCTCCGCCGCGGGTTGTGCTTCGGACATATCTACGATTTCGAATGTCTCCTTGATCTCATAACTCGGACGCCGAATCACTTCGAAGAAGTTCCCGTAGAATTCCCCCCAGCTGTATTCTTCGCGCAGAGTCGGGCTTTCGAACCAGTACCCGAGCAGGCATCCAGCGATGATGCCTGCCACCGTGCCGTGGATGATGAATGTCCGGAACTTGTCGCCGGCTTTCACGATATTCTCGCGCGTCATCACATCCGGCGCCGCATACCCCTCGTCGCCACCGAACCGCTTGTAGTAGAAATGGATCTTCACGAACGCGACGGCAGAGATCAGCGACAGCACCGCACCGAGCATGAACAGCAGATGGTAGTTGCTGTCCTGCACGTCCAGGAAATACCCGAACGCCGGAACGATGATCGTGGTGCCGAGCGCCAGGATCATGGCGTTGGCCGAGGCGAACTGAGCGAAGATCGAGCCGGGGAAGAGGCGCAGCGGCAGCGAGCTGGACAGCGTGAAGAAGCACCCGGACACCACACCGTGGATGATGAACACGATCGCGAACGAGGACAGGACGAGCGTCTTCGAGCCGGACATGAGGCCCGGGATGTGGTACGTGATCTCCTTCTGCCACGGATTGCCGACCACCAGCCATCCGACGAGCATCAGGGCCGCGTACGCCGCGAGGGAAATGAAACTGGTCCGGATCGGATGGAACCGGTCCGCCAGAGCGCCCAGCGGATAGCTCAGCACGATGGAGAAACAGTAGGTGATCGCGAGCAGCTGCCCGTAGGTGCTGTCCGGCACGTCGATCGCCTTGGCGTACTGGATGGAGAAGTCGTTGATGGGATGGAAGCTGATGTTCGCGAGCAGGAGCGCGAGGATGATCCAGCGGTAGTACGGCACGGAGAAGCACTGCCGGAAATAATCGATGAGCGCGCCGAAGACACGCTGGAACTTGCTCTTGTCCGCGGGAATCTCCTCAGGCGGCGGATACTTGCCTTCCTTCACGAAGAGACACATCGAGTACAGTCCCGCGGCGTACAGCGCGCCGAGCACGAGGAAGATCCATTTGAACCAGTCCAGCGCATGCTCGAAGAGGTAGTAGTTGTACAGGATGCCCGCCAGCAGGCTGATGATGCGGAAGAGGCTGAAGAACCGCCCGATGATCCGCTGCGGCACCACGTCGTTCACCAGGGCGTTGAAGATCGCCGATGCCAGCGTGTTGCCGAAGTCGAACAGCACCCAGAAGAAGCAGAACGCGACCAATATCGACAGATGAGCAGCATCGGCACCCCAGTTTCCGATGCTCACATACGAAGGCAGGAGTGGCTCGATCAGCTTTCCGATCTCCGCGTTCATGCCGATGCCGAGCAGGCCGACCACGATGAACGGCGTGGTGAACAGCAGGAACGGGATGCGGCGTCCCAGGCGTCCGCGGTGCCGGTCGGAAAGATAGCTCACGATCGGCATCAGGAAGATGTTCGTGAAGTTTGGGAACGAAATGATCAGGATGGAATACAGCGTGTCGTTCAGCTCGAACCGTTCCTTCGCCAGCTTCACGGTCATCGGGAAGACCACGCGGTCCTTCATCGACCACGCGAAATCGCCCCACAGCAGCAGGGCAAACAGCACGGCCAGTCCGGCCGCGGTGTATGTCAGCGTGCCGACGCTCCATTTGCTTTTCGGTTGGGTCAGGTCCGGCAGCGGTTTGTTGCTCATATATTCGTTCTCCTCGGATTGTCAGGTGCATGAATTTTTTACTAAATGTAATGCATTATTTGACAAATTCAAGTCGGCATCCTGAATTTCTTCTTGATTTCAGGCGAAAAGGGTGTATCTTTTATGTCATTCGTGACACGGCGCCATAATAAAATCACCTTGTCAAATTCGTCTGAAATACAGCATCTTCCCACTCCAATCAGTTTTCATTATGCCAAGATACACGCAGAAAATGCGCGAAATGATGACCGAATCCATCCGGCACGACGTGTGCTCCGCCGGGATCGCCCTGCTTTGCGAGGGCGGCTGGGAAGCGTTCACTACCGAGAACATCGCGAAGCGCCTGAACGTCTCGCGCGGCGTCCTTTATAATTATTTCAAGGACAAAAACGACATCCTGTACGCCATCGCCCGCGCCTCCATCAACGGGCTTTGCGACAAGCTCGACGAGATCGCGTCCAACGGCAAAACGGCGTCCGAACGCATCCTCGAAATGGCGCTCTGCATCATCGGTACGTTCAACCAGAAGCGCAAATACCACCGCGCCATCATGGAGAACGTGCCTCCGCCGAAAGCGAAGGACGCCTCCCATCCCGTGGTCGCCGGAGAGATCCGCCGCCGCACCATCATCGAAGGCGTCATCCGCGACGGGATCGCCTCCGGCGAGTTCCGCGACGTCGACCTCACCGCCGCCGGGATCCTCTTCAACGGATCCGTCCACCACATCTGTATGATCAACGACATCGGGGAAACGTCCATCGACCCCGTTCCAACCGTTCAACTTTTCCTCCGGAGCATCCAGAACAACCATGAATAAGAAACTTCTCCTTCTCGCGGTTCCGGCCGTCCTCGTTTTCGGCGGCTGCCAGAGCTACACCAAGCCCCCCATGGCGATCACGCACTCCACCTATACCGACATCCCGGACGAGGAAAAAGTCCTCTTCCCCGAAGAGATGAAGGTCCTCACGCTCGAAAAGGCGCGTGAGCTCGCACTGAACAACAACCCGGACTTCCTCCGCGTCAAGTTCTCGATCGACTCCGCGCGCGCCAGATACTACCAGAGCTTCTCGACCTACGCACCGACCCTGAACGCCGGCATGTCCGTCAGCCAGAGTTTTTCCAAAGTGACCTCGTCCAGCTCCGGCGAAAAGCCGTGGAACTATTCCACGAGCGTCGGACCGGGCTTCAACGGCACCTGGCTTATCTTCGACAGCCTCGGACGCGAAATGAACATCCTCTCGCAGAAATACAGCCTGAACCAGGCGAAGGACGCGCAGGAAGACGCGAAACGCCTCCTGCTCCGCACCGTCGCGTACTCCTACAACGAGGTCCAGGCGGCGATCTCGCAGAAGGCCATCGCCGAGGCGCAGATCGACTACAGCAGGAAGATGCTGAAGGAGACCCAGGACAAGTACGACGCCGGGACCGCGCTCCTCTCCGACGTCCTCAACTTCCAGATCACGCTCAAAAACGGCGAACTTGAGCTGATCCGCTCCGAATACAACATCCGCGCCGCGAAGTATGTCCTCGCCGGAACGCTCGGCATCACAGACGGCACGATCCCGGACTCCGTCACGTTCGACGATGTCACGATGCCGGAAAAAGAGGTCCTCGCGGACGTGACCGTGTACCTCGACTCCGCGCTCGCGAACCGTCCCGACCTCCAGCAGTACCGCGACCGCCTCGAATCCGCCAAATATTCCTTCTGGAAATCCCTCACGGCGTTCGGACCGAAAGTCAACGCGAACTACTCTCTCGGCTACAACTGGAACCGCAACCAGACGCGCCTTGATCGCACTACCACGACCAGTTCCGGCAACTGGAGCTTCAGCTACGGCGTCAGCGCGACCTGGAACATCTTCAACGGCTTCTCCGACTATTTCGCCGCGCTCCAGAGCTACGCCAGCCTCGCCGACTCCGACTACTCCCTCGCGCAGACCTGGATCACCGTCATCACCGACGTCCGCACCGCCTACGACAACTACATGACCAACATCGAAAAGGCGCATATCTCCCAGGATATTTACAAACTTACGCGCGACACGCGCGACCTCGTGGAGAACGAGTACAAAGCCGGAACCGCCCTGGTGACCCGCCTCAACGAAGCGGAAAACTCCGTCATCAGCGCGCAGCACAACCTGCTCAACGCCGTCATCAACGCCTCCAACGCCAAGGCGCAGCTCGAAGCCGCCGTCTACGCGTTCAGCGACCGCGACATGGAACAGGTCGAAGACGCTCCCAAGGGCGAAAACATCGACCAGGAAATGAGCGGGAACAACACTTCTGGCTCCTCCTCCGCGGGTAATCCCGGCCAGCCTGCCGCGGTCCCCGCGGGACAGCAGCCCGGCGTCTGAGCATAGTTCCACCTCAAACCGAAACATAATCAAAACTTAACATAAAGGCCGTTTCCACATGAAACAATTCCTGAAAAAAATCCTCGTCCTCATCATCATACTCGGCGTGCTCGCCGTCGGCTGGGTCGTCCTGCGCAGCTATTCCCGCGGCAAAGCCAACGAAAGAGTCGTCTTCAAGACCGAAGAAGTCCTCCGTTCCGACGTCATCCGCTCCATTTCCGCCACCGGCACCGTCGAGCCCGAAGAGCTCGTGAACGTCGGCGCGCAGGTCAACGGCAAGATCATGAGCTTCGGCAAGGACGCAGACGGCAATCCGGTCGACTTCAGCTCCCGCGTGACGACCGGCATGGTGCTGGCGCAGATCGACGACGTGCCGTACAAGGCCGACCTCCAGGACGCCGAAGCCACGCACGAACGCGCCAAGGCGGGCATCGTCCAGGCAGAAGCCGGCATCGAAAGCGCCGAGGCAAGCCTCAAGCAGAGCGAGACTCGTCTCGCCCTCGCGCAGGCGAACTGGGACCGCGCCCAGACCCTCTACCAGTCCAAGACCATGACGAAGAGCGACTACGACAGCTACCAGTCCGACTACAGCACCGCCCAGGCGGAGATCGCCGTGAAGAAGGCCGCCCTCGCCGAGGCGAAGGCATCCCTCTCCAGCGCGAAGGGCACGCTCTCCAGCGCCGAAGCCTCTCTGCTCCGCGCCAAGCGCAACCTCGACTACTGCACCATCACCGCCCCGATGGACGGCGTCATCATCGACCGCCGCGTCAGCATCGGCCAGACTGTCGTGTCCAACCAGGCCGCGTCCAGCATCTTCCTCGTCGCGAAGGATTTCGCGAAGATGCAGGTGTGGGTCTCCGTGAACGAAGCCGACATCGGCAGCATCACACCCGGCATGGACGTCACGTTCTCCTGCGACGCCTTCCCCGGCGTGGTCTTTCAGGGCAAAGTCTTCCGCATCCGCCTCAACGCCACCCTGTCCTCCAACGTCGTCACCTACATCGTCGAGGTCAACACCGACAACGACAGCGGTATGCTGAAGCCCTACCTCACTGCCAACGTCAAGTTCATCCGCGAAGCGCGCCGCGGCGTCCTCGCCGTGCCCGCCTCCGCCCTCCGCTACACCCCGAACGTGCAGAACATCGACCCCGCCGCCCTCGCGAACCCCGTGCAGGCCGAACATGACGAGGCGCTCCTCTGGATCGAAAAGGGCGAAGGACTTCTCTCCCCCGTCAAGGTCAAGGTCGGCCTCAACAACGGCACGCTCGCCGAGATCATCACCGACAAACTGAAGGAAGGCGACGTCATCGTGACCGGCATCGACACCTCCGCCGCCGCGCGCGGCCCCGCCGATGCGGATTCCGGCATGCAGAACAACCCGTTCATGCCCAAGATGCCCCGGTTCTCCGGACGCGGCAGCGCGGGCGCCCGCGAACGCGCCAGCCAGCGCGAAGCCGCCGCGGGCGGTTCCGGCGCGGTCACCGCTCCCGGCGCGGGCGGCCGTCCCGGCGCAGGCGCACCCGGAGCCCCGAGAAACTGATCGCGAGGTTCCGCACATGTCCCTCATCGAACTCAAAAACATCGGCAAGACGTATTTCCTCGGCGAAATCTCCGTGCCTGTTCTGAAGAACATCTCGCTGGAGATCGGCAAAGGCGAATACGTCGCCCTCATGGGCGCGTCCGGTTCCGGGAAAAGTACCCTCATGAACATCCTCGGCTGTCTGGACCGCCAAACCGAAGGCGATTATTTCTTCGACGGCGAGGAAGTCGGGCGCATTTCCGGCGATAAGCGCGCGAAAATCCGCAATAAGAAAATCGGGTTCGTCTTCCAGAGCTTCAACCTGCTCCCGCGTACAAGCGCGCTCGACAACGTCATCATGCCGCTCAACTACACGGCGCAGAACCTCTCCTCCTCCGAATGCCGCCGCCGCGGCATCGAGGCACTGAAGCAAGTCGGCCTCGGCGAACGCATGGACCACTTCCCGTCGCAGCTCTCCGGCGGCCAGCAGCAGCGCGTCGCCATCGCGCGCGCCCTCATCAACCGTCCCCCGGTCCTCTTCGCCGACGAACCCACCGGCAACCTCGACTCGAAGACCAGCATCGAGGTCATGAACATGTTCTCCGAACTCAACGCATCCGGCATCACGGTCATCCTCGTGACGCACTCCACCGAGATCGCGGACTGCGCCAAGCGCACGATCATGCTGAAGGACGGCCAGATCGTGAACGATCCGCACCACGGCACGGAAGCGAAGGAGGCCTGACCATGAGAATCATCTCCACTGTTCTTACCTCCCTCAAGTCCCTGCGCCGCAACCCCACGCGTACGCTCCTCACCACCCTCGGCATCATCATCGGCATCGCCGCCGTCATCACCATGATGGAAATAGGCAACGGCTCGAAGAGCGCCATCCAGACCTCCCTCGAGAACATGGGCGCGAACTCGATCATGGTCATGCCAGGCAGCATGATGGGACCCGGCGGTGCGCGCCAGGGCGCGGGCGCGGCCGTCTCGCTCGTCCCCGCCGACGCCGACGCCATCGGCGAAAACTGCCCCAGCGTCGCCCTCTATTCGCCCGTCGTCCGCGGCGGCAACGTGCAGGTCATCTTCGGCAACGTCAACTGGGTCCCCAGCAACATGTTCGGCGTGGCCCCCGCCTACTTCGAAATCCGCAACTGGGATATTCAGGAAGGCCGCTTCTTCACCAACGAGGAGGTCGACACGAACGCCCGCGTGTGCGTCGTCGGCACCACCATCGTGAAGGAAGTCTTCAACGACATGTCCCCCATCGACTGCGAGCTCCGAATCGGCGATGTCACGTTCACCGTCATCGGCGTCCTGAAGACCAAGGGCGCGAACATGATGGGCTCAGACGAGGACGACGTGGTCCTCACCCCGTGGACCACCATGCGCATGCGCGTGACCGGCCTCAGGACCGGCACCGCCTCCAACATGACCAGCTCCGTCTCGGATTCCCCCGGCGAACGCTTCGCCATCAGCGGCCGCGCGCTCTACCCCGAGCAGGACAACAGCATCACGAAGGACAAGCTCTTCTACAGCCGCTTCACCCAGCTGGACCAGATCATCGTCACCGCCTCCTCCATCGAG
>JBGUKB010000041.1:0-8642 GCA_045114235.1 Victivallales bacterium
CTACTGGCGCGACGTCGGGACCCTGAAGGCGTATTTCGAGGCGAACATGGACCTGCGCAGCACCACGCCGCACCTCGACCTCTACAACCCGCTCTGGCCAATCAACAACTACCACTACAGCCTGCCCCCCGCCAAGTTCATCCACAACGAGGAGATCGACTCCTACGGCCTCCCGCGCATCGGCCGCGCCATCAACTCCATCGTCTGTGACGGCTGCATCGTCTCCGGCAGCACGGTAACCGACTCGATCCTGTTCAACAAGGTCTTCGTCCACAGCTACGCCACGGTCCATAACTGCATCCTGCTGTCCGACGTCGACATCGGCGAACACTGCCGCATCCGCAACGCGATCATCGACAAGCACAACATGATCCCGCGCGGCACGATCATCGGCTACGACAAGGCCGACGACGAGAAGCGCTATTTCGTGGTCGATCTCGGCGTCGACGAGCAGGGCAATCCGAAGTGGCTGACCGTGATCCCGAAGGAACGCCATACCCTGCAGGAGGTGCATCCGTCCGCCGACCTCGCCCAGCTGGACGCCGAACCGGAAAAGGACGACAAGGCGTAAGCACAACCCCCCTTTTGCGAGAACGAACGTGAACTCCTCCGGGGCATCCCTCAGCCTCTGGGACCGTGTATTCGAACAGGTGCGCCGCGAACTCGGCGACGCGCCCGGCTGCCACGACTTCGCCCACACGCTCCGCGTGCTGAAAAATGCCGAACGGATCGCCGCGAAAGAACCTGATTGCGACCCGGAAGCCGTCCGGTTCGGCGCGTTGCTCCACGACGTCGCGCGTCCCGAGGAACTCGCCTCCGGCGGCAAGCTCTGCCACGCCGCGCTCGGCGCGGAGAAAGCGAAGCGCATCCTTGAGGAGGAGGGCTGCGAGGACGCGGCGTTCGTGCGGCACGTTTCGGAGATCGTGCGGACGCACCGTTACCGCGGCAACCTCAAGCCCGCCACGCTCGAAGCCTGCATCGTGTACGACGCGGACAAGCTCGATTCCCTCGGCGCGTTCGGCGTGGCGCGCGCGTTCCATTTCGCCGGACGCATCGGAGCCTGCCTGCACAATTCCGAAGAGGTCGCGCTCGCCTCGGAATCGTATTCCAGCCAGGATTCCGCCTACCGCGAATACCTCGTGAAGCTCCGCCATCTCCCGGACCATCTGCTGACGGATCCCGCGCGGCGGTTCGCCGCCGAACGCGCTGCGTTCATGCGGGCGTTCTTCGACCGTCTGAACGAGGAACAGGAGGGCCTCCGGTAATGCTTTCCGACTTCATGGCGTTTTGTTTCCCCGATATGACGGCGTTCCAGCTGGCGATCCTCGCCGTCTCCGCGCTGCTCGTGGGCGTGAACAAGTCCGGCATCCCCGGGCTCGGCATGCTCCCCGTGATCCTGCTCGCGGTGGCGTTTGAACTGAACCCCGGCTTCGCGACCGGCGTGATGCTGCTCATGATCTGCGCGGGCGACATTTTTGCCGTGTCGTACTACCGGAAAAACGCCGACTGGAAGATCGTGGTCCGTCTGCTCCCGTACACCATGCTCGGGCTCGCGCTCGGGTTCGTGACGCTGCGTTTCCTGCACAAACCGGAGCATCTGCGCATCATGATCGGCTGGATCATCCTGCTGCTGGCGGCGGTGCATCTGGTGCGCGTGGCGTTCTTCAAGCATGCGGCCGTCCCGAGCCATTGGGCGTTCTCCGCCGTCGTCGGGCTCACAGCCGGATTCACCACGCAGGTGGCGAACGCCGCCGGGCCCGTGATGGCGCTGTATCTGTTGAGCATGAAACTGCCGAAGGACCGCTACGTCGGCACCTGCGCCTGGTTCTTCATGATCATGAACTGGACCAAGCTCCCGGTGTTCTGTTTCGAGGGGCGCGTCACGGCCGCCGTCCTGCACGCCGTCCTGCCGATGATCCCGCTCATCCTGATCGGCGCGGCGCTGGGCGTGCTCTTCGTGAAACGCGCTCCGCAGCGATTCTTCGAGATCGTCATCGAGATCATCGTCATCGTTTCCGCGGTCAAACTTCTCTGGCCATCCTCGCCCGCCAATACGCCCGAACCGGAATCCATCCCAACGGAGGAAACGGCGCCCGCCGAACTTCCTTCGCCCGAACTGGAACCCGTCGCGGGCTGAACCCGTTTTTTTCATCCCCCTCACATACGGAGATCAAACATGAAACCCACCACGAAGAAAGAACCCGAACCGACGGCCGCCGATGTCCGTACGGACAATCCCTCCGCCACGAAGTCCGCTTTGAACGTCGCGGAACAGCCTGCGAAAGAAGACGCCGCCCCGCTGAAGCAGATCGAACAGATGGTCTGGAACGTCCGCACGGCCGACCTGCCGAAGAGCAAAGCCTTCCCGCTTGCCATCGAGCGTGTCCTTCTGCTGACAGCCAAGAATTTCGTCAAGAACAAGTGCGCGCTGCGGGCCTCCTCGCTGACCTTCCTCACGCTCATGTCGGTCGTCCCGCTCGTCGCGCTTCTCCTCGGCATCGCGCGCGGCTTCAACTTCGAGGAAATGCTCCGCGAAAAGCTCGTCGAGAGCTTCGTCGGGCAGGAACAGGTCGCCGAATGGATCCTGAACTTCGCGGACACCACGCTCAAGGTCGCCGCGGGCGGCGTCATCACGGGCATCGGCGTCGGCATGCTGTTCTTCACGGCGCTGAAACTGCTTGCCAATATCGAAAACTCGTTCAATGACATCTGGGGCATCAAGCAGGGGCGTTCCATGCTCCGCAAGCTCAGCGACTACATCACGCTGCTGCTCCTCTGCCCCGTCTTCGCGGTGCTTCTCCTCGGACTCAACACCTTCGGCATGGCAAGCATCGAGGGCGTCCAGTGGCTGCCCGGAAAGAGCTATCTGCTGGACGCCATCCGCTACGTCTTCCCGGTCGTGCTTTCCTGGGTCATGTTCTTCTTCCTGTACCTCTTCATCCCGAACACCCGCGTGAAGCCGAAAGCCGCGCTCTGGGGCGCCGTCCTGACCGGCACGCTCCTCATCGCCACCCAGTACATCTACATGTTCCTGCAGACGATCCTGACGAGCTACAACAAGGTGTACGGAAGCTTCGCCGCGCTACCGTTCTTCCTCCTCTGGCTTCAGGCCACCTGGACCGTGATCCTCCTCGGCGCGCAGTTCTCGTTCGCCGTCCAGAACGTCAACTACTACGAATACTACCCCGGCGACCAGCCGCTCTGCATGCACTACCGTTCCGTCTGCGCCCTTCGCATCATGAAGCTTCTCGGCGACGCGTTCAACAGCCGGACCGGCGCCGTGACCATCACGGACATCTCCGGCAAGCTGGAGATCCCGATCCGCATCGCGCGCGCCGTGCTGAACGACCTGATCACCGCCGGGCTCGTGATCGAGGTGACGTTCGACCGCCGCCGCGACGACGCCTTCATGACCAAGGTCCCGCTCGGAGACTTCGTCCCGACGACCATCCTGGAACGCCTCTCCAACATCGGCGACAGCGGCTACCGGTCCGAGAACGCCGCCGAGGCGGAAAAGCTCCTGGCCGATCTCTGGTCTTCGGCGGAAAAGAATTCCGCGAACGCCCCGCTCGTGACCTTCACGCCGGAAGCGCAGCTGGAAGCGGAAAAGGCCGCCGCAAAAGCCTGACGCGCTTTTCTCCCTCAAAACGAAATCGCATATCCCCTCTGTTTCCGGAGGGGATTTTTTATTTGCGCGGAAGGCGTTCCGTGCGGATCGGGAGCAGGTAGAGCGCCGTCAGGAAGTTGACTGCGGCGACGAGCGCGAGCACGCCGACGGAGGAGATCACGCCGGACGCCATGAGCTGCGCGGTCACGACCGTGCCGAGCGCGATCGCGAACGAGTTCACGATGTTGTTCGCGGCGACGGCGCGCGCGACCTGCTGGGGATCGGCTTTGTGCTGGAGCAGGGCGTTCAGCGGGACGGAGTAGAACCCGCCGCATGCCGCGAGCAGCACCAGATCGGCGGCGATGCGCCACGAGGCGGGGAATCTGAGCAGTTCGCCGACGGTGAAGAGCGCTTCGGGATCGCCCGGCGCATGCGACCACGACCGCGCCGCGAAGAACAGGTCGAACGTGAAGAACGCCATGAGGACAAGCGCGGGCGAAACGAGCGGCATCACGGGGCGGCGGCGTCCCGCGGTCTGGCACAGCACGGACCCGATCGCGACGCCCGCCGAGAAGAGCAGGTAGAGGACTGGGACGAGGTGCGGCGTCGCGTTCAGCACGTCCTTGCAGAACCCCGCCAGCAGCGACACGTACAGCGCCGCCGTCATCCAGAACGTCGAGAGCCCGAGCACGCAGTGCGTCAGAATCTTGTCCCGGAACACGGCGCGCAGGACGTCCCACGAGGCGCGGATCAGGTTCGGGTCGATGCGCAGCGAGGGGGATTCCGGCTTCATCTCCGGGATGAGGAACGCGCCGCAGAGCCCGAGGATCGCCATGAGCAGGATGACCGCGCCGGTCACGAGCCCGCCATGCGGCACCGTGATGAGGTAGTTGCCGAGGACCGCGCCGAAGATGACCGCCACGTAGGTCCCGGCGTTCACGTATGCGTTGCCGCGCAGGAGCTCGTGTTTCTCCAGCATCTGCGGGATGTAGGCGTATTTGAGCGGGCTGAACAGCGCGGACTGCGTACCCATGAAGAACAGCAGCGCGAGGAGCGGCCAGATGCTTCCGCGCGTGAACGCGAAGAAGACCGGCACCATGAGCACGAACTCCATGATCTTGCAGGCGCGGAAGAGCTTGTGGCGCGGGAACTTGTCGGCGAGCTGGCCCGCGGTGGCGGAGAACGGGAAGTACGGGAGCATGAGGAGCGCCATCGCCGTGAAGGACAGGGCGTTCGCCGTGCCGGACGAGTAGCCGGACTGGTAGGAGATCATGATGACCAGCGCGTTGCGGAACAAATTGTCGTTGAACGCGCCGAAGAAGAACGTCAGGAAGAACGGGAAGAATCTGCGGGAAAAAAACATGTCAATGCGAATCGGGTTTGAGTGGGATTTGACGGATATAATATAAAACCTGACGGCGGAATGTCAAGCGGCAGGACGGTCTTTCTCCGGCACGCATATGCACGGAGAAAGCACCCACGAATATGCAAAGAAGCGAGATCCTGCCCCCAAAAATCCCTGTTTGAACGATTTCCAGTCAAGTTTCTGTCAAAAGGAACTTGTTTTGACAGAAACTTGCGCGTATACGCGGGAGGCGTAAATACTGCTGCGGCTGGGGCGGTTTTACAGCAGGGGATAATGAATTTTGAACAAGCCGTTTTTTCGACCGGAAGTGGAAACAGGATATCCTCCTTGCGCGGACAGGTCCGGCATGACGTCTTTTTGTCTTTTTTTATGCAATCAAACTTGAAAAATCGTCCTTTTACGGCTATCTTATTATTTTCAAACGGTTTTTACTTTTTTATTAACGATAACGAAACAGGTTCCGATTATGGCGAATTATGATGTCAAGGACGTGAACGGCGTCGAACACCTCAGGCTCGAGGAATCCGACGTCGCCGCTCTCGTCGAGTCCGATCAGGTGACGGGCACGTGCCCCATGAAGAAATCCCCCATGCCGTCCTGGTCCACCGCCGCGAAGTTCGATTTCCTCACCAATCTGCTCGACGAGCAACGCAAGCGTCTCGCCATGAACGCCGCGCAGGCGCGTTCCGACAGCGGCATGTTCTCCCAGAAGGAGCTGACCGACCAGCAGAAAGTCGCCCTCGCCGAAGAGGAGAAATTCGTGGCGAAGCCCGCCGCTCCGGCCGCCCGCCTCAAAGCGTTCTTCATCGACTTCATCTTTGCGCTGTTCAAGGCCGTCCCGGTGGAGCTTGCCGCCATCGTCGCGGTCTACCTGATCGCCGTGGCCGGCGCGTCCTCCCTGCCGCCACCGTCGAAAGCGATGGAAAAATCGGCGAAAGCACACGGCGCACATATTCGTCTCGTCAAGGATGCATATCCGGCCACGTTCGCCGGGCTCGACAAGGAAGCCGGATACCATGCCGGTTCGTTCTTCCTTCCTAAAGAAGCAGCGAAGGATAATTATAATTACATCTGCCTCTCCGCGGAGAAGGGCAAAGCAGTCTGGATCAAGGCCGCCACCGCCGGACGCATCGCGATCGGCGCCGGACTCCTCTTCTTTGCGTGGGAATTCGTGATGCTCGGCTGGGGGCTCTGCGCCCATGGCCAGACGCGCGGCATGCGGAAGAACGGCCTGATGCTCTCCAACGCCAGGGACGTCCGCGTCGAACTGAACGGCTTTCAGGTGTTCGTGTCCGTCCTGCTGACGCTTACGACCTGTGCTTTCGCGTGGATCTTCGTGCTGGTGATCAAACGGTCCCCCGCCGAACTCGTCTCGTTTACGCGCTGCACCGCGGAGTGACCGCCGAACCCGCCTGAACCGTACTGATTTCCCTATTTCAGGAGCCCCTCGGTACCATGAGCCGCCCCCGCATCATCGCATTCTATCTGCCGCAGTACTACCCGACGCCCATCAACGACAAGTGGTACGGCGAGGGATTCACGGAATGGACCAACGTCCGCAATGCGAAACCGCTGTTCCGCGGGCACGACCAGCCGCGCGTTCCCGCCGACCTGGGCTACTACGACCTGCGGGACGCGTCTGTGCGCGAGGCGCAGGCCGAGCTCGCCCGCGAGGCGGGGATCGAAGGCTTCTGCTACTATCACTACTGGTTTTCGCAGGACCATCAGGAGCTCACGATCCCGTTCGACGAGGTCCTCCGCCTGAAAAAGCCCGATTTCCCGTTCTGCCTCTGCTGGGCCAACCAGTCGTGGTATTCCAAGTTCTGGAACAAGGACATGGAATGCGAGCCGAAGCTGGTCGCCGAACAGCGCTACGACGGGCCGGAAGGCATCGAAAAGCATTTCTACGCACTGCTGGAGGCGTTCCGTGACCCCCGGTACATTCATGTCGAAGGCCGCACGCTCTTCATGATCTACCGCCCGACGGAATACCCCGGCGTGCGCGAATTCATGGCGCAATGGCAGGAGCTTGCGGCGAAAAACGGCCTGCCGCCGTTCTACTTCGTCGGTCAGGGCGGCAAGAAGACCGCCGCGGAAGAGGTGCTGGAGCTCGGGCTGGACGGCGCGAACATCGTGCACAAGTTCGACGTCATGAAGCACCCCGTCCTGCGGCAGGTCAAGCACTTCTGCAAATTCCTCCGCGTGCCGTTCCACGTCGACTACCTGAAGGTCATGAACGACTTCTTCGACCCGGATTCGCCAGAGGCGCTGTCGCCGAAGTTCTACCCGGCGCTGATCCCGAACTGGGACCATTCGCCGCGAAGCACCTGGCGCGGAACGGTTTACACCAACTCCACGCCGGAGAATTTCCGCAAGAACGCGGAAAAGATCATCTACGGCTGCTGCGGCAAGGACCACGAACACAACCTGATCTTTCTCAAGTCGTGGAACGAGTGGGGCGAAGGGAATTACATGGAGCCGGACGCCCGCTACGGCAAGGGCTATATCCGCGCGCTCCGCGACATCCTGGACGGGATGGAAGACGACTGATCTCCGGCGTCCCGTTTATCCAGTTTTTTCATGCCGACCACTCTTTTTCTATAAGGAATCCTTGTTGAATCCGACAAATCATCTGGATTGCCATCTAATCCCCCTTAGAACAAAATGACGGTTTGACGGTTATTTGCATTTCATTCTGGATCATAGACTTGACGGAATGACGGATGAGCTTGACGGGATGACCGTCATTTTTGACGGCGAAAAATGCGGGTTCGGGATTCCATTTTATCCCAAAAGATAATGATCCGTTTCTAATCCATCTAAAAATCATTGACGTTCCATCGGGTCGCATGTGTCTTCAGGAGTACCCGATCAACAAAAAAAGCCCTCCGCCGCGATATGGGACGGCGAAGGGCAGGCACGGCAATGTCCGCCCCGGCGCATTTTTCAGCGGACGGGGCGACAAATGATGACCGGCGACCGGAAAGAGGAAATTATTCCGGGTTGAAATCGGACTTGGAAACGCCGCAGACGGGGCAGACCCAGTCTTCCGGGACGTCTTCCCAGGCGGTTCCGGGCGCGATTCCGCTGTCGGGATCGCCGACGGCGGGGTCATAGACATAACCGCAGACGCTGCAAACATACTTTTTCATGACGGAGATTCCTTTCTAATTTCGGATGTTGTTATTGAGCGGAGCGCGCGAGCAGGGCGTCGCCGACGGCTTTGCCGAGGGCCGCGCACTGGTCCAGCGCCGCCGCAGTGGGTACGTATTTGACTTTCAGGCCGGGCGCGACGAGCTCGACGCCGGCGCCCTTCAGGTATTCCTCGATCTTCGCGACGGATTCGCCGCTCCAGCCGAAGGAACCGAACGCCGCGCCGATCATGTTCTTCGGGCGGAGTCCGCGAAGGTAGGTCAGGACGTCAGCCGTGCGCGGATAGAGGTCGTTGTTGATGGTGGGGGAGCCGACGATGATGGCGGAAGCCTTCAGCATGGCGGCCGCGGCGTCGCTGCGCGTGCAGGAAGCCAGGCAGAGGACCTGGACGCCGCATCCGGTCTCGCGGATGGCGTCGGCGATGGCGAACGCCATTTTCTCGGTGCTGTGCCACATGGTGTCGTAGAGCACGACGGCGTTCGGCGTGACGGCCTGTTCGGCGAATTCCTTGTACCA
>JBGUKB010000042.1:0-10759 GCA_045114235.1 Victivallales bacterium
GCGCCTGAACTCCACGATCGCCATGGAATACGTGGCCGATTCTTTTGATTCGTACTACGTCTGCCGCGACGTCCAGCGAGACCTGCCGACCGTGAAAATGTTTGCCGAATGGGCAAAAAAGAACGGGAAGAAAATCTGCATGCTGGCAAACAGCGGCTGCCTTCGCTACTGCCCGTGGCAGACGTTCCATGAGACGCTGCTCTCCCATGATTTCAAGCACATCCTGAAGGAACTGAAGCCTCTCGACCTGCCGCCGACATTGTGCGTCGGAATCGTGAAATCCAAGCAGTACGAGGAAATCCTCCGCGCATCCTGGATCCGCCCGGAAGACCTGCATCGGTACGAACCGTATGTTTCCGTCTTCAAGCTCTCCACGCGCGAGGCAGACCGCCCGGACCTGGTCCTGAAGGCGTACACGTCCGGATCTTTCGAGGGCGACCTGCTCAAGATCCTCGACCCCGGCTTCTCGTTCCTCGTCCGTCCGTTCATGTTCGACAACAAGGCGTTTCCGAAGGAATGGAGCGAGGGAAAGATCGCCGGGAAATGCGCCATCGACTGCACCCACTGCGGGAAATGCGCCGACGTCCTGAAGCTCGTCCTCAAACGCGACCCCCATGCGCCGGACTTCGCCCAATATTCCATGGCAAATCAAAAACCGCTCATCATACCGGGCTGCTGACGCTCCCCGCGCTCCGCATGTCCAAGGACCGTCTCCCATGAACGAAAAAACTCAGCACGTCAAAAAGAAATTCGCGGTCGGCCATTTCCTCAACAACGATAAATGCGTGTTCCAGGATACGGCCGGGCGTTATCTGGACTATATTCAGGAGATATTCTTTTCCTGGCCGGAACTGAAAAACGCCCGAAAAATAACGGGCGATCCCGAAGAGCTGAAGGAGACCATCGCCGCGGACATGCGCTGGGCGCGCTCCAAGGGGCTTTCGCTCGACCTGCTCATCAATGCCATGTGCTACGGCGACGAGGCGTTCACGCCGGAACAGCACGCCCGCGTGATCGGGGCGCTCGCCGACATGGACCGCAGGGGCATCCTGCCGGAGACCGTCACGGTCATTTCGCCGTATCTGGCGCAGATCATCAAACGCGAATTCCCGAAGATTGACATCCGGGCATCCGTGAACGCGCGTGTCGACAGCATCATCTCCATGGAATACATGGCGCCGATGTTCGATTCCTACTATATCAGCCGCGACCTCCAGCGCGACCTGCCCACGCTCCGGGCGTTCCGCAAATGGACCCGCGACCACGGCAAGAAGCTGTGCATGCTGGTGAACGGCAGCTGCCTGCGGAACTGCCCGTTCCATTTCTTCCACGAGACGCTCAACTCGCACGGGCTGAACAGGACCGTGGCGGAGACGAAGCGCACGGGCATCCAACCGTCGCGCTGCATCAACATGTACATGAAGAAGCAGTACGAGGAGATCCTGCGTTCCTCCTGGATCCGCCCCGAAGACCTGCATTTCTACGAGGACGAAGTCGACGTCATCAAGCTCTCGACCCGCACGGTCCCCGATCCCGAACGCATCATCCGCGCCTACTGCGAACGCAGCTACGACGGCAACCTCCTGCGGCTGCTCGACCCGGTCTACACGTTCTTCTTCCGTCCGTACATCCTTGACAACAAACGGTTCCCCGCGGACTGGATCGAAAGCGGCATCGGCGGCAAATGCGCCACCAGCTGCACGCACTGCGGACGCTGCACGGAAGTGCTGTCAAAAATTATGGTCGTCGATCCCGAATTCGGAAAGGCCAAAGCCGCGGACTACAGTTTCGTCCCGAAGATGAAGATCTGAACCGGACGGACGGATTCTCTTTTTTTGATTTGCCCCGGATCAATGGCCGGACGCGGTGTCCGGCGCAAGACGGGAAACGGTCATTTCTTCTGCTGATCGGAGGCGCCGAAGATGCCTTCGCTGGAGAACGGAACGGGGTTGATGGTCCCGTCCGCATTGAACGTCATCCTGTCGACACAGACCGCGCGGTTGAAGTCGCCGCCGTTGGCTCCGGTGTGGTAGAACAAATACCATTCGCCGTTGAAATTGGCGACGCCCGGATGGTTGGAGCCGCAGTTGCCGGAACGTTCCATCAGGATGCCTTTCGCCTCGAAGTGACCGTCGACTCTGTCGCCGATCGCGTAGGCGAGCTTTTCGGGGTTGCCGCAGGCATAGACCAGATAATACTTGCCGTTATGCTTGAAGATCCACGGGCCTTCCTCGAACGGCATGTCCTTCAGGTCGATGTCCAGCGTTTTCACTTCGCCGTCCAGCTCGACCATGTTCTTCTTGAGCTTGGCGTAATAGCATTTCCGGTTGCCCCACACGAGCCACGCCTGTCCGTCGTCATCGATCATGACGGTCGGGTCGATGCACGCCCAGGAATGGGTCGTCGCGAAACACTGCGCAGGCGTCACGAGCTGCCTGCCGATGGGGTCCTTGTACGGGCCTTCCGGCTTGTCGGCGACCGCCACGCCGATGCCGTTGGTGCTGATGTACAGGTAATACTTGCCGTCGCGCGGGATCATCTGCGCGGCATACGCCGTGTGCGTGCCGTCCCACTTGAACTCGCTCACGGACAGCGGAGTCGGGTATTCCGTCCAGGTCTTCATGTCCTTCGTGGAGAAGAGGCACCAGTCGCGCATCCTGAAATTGCGGTTCAGGCGTCCGTTGGGCGCGGTCTCGTCATGGCTGGTGATGAGCCACAGCGTGTCGCCGATCACGACCGGCGCGGGGTCCGCGGTGAACTTGTGGGAGAACATCGGATTGCCGGTCGGCTTGTATTCGTTCAGGCCGGATGCGGGCTGCGCCGGAGTCTGGGCTTGAGCAGTGGTCTCCTGAGCGGCAGGCGGAACAGACGGCGCCTGTGCTTCGGGTTCATCCGCCGTCTGATTTTGAGAGGCGCAGTTCGCGGCTGCCAGCATCAATGCGGCGGAAACGGCGCAAAGCACGGAGAAGCGGCTTTTTGTATTCATTTTACGATCTTTCTTTGGTTGGTGCATTGGAAAAAGATGTATCATACTATACCGCTATGAAAAACAAAAAGCAAACCGGATCGTTCAAAAACGAAAAAGGACCGCCTCCGAATTTGAAGCCGGAAGCGGTCCCGAATGATGCGTTATCAGCTCAGAGCCGGATCACTTGGCATCCGTGAGCTTCTGCTGGAGTTCGCGCATTTTCGCGCGGTAGGCAGCTGGATCCTTCTGACGGAGTTCCTGAGCAGCTTTGTACTCCTCCGGGAACTTTTCCTGGATCTGGCTGACGGTGCTGACAGTGGCGCCGCCGCCCTGCTGTCCGCCCATGCCGCCGAAGCCGCCCATACCGCCGCCGAAGCCGCCCTGGCCCATGCCCTGGCCGCCCTGGCCCTGACGACGACGCTGGCCGCCCTGGCCGCCCTGGCCCTGACCGGCAGGACGCTGACCGCCCTGGCCCATGCCCTGGCCCTGACCGGCAGGACGCTGACCACCCTGGCCCATGCCCTGACCGCCGCCAAAGCCGCCGCCGAAGCCACCCTGACCGCCGGGCATCATACCGCCGCCGAAGCCGCCCATGCCGCCGCCGAAGCCGCCGCCGAAACCCTGACCGGGCTGACCGGCGGGACGATTGCCGCCCTGGGGCTGTGCCTGAGCCTGAGTCTGAGGCACAGGACGCTGCGGATCACGCTTCTGCGCGAAAAGCCAGGTCCAGGTGTTCTTGTCCGCGTAGGCGTTATCCCAGGAGTTGTGACCGACGCCGGGATATTCCGTGTACGTGACCTTAGTATTGCCGGCGTTCTTCAGCATATCGAAGAAAGCGCGGGTACGGGCGGGCTGGACCGTCGGGTCGTCGCCGCCCTGATGGAGCTGGGTCGGGATGTAAACCATCTTGTCGGCCTGAGACTGGGAACCGCCGCAGCAGATCGCAACGGCAGCCGCATAGAGGTCGGGTCTGCGGGCGCACATTTCAAGCGTGCCGATGCCGCCCATGGAGAAACCGGTGATGTACACGCGGTCGGGGTCGGCGTCATAGTCCTTGATCTTCTGCGCGATGAGCTGCGGAAGGATGTCGATCGCGGCGGAGCCGTCTTCGGGAAGACGTCCCATGCCGCCCCAGGACTGGCTGCTCGGGCACTGCGGCGCGAGGACGATGACCTTGCGGGTCGGATCGGCCTTGATCGCGCGGATGATAGCGGGGAGGCCCAGACGGACCTGGCTGGCGTTGTCGGTATCGTCGCCGCGTTCGCCGCCGCCGTGGAGGAAGAGCAGGATGGCGGGCTTGCCGGAGGCGTTCATGTTGTAAGTGCCTTCGCAATACCACACCTTGTGGCCCGCATCGGTCTTGTATTCAAGCTGCTTCAGGTCGTTGTCCTTGATGATCTGGAGATCGCGGGCGCGCTGGCCGTTGTTCTGGCCGCCCTGGCCCATGCCCTGGCGCTGAGGACGCTGCCCCTGGCCCATGCCCTGACCGGCGGGACGCTGACCGCCCTGGCCCATGCCCTGACCAGCAGGACGATTGCCGCCCTGGCCCATGCCCTGACCGGCGGGACGATTGCCGCCCTGGCCCATGCCCTGACCGCCGCCGAAACCACCCATGCCGCCGCCGAAGCCGCCGAAGCCGCCCATGCCGCCCATACCGCCGGCAGGACGATTACCACCGGCAGGAGCACCAGCGCCAGGAGCTCCGGGAGGAAGGTTTCCGGGAGAGCCGCCTGCCGCGGGGACGCCGTTGGCAGATGCGCCGTTCGCGCCGCCGGCAGGACGCTGTCCGCCCATGCCGCCGCCGAAACCACCCATGCCGCCCGCGGGAGCCGCACCGGCGCCACCAGCAGGAGCACCGGCGCCGAATCCGCCGAAACCGCCCATGCCACCGGCAGGAGCCGCACCGGCGCCACCAGCAGGAGCACCGCCGCCGAAACCGCCGAAACCGCCGAAGCCGCCCATGCCGCCGGCAGGAGCCGCACCGGCACCACCAGCAGGAGCACCGCCGCCGAAACCGCCGAAGCCGCCCATGCCGCCCGCGGGAGCCGCACCGGCGCCACCAGCAGGAGCACCGCCGCCGAAACCGCCCATACCGCCGGGCATCATGCCGCCGCCGAATCCGCCCTGGCCGCCGAATCCGCCCTGGCCGCCGCCGAAGCCTCCCTGGCCGCCGCCGAAACCGCCCATGCCGCCCGCAGGAGCACCGCCACCAAATCCGCCGAAGCCGCCCATCGCGGGCGCGCCGCCGGCGGGTGCGCCGCCGGCAGGAGCCTGTGCGGAGAGCACGGTGGCGAGAAGCAGAGATCCGGCAATGACGGAACCGGAAGCCAGTTTCTTGTTCAATTTCTGTTTCATGATTTTCTCCTTGTAATTAGTTCTTGGGAGTTTGAAAAAGTGGGTATTTTGAGGTGTTTGTCGTCAGGATGCCGAAACGCATTTCGGTTTTCGAGAAAACATACTTCGGGAACAAAGAAAAATCAATCTCAATCGCGGCAGGTTTTATTGTTTTTTTTCGGATAACCGACCATCTGTGAGTTAAGTAACGTTGTTTTCCGCCGCTTTCCGGAAGCAGATTTGAACCATTCCCTGTATTCTCTCCGTACAGAAGCAAACGAAAGAAACTTTTTCGTTCCATCCGCGGCCTGCTGAAAAAAACAGCCTGTTTTGGAGCGGCAGCTTGAAAAATGCGAATCGGCTGTTATTGTATAGTTGGAAAAAGAATCGCATGCGGCGGTTTTTGACAGAAACGAACCAAACTTCCTCCTGAAAACGAATTGACGGAGCCCCTTCATTTCGGGGACAAAACAGAAAGGATGAGCACCGGCCATGAAAATCGGATGCGTCAAAGAGATCAAGAACAATGAATTTCGAGTCGGACTCACGCCGGACAACGTCCGGGATTACGTCGCCGCCGGGCATCATGTCTACATGGAACGCGGTGCCGGGGTGGGCTCCGGGTTCTCCGACAACGAATACGTGGACGCCCGGGCGAGCCTGATCGACAACGCCGCCGACGTGTGGCATCTGGTCGACATGATGATCAAGGTCAAGGAACCGCTCGCCAGCGAGTATAAACTGTTCCACGAGGGCCTGATCCTCTACACCTATCTCCACCTCGCCGCCGACAAAGAGCAGACCGACGCCCTGCTGAAGGGCAAGGTGAAGGCCATCGCGTACGAGACGATCCAGGAAGCCGACCGTTCCCTGCCGTGCCTCGCCCCGATGTCCCAGATCGCGGGCCGCCTCTCCATTCAGGAAGGCGCGAAGTACCTGGAGAAGAAGTTCGGCGGCGAAGGCATCCTGCTGGCGGGCGTCCCCGGCACGCCGAAAGCCAACGTGGTGATCCTCGGCGGCGGCACGGTGGGCATGAACGCCTGCAAGATCGCCGTCGGCATGGGCGCGAACGTGACGATCCTCGACATCAACCTGAAGCGCCTGGAGGAGCTCGACAACATGTTCGGCGCGCACATCCAGACGCTGGTGAGCTCGGACAGCAACATCGAACGCGTGCTGAAGGACGCCGACCTGGTGATCGGCTCCGTGCTGATCCCCGGCGGCTCCACGCCCAAACTCTTCAAGAAGCGCTACCTGCCCGAAATGAAGGACGGCGCGGTCTTCGTGGACGTGGCGATCGACCAGGGCGGCTGCGGCGAATCCTCCCGCGTGACCACGCACGACGATCCCGTGTACATCGAGGACGGCGTGGTGCATTACTGCGTGGGCAACATGCCCGGCGCGGTGCCCCGGACGAGCACAATCGCGCTCACGAACGCGACCCTCCGTTACGGCCTGCAGATCGCGAAGAACGGCCTGGAAGAAGCCTGCAAGCAGAGCAAGGCCGTTGCATCCGGCGTCAACTGCTATCTCGGCAAGCTCACGAACAAAAACGTCGCCGCCGCGCACGACTACGAGTTCACCGACCTCTCATCCCTGATCTGAGGGGACTTCCGACTGATGGATGCGGCAGGCTGTCCGGCCATGATGAACGACCGAACCCCCGCGTGAGGCCGATGATGAAACCAGTTCAAATCGTTTTGTGCGCCGCAGTGCTGTTCGGCTGGACCGTCCTGTTTGCGCAGGACGGATTCGGCGGCGCACCCGGAATGAGTCTGCAAGGCGGCTTCCGGGGCGTGCAGCGCGGCTTCGGCGGCAGGCGAAGCGAGGCCGGGAGGCAGCAAGGTCAGCAAGGCGGCTTCGGAGGCCAGCGACCTGCCGGAATGCCCGGCTTCGGAGGCGGACAAGGCGGATTCGGAGGCTTTTCCCCTGGAGCCGGTACGGCGGTGCGCCAGGAAACCAAGCTGAAACGTCCGTTCGGCGCGGGGCAATACGACACCTCGGCGTTCATGGCGGGCGAGATCCGCGTCAACCTCGTGCTGTTCGAATGCAACGGCAAGATCGACGCCAAAACAGAGAGCTGGAGCAAGGACGAGATCGCGAAGGTGATCGGCCACGTCAAAAACGCCTGCGCCTGGTGGGAGGAGATGTGGAAAAAGCAGAACTACATCGGCGAGTTGCATTTTACGGTCGACCTGGAGCACGCGGAAACGCCGTTCCAGACCTCCTACGAGCCGGTCACGCACGGTGCGTACCGCGACGACCGCTTATGGATCGGTGAATTCCTGAACGCGCAGGGGTATTCCGGCGACAAAAACCAAATGCTGTACCGGTATACCGCCGACACGATCGAGAAGCACAACGCCGATTTCGCGTTCAACATCTTCGTCGTGAAAGCCGACAACGACCGCGACCACTATTTCTCGGACAATTACCGGTCCTACACGCTGGGGCGGCAGTACGAGGGCGTTTCCGACACCTACATCCTGACGGCGTATTCCAGGCCCTACGACTGGTATTCCTCGCAGTCGTTCGCGCACGAAATGGCGCACATCTTCGGCGCGGCCGACGAGTACCCGGGGCAGGGCAGATACACGGACCGCGCCGGATATTACGGCGTGCAGAATACGAACGCCCCGGACGGCAACCCGGACCGGAACAGCATCGTGCCCAGCCTGATGAACAGTTCGATCTCGACGGCGTTCGAACGGCATGTCACCTCGCCGCAATCGCTGGAAATGGTCGGCTGGCGGGATTCCGACGGCGACCGCATTATCGACGTACTGGACGCGCCAATCGAGATCACGGATTTTTCGTCGAACCTGAAGCTTTCCGATTCTGGGTATTCGTTCTCCGGCACGTTCGCGGTTCAGAAAGTCCCAAATTACAACAATACGAAGGCGATCACGATCAATTCCGTCGACAGGTTGCTTTACCGGTTCGGCGAATCGGGCGAGTGGAAATCGGACGGCGACAGGGACTGGGACGAGGAAAGCAAAACCATCTCCCGTCAGTTCAAGATCCCGGCGAACTCCGTGCTTCAATGGAAAGTCGTCGATTCCGACGGGACCGCAGAATCGAAGACGTACACGATCGGCAATGTACGCAACCCGAAAGCCGGGATCAACCGCGAAACGGGGTCCGCCAAGTTCAGTTTCACCCCCGCGACCGCCGACACCGGAATCGTCCGGTACAAACTCCGCGTGGGCGAAAAAGTGTACGACCTGGACGAGGGGAAAACCTCTCTGACCGTGTCCGGGCTCCCATCCGGCAGGCATACATGGGCGATTCAGGGCGTCTATGCCGACGCGTCCGTCACCGACTGGCTTACCTGCGCCCCGTTCACGATGCCCCCCGGAACGCCGTGACGACGGGCAACCGAAAAAGGAGCACACATGGATAGACTTGAATCCTACGGCAGATTCTTTCTGCTGGCCGCGATGATCGGAGACATCCTGGTGTCGCTGCTGCTGCCGCTGTTCTACAGGGAATACAACATCCTCAAGATGTCCGTCAGCGCCCTCGGAAATCCCTCCAGCCCCGTGAGGATCCCGTTCAATGTCTGGATGCTCGCCGAAGGCATTCTGTTTCTCCTGTCGCTCCCCGCGGTCTACCATCATTTCCGTTCGGCATCGGGAGGGATCGCCGGCGTGCTGGTCGCGTTCATGGCTGTCTTTGCGGTCGGGGCGTGCATCTTCACCTGTTTTTTCAGCGTGAACGAATCCAAAGACGTCGTCACGGCCGCTTCGAGGGTCCACGGGGCGGGTTCGGTCGCAGGATTCCTGCTGTTTCTCTTCGTGCCGCTTCTGGTGGCGGCGCTTTCCTTCAAGGACCATAACGGGTCAATGGGCGTCCTGAGCGTCGCGAGCTTTGTCCTGGCGCTCGGCTTCTTCGTCCTGTTCGTCATGTCCGACAAGCCGGCGTTCAGGGACACGGTCGTCGGCAACGAAGGCCTGTGGCAGAGGCTGAACCTGGTTTTCATGTACCTTCCGCTCGCGGCCGCCTCCTGCACGAAATGGTGAGCTCCTGCGAGTCCGATGGAAAGACAACCATGCTGATCCTGCGTCAAAGCACCCGCGCCGAACTGGTCATACGGAAATCGCGTTTCCTCGCCGAAGCGGCGGCCGTCGACTCGGCGGACGCGGCGCGCGCCCTCTGGCGCGAACGCAAACGCGTTTACGCCGACTGCAACCACGTCGTCTTCGCATTCGTCTGCGGACCGCAGGGCGGCGTGATGGGATGCTCCGACGACGGGGAACCGTCCGGGACGTCCGGACGCCCGGTGCTCGAGGTGCTCAAAGGAAGCGGGATCACCAACGTGCTGCTCACGGTAACGCGCTGGTTCGGCGGGATCAAGCTCGGCACGGGGGGACTGGTCCGGGCCTACACCGAGAGCGCGCAGCTGGCGCTCGCCGATCCCCCGGTCGCCGAGCTCGTCCCGCTCACCCGTTTTACGCTCACGCTGTCCTATGTCCATTACGAAACGGTACGCCGCAGATTCCCGGAATTCGCCGCGGAGATTGCCGGCGAGGAGTTCGCCGCCGGAGTGACGGTCTCCGGCGTGATCCCGAGCACGAACTTCGCCGCCTTTGCCGGGACCGTCCGCGACCTCACCGGCGGCGCGGCGGCTCCATGCGAGCTTCCGTCCGGCGCATGAATCTCCGCCGTGCATGCAGGAATTCTGTCCGTTTTTTTGAAAAAAAGGATAAACTTGATTCGGATTTAAACGAATTAAGATAAATAGTACATCTTTAACGATAAATAATACATATACAATTCGACACTTTTCGCGTTATATTAGATACAAAGTGGACTCGCGTGCGCATCCGCCGCGCGAATCCGCCTTGAAAAACGATGTTCCTTTCACCATCATATCCAACCAAACCCAAACCTCATCAACAGGAGAACAACAAAATGAAATGCTCCGTCAGAATGATCGCGATCGCGGTTTGCGCCATCGCGGCAAGCCAGGCCTACGCCCAGTTCCCGGGCGGCGGCGCTCCGCAGCAGGGCAACCAGCAGCAGAGCCAGACCGAAAAATGGCAGAAGATCCTCAAGGAAACCGAACTGGAACAGAAGCCCTTCACGAAAGGTGAAGACAAGCTGAACATCTGCCAGCACCTCTACAACAAGGAACAGCCCGGCAAGCCGGCGATCCTCGTCTTCCTGCACGGCATCGGCGAACGCGGCGACAACAACCTCGCCCAGAACGAACTCGGCGTGTCCGACATCGTGAAGAACATCCGCGACCAGAAGCAGAAAGTCGTCCTCATCACCTGCCAGTGCCCGTCCTCCGAGCTCTGGGCTCCGCTGCACCGCGGCGGCGCCGGCGCGGCTCTCCAGCCCCTGCCCTCCAAGTCCACCGGCCTCATCCCGGACATGATCGAAGCGAAGATCAAAGAATTTGACGCCGATCCCGATCGCGTCTACATCACCGGCCTCTCCATGGGCGGCTAC
>JBGUKB010000043.1:0-4259 GCA_045114235.1 Victivallales bacterium
TGACGAGGGAGACCGTGCCGTATTCCGGCGTCTCCGGACGGATGATCTTCTTAATGGACTCGACCAGCGAGGTGATGCCCGCATAGAGCACGATGCCCGCGACGATCATCGCGCTCAAGTACTCGATGCGCCCGTATCCCAACGGATGCTTCCTGTCGGGCCGTTTCCCCGAAAGTTTCGTGCCCACGATCGTGATGATGGACGAAAGGGCGTCGGAGAGGTTGTTGACCGCATCGAGGACGACTGCGATGGAGTGGGAGGCAAGTCCCACCGCCGCCTTGAATGCCGCCAGAAGCACATTGACCAGAATGCCGATGGCGCTGGTCCTGACGATGATACGATCCCGCTGGTCCGTTAATCTTTCCGGCTTTTTTTTGTTATCACTCATTTTTGTGTTCTCTTTCAGCCGTTACAGCAGGGCTTTTATACAGTCTTCGACTGCCCCCATGTCGGCGGTCGGCTCAAATCTCGCCACGACTTTGCCCTCGCGGTCTATGACAAACTTGGTGAAGTTCCATTTGATGTCGGGCGTTTTTGCCCAATCCGGGTCCTGTTCGGCAAACTTCTTTTCGAGCAGATCTTTGAACGGATGCTCGCCGAATCCTTCGAAGCCCTTTTGAGATTTCAGGTAGGCGTACAGCGGAAGCTGATTCTCTCCGTTGACATCGGATTTCCTCATCTGCGGGAAAGGGGTATTGTAGTGCAGAGTACAGAAATTATGGATTTCCGCATCGGTTCCCGGTGCCTGTGCGCCGAACTGATTGCACGGGATGTCCAGAATTTCCAGTCCTTTTGCATGGTATTCGTTGTACATCTGAACAAGTTCCGTATATTGAGATGTGAATCCGCAGCCAGTTGCAGTGTTCACGATCAGGAGAACCTTTCCCCTGTAGTCCGCCAAATTCAGAATCATTCCTTCTCCGGTCGTAACCTTGAAGTCGTAAACCGTCGAAGAGTTGTCCGCTTCCATGACAAGTTTGCGACCGAGCTCGAAAGCCTTTTGGCAGTCCTGCGGGAAGACCGTTTCATGGCGAAGATGTTTCGCATCGGCGTCGAACCCGGCGAGGCGGTAACGGCTGTAGTCCTTCACCTGAAGGGTATCCGTGGAAAGCAGCGTCTCGCAATGGCCGAAAAAGAGCTTCATCCAGTTTTCGTAGCGCTGGAAGAGCGGACGATATCCGATTTCATCAAACATGGATTCGGGTGCGTTCATGGTGAAGATCAGGGCAGTTTTCTTCGCCGGACTCAGAGGCTTGCTGTAGTCCTCGTAGTTCAGATACTGGAAGAGGAACCGCTCGAAGAAGGAGCGCATCTCGCCTGTGGCCTCGCTGAAGTAGATCGGACTGCCGAGCACGACGGCATCAGCCTCGTGAACCTTATCGAGGACCGCCGTCAGATCGTCCTTCTGGATGCAGCGGCACGGGCGTGGCTCTTTGCGGAGTTTGCAGGCCATGCAGCTGACGCATCCGCGGAATTTGAGGTCATACAAGTAGACCATCTCGGCTTCGGCTCCAGCCGAGACTGCACCATCGAGTGCCTTTTTCATCAGGATATCAGTGTTCCAGTTCTTGCGGGGACTGCCATTGATGAACATTATAAAAGGTTTGCGGCTCATTGGTTCTTGCTCCTATTGGTTGGTGATATGAAAAATACACGCATCCAGACGAGAAAACAAGTCGAAGGAGTTTTTTTTAGGATTTCCTTCGGCTTGTATTGAATCTTTGTAAAAACAGCCCCCGGAACCAAACCATCGTCGGCTTCGGGAGCTGATTGTCCTTACTATTCCTCTGTCGGATTCTTTGCGTTTTTAGATGAGGGTAGCGATGTAGTTCTGGTTACCGATCTTGGCACAGAGTTCGAGTTGACCGCGAAGCCAGTAGAGGTCTTCCTCCTCGTCGGCCAGATAGGCCTTGAGGATGTCGTATGTGAGCGGGTCGTCCGTTAAAGTGAGTGCGCAGTCGCGGAGCATCGGGACACCCTTCTCTTGAATCTCAAGGTCAGCTTTGATGTATTCGATGGGGTCTTCGATGATCTCACGGCTCTTGCATCCTTCGAACACGGGCTTGCCACCGAGATCGAGGATGCGCTCCTGCATCTTCTCGACCCAGCCCATTTCCTCGGCGAAGTGGGCGAGGAACTTGTCGCCAAGCTTGGTGAATCCTTCCGCTTTGAGGGTCTGGCCCTGGAGGCGGTGCACGAGGGCACCTTCGGTGAGGCCGGTTACAAAGAACTGGAGTGCGTTAATCGTTTTTTGGGTATCCATGTCTGTCTCCTTTGGGGTTTGGTTTGTTGGAAGCCTGTTTATGAAATAGCACACAACCTATTTATTACAGAGCAGTTTGTGTGAAAGACAATACAAAACTTTTGCCTTCTTTTCTCCTTACTGTTCCTCTGTCGGATTCTTTGCGTAATCAATCGTAATACCGATGCCGAAATGGAAATAATAGTCGGGATGTCCGGTGACGGGAATCCAGTAGGAAGTCGAGGGACGCCCGGTTCCGCCATCGGGCAGATGAATCCAAGTCGCGTTTTCCTTTTTCACCATCTGCGCCTGACGGCACAGTCCGGCTTTCAGTGCCGGACATCCCTTTGCACAATTCGTTCCGACGATTCGTCCGTATTTCTCTGCGGCCGGGTTGACAGCGACAACGCGATGGGTGCGGTGGCAAAGCGCCATAGGTTCAGGGAATGCATCGCAAAGAAGATGGAATGCTTTGCTCAGTTCTACCTCGATCTGGTTCTGTTCGGATGCCGCAATCGGTTCTTTTTCATCATCCATGTTCGTGTTCCTCTTGTGATTTGTTAAGGTTAATGTTCATCCAGCAGCCCGACGGCAAAAAGCGCATTGCGCGTGACCATCGCCTGAAGACGTCGGCAGAACGCGTAATCGATCTTGCTGATCGGCTCGAACCGCTGGAAATCCGTTGCGCTCGCCGTGAGGTAGGAACCCGGACAGATGATCGTCATCACCCAGCATCGCGCGGTCATCCGGTCGTTGTTGCCGGTGATCCGGCGGTAGACCTTGCTCAGAGGGTCGAAGATCATCGTGTTGAAGACCTGTGTCCGTTTCATGTCCTGCGCCGTGATCGTGGCGCGCAGCAGGAAGAGATTCGCCCATAGCGGCTGATCGTCGGCGCAAAGCGTCTCGTAGAAGATATCGATGAGGTCGGTGACGAGTTGCCTTTTTCCGTCGCGGGTTTCGAACAGGCGTTCGTTTTCCGCGCAGTAGCGTCCCATCCGGTCCCCGGTCCACTCGCGAAGGCAGAACTCCCACACGGCGTCGATCAGGCCCTCTTTGCCGCCGAAATGATAGGACACGGCGTTCGGCATGGTCCCGGCGCGCGCGGTGATGTCACGCACGGTCACGGCCTCCGTGCCGTGGCAGGCGAAGAGCTCCCCGGCGGCCTCCAGAAGGCGGCGCCGGGTGTCTTCGGACACTTTATAGCTTTTGTGTGCCATGCCCGTCATGCGGGATTGAACTTGTCTTTCGGCTGACGGCAGCGGGGGCATTTCCAGTCGGCTGGCAGGTCTTCGAATTTCGTGCCTGCCGGGATGCCGTGTTCGGGATCGCCGACGGCCGGGTCGTAGACCGCGCCGCAGACGGAGCATACGTATTTCCCCGTTGCCTGCTTGAAGACGATCTCTCCAGGCGGGATGGTCTCGGTCGGCTTGTCCAGGTCGACGATGCGTTTCGCCTCGAGGTTTTCATATCCCAGCGGCGTATGCGTCGAGCAGTAGACCGTGGGGTTCTTGCGAATGAATGCGCGGACGCGGTCGAGGGTATCCCGTGCGGCGGCTTTGTCCTCGTAAATGACGGAAAGCTTGTTCGCGTACAGCGCCTCGTCCGTGTAGGTGACGTCTCCGTGCATCATGTAGAAGAGCCCGTCGCTTTCGGCAACAATGATGCTGTTGCCCTTGGTATGGCCTTTCGCGGGAAGCAGATAAACGCCGTCAGCGATCTTTTCCGAGGCGTCGAAAGTGTGGTAAGGACCATCCTTGTACTGCACGCGCACGACATTCGGGCCATCGAGTTTCAGCGCGTCCGCCTCTTCAGGGGAGAGATAGATCTTCGCGTTAGGGAAACTTCGCAGTTCTCCCGTGTGGTCCTCATGCTTGTGCGTCACGAGGATCTTCGTCACCTGCTCGGGACGATAGCCCAATGCCTTGAAGGCGGTCATATAATCGACGATGCGGTTTCCAAGGTAGATTTGCGTATTCTCGTCCACCACCATGTCGGGAAATTCCGCCGGCAGTCCCGT
>JBGUKB010000044.1:0-8460 GCA_045114235.1 Victivallales bacterium
TGGATTTCGATCCCGTTGAACTTGTATTCACGGGCGATCCGGACAAAATCGTCGAAACTGTACGATTCCCAACGATTGGTCGAGAACGACAGTTTCATTTGACACCTGCCTCGTAACAGATCTTGTTCACGGCGGCGAGGTACGCGCGGATGCTGGCGCCGATCACGTCGGTGGAGACGCCTTTGCCCGCATACACCTTGTTCTCGTAGCGGAGCTTCACCGTGGTGGAGCCCATGGCGGACGCGCCGGCGGTCACGGAGTCGATCTTGAAGTCGACCAGCTCGATCTGCCGTCCGAGGATCTCGTCGACGGCGAGGAACGCGGCGTCGATCGGGCCGTCGCCCGTGCCGAATCCCTTCACCTCGTCGCCGTTGCGCTCGAGGATGACATGGGCGTAGGACGTGATCTCGTTGCCGGAAGTGATGACAAAGGATTTGAGGTTATAGGTGGACGGCACCTGGAGAGAGACCGTGGCAATGATGGATTCAAGCTCCTGCGGGCCGATCGCTTCCGTTTTCTTCTGCACGATGCGCTGGACGGACTCGTAGACGGCGTCCAGAGCGCCGTCGTCGAGGTCATAGCCCATCTGACGGACGGCGTCGGCGACTTCTTCGCGGGAATCGGACTTGGAGAGGCTGAAATTGACCTCGCCGGATGCGGGCGCGCTTTCCTCGGCGCATTCATCCTGTTCGGCGCTTCCGCTCAGGATCTGGCGGATCTGCTCGTAGGATTTCTCCAGCACGGTCATATTGAGCTCGCAGGACACGCCGAGGGCGTCGCCTTTCGCGCGGAAAACGTGCGCGATGCTGCGAAGGCTGGGTTCGTTCATGCCGACGCAGGTGGTCTTGATCTGCGCGAAACCGGTGTCCACGCTGGCGAAGATGCACGCCGCCGCCATGTGCAGGGCGTTGGAATACGCGAAGGACAGCGTCACGTTCTTGAGCTCGGGCACGGCTTCGTTCAGCGAGGCGACGAACTTGTTGAACTCGTCGGGCAGCATGACGCCCGCAGTGTCGCACACGGTGATGATGCCTGCACCGGATTCGATGCCGGCACGAATGGCCTGCGCCAGAAAATCAAGTTCGGCGCGCGTGGCGTCCTGAAGGGAAAGTTCGACGTCTTCGCAGAGTTCGCGGCAGGCCTTGACCTGCGCGCGGATCATGTCCAGCACGACCGGCGGTTTCTTGTGGAACTGGTACTCCATCTGCACCGTCGAAACCGGCGCGACCACGTTCAGGCGCGGGTGTTTCGCGGCGCGAAGTGCCTCCCAGGTATCCGGAAGAAGATCCGGATCAAGCCCCACCGGGCAGGCAAGAATGCAGCGAGTCATAAGGGGTGCAAGCGTGTGAAGGAAAACGATGTCGTTTTTCCCGTTCACGATCGGAGCCGTTTCAATGGCATCCACGTTCAGCTTGTCAAGCTGACGCGCCACCTCGATTTTTTCCTTAAAACTCAAGGAACTGCCGTTGCACGCGGCTTGTTCGCGCAACGACACATCGACGATTTGTATCTTTCTCATGGGCGTCTCCTTACGACGTTCGCCATCCCTGCCCGGCACCGTGCCGGACCATCGCGGCAGAAAAGATTATAAACGTTTAATATACCACATCTATAGTAAAATATCAAGAAGAGAACACAACTTTGCGCCTCATGTTTGCGTTTTTTCTTCGCTTTTCGCGCTTTTGCTTGATTTTTTCCGTTCCTGCTGTTATTTTTTATTGTTTTTTGTTTCGCTTTTTTGCTGGATTTCAAACGTCTGAAACATACTGTCATGTCATTCCCTCCGCTTTCCGACTTCCGGTCGGTCCACATCATCGGCTGCTGCGGCGCAGGTTGCGCCCCACTCGCCCGGATCCTCCTCGAAAAAGGATTCCGCGTCACGGGGTCCGACTTGCTCGACAACGCCGCCGCGGCGACGCTCCGCAGGCACGGCGCACACATCGCTCCCGCCGGGCACCGCGTCGAAAACCTCCCGCCGGACAATGGCGGGCTTCTGGTCGTGCGGACCTCTGCGGCGGGACCGGAGAACCCGGAAGTCGCGGAAGCTACGCGGCGCGGCCTCCCCGTTCTGAGGCGCGGCGAAGCGCTCGCGGTCGTGGCGGATTCATTCAGGCGGGCGGTAGCGGTCAGCGGTTCGCACGGCAAAACGAGCGTGAGTGCGATGCTGGCGTGGCTGCTCCGCGAACTCGGCGCGAATCCCGGCTACATGATCGGCGGAACCGTGACGGGCTGGGAAAGCGCGGGCGCGGCGGGCGACGGCGACATGTTCGTGACCGAGGCGGACGAGAGCGATGGCACGCACGCGCTGCTGCGGCCGTACCTCGGGATCGTCACGAACGTGGAGGACGACCATGCGTGGAGCCTCGGCGGATTCGAGGTGCTGGAACACAACTTCAAGTCATTTGCCGAACAATCGGAAACGCTGCTGTACTGCGCCTCGGAGGAAACCGACCGCCTGTTCAGGGACCATCCGAACGCGGTCCGGCTCGACCTCGCGGATCTGCCGGAGAGTTTTCTGCGCGGATTCGGGCATTTCCAGCGGCTGGACGGCATGATCGCGGTCAAGGCCGCCGAGCTACTTGGATTTGACGCAATCGAAGCGGAAAAGATGCTTCGGGGATTCCCCGGCGTCGAACGCCGCCTTTCCGTCCGGTTCAACGGGGCGGCCACGGTCATCGAGGACTACGCGCATCATCCGACCGAGCTCCATGAGAGCATCCGGTCCCTGCGTGAGCTCTACCCCGGACGCCGCCTCGTCGTGATCTTCCAGCCGCACCGTTACGCGCGGCTCGAACGCTATTTCAACGAGTTCGCAACCGAACTGAAAAGGGCCGACCGCGTGTTCGTCACGCCGGTTTTCGCCGCATGGACGGGAAGCGGGAAATACACCTCGGACGACCTTGCGGCGGCGGCCGGCGGGGTCGCGCTCGCGGGAACTTGGGACGAGATGGGCGCACGTATCGGGCTTGAGCTCAAAAACGGCGACGTCGCGGCGATCATCGGAGCAGGCGACCTGCCGAAGATACTGCCGTCACTGATCGCGGCGGCAAAAGCCGTTTCCTGAGCGGAATTCAGCTCAAAATCAATATTCGCGCACAGCACGTGCCAATAGACGCGCCAGCTCGACAGCCTCGTCCGGCGTGTTGGAGTCGAAGAACGACACCCGGACGGCGGAATATGCCTCGTCGCGGCTCAATCCCATCGCAGTCAGCACGCGTGAGGGCGTCCCGGTCTCCGCGTCGCATGCGCTGCCGGAGGCGATCGATGCGCCGAATTTCGCCATGATGCGCGTGAGGATCGCGCCCTGATACGTCTGCGCGCCGCCGGAGAACAGCAGATGAACGATATACGGGGAGGCGTTCGAGGCGGGGACCGTCTCGCGCCAGCAGCCGTCGGGCAGAGCCTCCTTCAGCTCGGCGAGGAACCGCTCCTTCAGCTCGCGGATGTAGTCCACGTCGCCGCTCATCGTCGCCATGCGCCCGCCGAGCGTTTCCGCCAGCAGCAGGCAGAACGGCGGCGGCACGCGTCCAATGGCGTGGCGTTCCGCGCGAATCTTCTTCACGGCAGGGCGGAACTCGTCGGAATACAGCACGGCCGCGCCGCCCGGCAGGCCGAACTTCTGTCCGGAGACGAGGAAGAATTCCGGCTGGACGGCGTTGAAATCGAACGGAAGCTTGCCCGCGCCCTGGATCGCGTCAACGAGCAGGCTCGCCTGCGGCGCGATGGACTTCACCATGGAACGCACGGCGGCGAGGTCCTGCATCACGCCGGTCTCGCTCTGCACCCAGTGGAACACCACGAGCCGCGTGCGTTCGCTGAGCTTCTGGGAAAGGTCGGTGAGGTCGATGCGGCCGTCGCACAGGAGCTTCACGCGGTTGCGCGGACAGGACGCCGGGAGCATGTCGAGCGCGGGCGGGATGCTCGCGTGTTCGCCGTCGGTGAACAGCACCGCGCCGTGCTTCTCAGGGGTCAGCAGGAACGCCATGACGGCGGCGCGGACGGCGTCGGTGCCGGTATTCGTCCACAGCACGGAGCGCCCCTGCGCCTTCGAGCCGCAGACGGCGTTCAGCAGGCGGTGTTCCGCGGTCGAAAGCGCCGTCCTCACGGCCTCGGCGGCCGCGCCGGACGCCTCCTGATTGGCGGAGAAATCCTGCGCGAGCGCGGCGAGGCGCGCCATGGTAATCGGACGGACAGGAACCGCGGCGGCATTGTCGAAGTAGAGCTTCATTCGGCGCGCACGGCCTCTTTTTTACGGGCGAGCGATTCCTCGATGGAACGGATCACGTTCACGAGCCCTTCCTTCAGCTGGTCGATTTCGTCCGGGTCGGTCATGGTCGCGAGCTTGTGATCGGCGGTGATCTTCGCGGCGGCGATCTTCGCCTGCGCGGCACGTTCGAGTTCGGCAATCTTCTCTTTTTTCTCGGGGGAGAGTTCCTGCAGCGCTCCGCCGCTGCGTTCGAGTGCGAGTTCCCAGGCGCTTTTCATGGTCAAGGTTCCTTCGGGGTGAAGGCCGCGCGGCAGATGTCCGCGTCGGGCCGGTTGAGTTCGGGGTTCTTCGGGGCGAGACGCCGTGCGGTCGCGAGGTCCTTTTTCACGGCGTCGGTCACGTTCATGCCCGCGATCCAGTAGTTCATGCGGGCGCGTTTCACGTAGTGCGCGGACTGAAGCGGATCAAGTTCGATGACCTGATCGATACTGGTCATAGCCTTCTTCATTTCTCCGGTCGCGAACATGTAGTCCGCGGCGGCATTCCACGGGAACGGCGACCGCATGCGTGAGGCTTTGATTGCTTCTTTGAGCAGGGTCTGCACCCGGTCCAGCGGCGGGACGTAACCCGGATCGTTCTGATGCTCGAACGAGTATTCCGGGTTGAGCTCGCTGAGCAGCGCGGAGTAGGTTCTTTCCACATCGAACCATTCTGCGGCAACCCCGAACGAAACAAAAACGAAGAAAAGCCTGGGGAGCGCGAGCGTCATCGGAGACGGAGCCTCAAGCGCTTTCACGTCGTCGGGGCGTTTGCGCCAGCCGGGCTGCAACCACGGACGGAGACTCGGCGGCATGCCGCGCATGAGCACGAGCATGGAGAACGCGATCAGGACGCCGGAATAGGCGGTCGTCTCGAACCCGATGTCGAGGAGCGTTCCGGCGGAAAGGATGAGGCAGGAAAACGCCGGGACGAGCGCGAAAACGTCCTTCCGGTCGCGCCAGTCCGTCCGGCGAATCTGACGGCACGCCTCGACGACCGGATACGCCAGCACGGCGAACGCCGCCAGGAAGCCCGCGACGCCGCACTGCGAACCGAACAGCATCACCATGTTGTGCGGAGAGTGAGGCGCCTCCTTGTCCCGCCACAGGCGAAGGACCGGATAATCGTTCAGGAAGTCGCCCCAGCCTGTTCCCGTCAGCGGGTGTTTGAACATCATCCGCGCCGCCGCCTGAACATAATCGAACCGCACATACATCGACAGCGCGCCGCGTCCGAACGCAATCATGGCAACGAGTCCGGCGACGCCGAGGAACAGTAGCCCCGCGCCGGCAAGTTTCCATCTGCGCGGCAGCCGGGAGAAGAAGAATACGATCGCGCCCGCGGCGAGCAGGGAGAATACCGCGCCGCGGCTGTCCGTCTTCACGAGCAGGAAGAGCGTCACGGCGAACGCGAGGCCGCCGAACAGACGCCGCGAGAGCTTCGGGGGTGAGACAAGTTCGTTGCCGAACCGCCAGAAGAGGACCGTGAGGAATGGCAGGAGCGCGGCGAGATACGCGCCGTAGACATTGCACGAGTTGAAGTCCGCCTGGACGCGGCCTTCCCCGATACGGACCGCCATTCCGTCGGCTATCTCGCGTCCGCCAGCCGCCGTGCGCGCCTGGATATGCTCGCGCAAGGCTTCGAACCCGTACCAGTACTGGTACATGCCGGAGCAGATCGACAGCACGCCGCCGAGGACCAGCGATCCGGTCAGCGCCTTCGCGAATTCCCTGTGCCCGGACAGCAGGATCGCCAGCGACAGCGCATAGCACGCCAGCGACAGCGTGTGCGCGATCATCTGCGGCGCATACCCCTTGCACGAGGCGTTCACGAGCCCGAGAACGCTCACGCCGCCGAGGATGCACCAAAGCACACCGTATTTAACGAGCGGGGACCGCAGGGAAATATCCCATTGCAGGGTCGAAAGACCGTCCAGGCTTTCCCGTCCGTCGATGGTACGGGTAGGATCCCGGGACAACGCCGCGAAAACGGTCATGGCGAGCAGGATGGGCGCCGCCATCATGAAGACGGGCAGCGGCCACGCGATGAAGACCAGGGAAAGCGGATCGCTCCAGTACAGCGCGCCGCCCTCGGGCGCGCTCACGAACGACGCGAATTTGACCGGCAGGAGCACGGTCAGCAGGCACGCGAAGAGTTCGGCCACGCGCCAAAGAATAGTGCCCTCGCGCCTGTCCAGCGAAATCAGAAGCCTGTCCAGGTCGAAGTTGTTCTTCCGCGAGCCGGACGGTGCTGCGGACGCGGAAGGAGACATTCTTGCCGGAACACCGGATTTATGCGTGCGGATGGGCTTTTTCATAAATCCTCTTCATGCGTTCGGTGCTGACGTGCGTGTAGATCTGCGTGGTGCTGAGGTTCTCATGGCCGAGCAGCGCCTGAACGCTCCGCAGGTCCGCGCCCGCGTCCAGCAGATGTGTTGCGAACGAATGGCGGAGCTTGTGCGGAGTCAGGTCGGGCGGAAGCCCCGCCTGCGCGAGGTAGAGCTTGAAAAAACGCTGGAACGACCTCGCGGTGAGGCGTCCGCCGAGCTGATTCAGGAAGATGGCGGCGCGCGGCGACTGGTCGGAGGACAGCGTACGGCGGTGCTTGAGGTAGGCGCGGAGCGCGCGCTGTGCGGGATTTCCGAGGGCGCAGAGGCGTTCCTTCTTGCCCTTGCCGCGTATCTTCATCACGCCGGAAAATGCGTCGACGTCGCCGAAGTTCAGTCCAAGCGCCTCGCTGATGCGGAGCCCGCCGGAGTAGATCACCTCAAGGACCGCGGCGTCACGGGCGGCGGCGAACGCGGCGGCTTCCGGCGTTTTCGCGAGGCCGAGCTCGGCATGGTCGGCCCAGACGGCCGCGGGCGCGGCGAGCAGGCGTCCGACCTCGTCCACGGTCATGTATTTCGGGAGGAGCTTCGGGCGGCGCGGGGATGCCTGGCCGATGAACGGGTTCGAGGTCGCGCGGTTCTCGCGGATCAGGTAACGGTAGAACGACCGCATGGCGGAGAGCTTGCGCATGATGGAGCTGCGCGCCAGTTCGTCCGTGCTCAGCGACGCCACAAAATCCCGCGCGTCGTACACGCTCAGCGCCGCCCAGTCGGCCGTTTCCTCGAACGGGTCGGCCTTCAGGCAGATCTGCGCGCATTGCCGGATGTCCAGCGCATAGGACGAGCAGGTGTGTTCGGACGCGTTGCGTTCCGCCGCCAGGTAGGACAGGAAGCCGCGCAGTCCGTCATCGTGAATCGTTTCGGTCATGATTCCGCCTTGTTAGAAATAATTCGAAAGATAATTTACCCGCATTCAGGCGAATATGCAAGCGCAAAAGATGAAAAAACAATTGTATTCCGCCCGCCCGAATGCTATATTATTGGGACGACTTTTTCCGAACCACACACCACGGGGGACCCCGCCATGAAACAGGCCATCGTAGTTCTCGCCGAAGGCTTCGAGGAGATCGAAGCGCTCGGCACCGCCGACATCCTCAACCGCTGCGGCATCATGACCATGCTCGCCGGTATCTCCGGCTCCATCGTCTCCGGCGCGCACGACATCCGGGTCGCCCCGGACATGTTCCTGGAGCACACGCCCGGCTCCGACGCGGACGCCATCATCCTGCCCGGCGGCCTGCCCGGCGCGACCAACCTGATGAACTGCGAAGCGCTCGGCGCGATGGTGCGCGAAGCCGTTGCGAAAGGCAAGATCGCCGCCGCCATCTGCGCAGCACCGATCGCGCTCCATGCGTTCGGCGTGCTGGACGGGAAGACGGTGACCGGCTACCCCGGAAGCGAAAAACTTAGCACGCGTCCCGGCCTCACGTACACCGGTGAACTGGTCGAGCATGACGGCAACATCATCACCGGCAAGGCGCCCGGCGCAACGCCGTTCTTTGCCGCCGAGATCGCCCGCGCACTCGGCGTGAACGAAGCGACCGTGCAGGGCGTGCTAAACGGGATGTTCATCCGTCCATGAGCCGCAGCTGCTTCACAGTCGAACGCCGTTCCGGGGCGTCGCATGCCCGGCTCGGCGTGCTGGAGACCGCCCACGGCCTGATCCATACTCCGGTCTTCATGCCGGTCGGCACCCGCGCCACCGTGAAGGCGATGTCCCCGCGCGAGCTGGAGGAACTGAACGTCCAGATCATCCTCGGCAACACATACCACCTGATGCTCCGTCCGGGATCCGGCCTGGTTCGGCGCGCCGGCGGCCTGCACAAGT
>JBGUKB010000045.1:0-6162 GCA_045114235.1 Victivallales bacterium
TGGGTCAACATCAGCTACCTCACGAACAACGAGGGCTATGTCTGGAAGAACAAGGTCGGCAACCTGACCGGAAACAAAGGCATGAACTCCATCGTCTGGCATTCCACGGAGCTCGGCGCGCTCGGCGTCTGGACCGACGGAACCGACAGCTGGGTCGGCCTCGGCGCCGGGTATGACGCCAACTGGGAAATGGTCGGTTGCGGCGACTTCACCGGCACCGGCAAGGACGCCGTCGTGATGTCCTATGCTGGCGGCCAGGTATTCTACACGATCGGCATCGACGGCGCTGCCGCCGAGCTCACGAAGTCCGACCTCGGCTGGGAAGTCCGCGCGATTGGCGATTTCTCCGGAGACGGAAAGGACGACATCGTGGCGTTCCACGCCGAGACCGGGCTGGTCGCGATGTGGGGCGACGGCTCCACCGCCAACTGGTCGCTCGTCGGCCAGCTCGACGCGAAGGACTGGTTCGTGGTCGGCGCTGGCGATTACAACGGCGACAAGCATGACGACCTGCTGGTCCGCCAGTATTCGACCGGCATGCTCGGCTACTACGCCAGCGGCGACATGGCGCAGTGGAACACGCTCGGCTACGGCGTGGATATGAGCTGGACCGTGATCGCCTGACACCGCAAGCGGTGCCGCAGTAGTGCGCTCAGCTCCGCTTGCGCACGGAGGAGGACAAGTACTCCACTGCAGTAGTGCCCGACCGGGCACGTGTTCTTGCGGAGCGGAGTCAACCCCCGGAGCCGGTAATGAAAGCTCCGGGGGTCGACTTGCGTTTCGGCATGCTCCGGCAGTCTCTCCCGGTCCGGCATGCTCCTTTTTTCTCCGGTTCGGCAGGGTGGGACCGCGGAGACATTGCAAACGCAATATTTTGTTTTTTTCTTGAAACTATCTAATTAATATCTTGACAAATCGGGCTTTTGCGTGTATATTACGGTATTTTCATGCCGAAACAAACTCAAATTGTCAACTCTATGAAACGATTCGAATGGATGATCCGGCACTTGTTGCCCGACGGAAAGAGGTCCGTGCGATAGACGTCAGGTGATGCGATGCAGGGGTATTCCTATTCCATTTTTTCCATTCTGGCGATAATCATTCATCTGATTATCAACTCTAATCTGCTCATCCGCCGGCGGAAGTTCAGTGCGCGAGGCAGATGCTACCGGGGCTTCCTGACGGGCGTTCTCGCCTACTATATCACGGATGCCGCATGGGGTATTTTTGCCGGGCTTGGCTGGACGGAGTTCCTGTATATCGACACGATATTCTTCTTCCTGTCTCTTGTCGCATTCGTTTTCATGTGGGGCCGGTTTGTCACCGCCTATCTGGACCTCGGCAAATGGCAGAAGCGGATCCTGTCCTGGTCGGGATATGCGATCCTTGCCTTCAACCTCGTTGCATTGGCGATCAATCCCTTCAATGCCTGTTTCTTCCGCATCGATTCCCATGGCGTTTATCAAACGGGCGTCATGCGCGACCCGGCATTCTATCTCCTGGTCGCCTTGAACGTCCTGATCGCGGTTTTCGTGTTCATGAAAGCCCTGAGCTGCCGGGATGCAGTCCGCAAACGCAGCATGATGGTGTTCATGTGCTGCGTCACGATGGCGGCGGCCCTTGTCCTTCAGATCGTCTGGCCGCTTACGCCGTTTACCTCGCTCGGCTGCCTGGTCTGCAACTGCTTCTTCCATGTCTTCGTCATCATGGACGAACAAACGGCGAAGCACATGGCCGAGCTTGAGAAGGCGCTCGAGCGCGCCCGCGTGGCGGAGAGGTCCAAGAGCCTGTTCTTCAGCGCCGTGAGCCATGACATCCGCACGCCGCTGAACGCTATCATCGGCTACTCCGAACTCCTGCTTGACGGCATAGACGACGAACGGGAGCGCGTCAAGGCTCTGTCCGGCATTTCGACCAGCGGGCAGACTTTGCTTCAGCTTATCAACGACGTGCTGGACCTCTCCAAGCTCGAATCCGGCAAGATGGACATCAGCCCGGAACTCACCGACGTCCGTGAACTCGTTTCCTCCGTGGTCCATTCCGTCGACGTGACCGTCAAGGACAAGGACGTGGAGCTCAAGGAGGAATACGGTGACCTGCCTCTGCTCGAAATCGACCCGCAGCGCATCCGCCAGATCCTCTTCAACCTCGTCGGGAATGCCGTCAAGTTCACGGAACACGGCGAGATCCGTGTCAGCGCCTCGTTCCGGAAGGATTCCGGCGGCGACGGGAAAGGCGTTTTCACGCTTTCCGTCGCGGATACCGGGTGCGGCATCGCGGACGAAGACAAAGACAGGGTGATGGACCCGTTCGTCCAGCTGAAGAATGGCGCAAAGGTCAAGGGGACCGGGCTCGGGCTCCCGATTTGCAAAAACCTGGCGTCCAGCATGGGCGGACGGCTTTCGTTCGTTTCCGAGCTTGGCAAAGGCTCCACGTTCACGCTCGAACTTCTTGATGTGACGAGCGCCGAAAGCATGCGGGGCGCGGATGGCGAGGCCTTCGCGGAAGAGGCGCGGGCGCAGCGCGAAAAAGCGAAGGAAGGCTGGAAGGCATCGAAGCGCTTCCATATCCTGATCGCCGACGACGTCCCGTTGAACCTGTCCGTGCTGAACGCGCTCCTCAGAAAGATCGGCCTGAACGATGTCGAGACCGCCGTGAACGGGCAGGCCGCGTGGGAAAAGATACGGTCTTCGAAAAGGCCGTTCGATTGCGTCCTGACCGACATCTGGATGCCGGAAATGGACGGCAGGGAGCTGGTCGCAAAGATCCGGGCGGACAAACGCTTCGCCGGACTTCCGGTCTATGCCGTCACCGCCGATGTCGAGGAAAAGAAATTCTTCGCGGAACGCGGCTTCACGGGTGTGCTTCTGAAGCCGCTGACCATCGACACCCTGTCAAGGCTGTTCCAATAAGGACGGGATCCGCCGCTTCCTCCATCTTAAAAAACTCCTGATGGAGCGGGACGGCTTTTTCGCAAAAACGCGGTCCGTATGCTTGACATCCATGCCATGTCTGCTATAGTAACCTGTCGAAATTCTGTTAAAACGGCCGCGCCGCCTGTCCGGCACGAACCCCAATCCCGAAGGAGAACTGTACGATGAAAGAAACAACGGGAACGACCTATCATGTGAGCCCGTCAGGGGCGAACCGCAACCCCGGAACGGAAGCCCTGCCGTTCAAAACGATCCAGCGCGCGGCGGACCTCGCCATGCCGGGCGACACCGTGATCGTGCATGCCGGCGAGTACCGCGAGTGGGTCGACCCGAAAACGGGCGGGACCGGCGACCGGAAGCGCATCACGTATCTCGCCGCCGAAAACGAGCATGTCGTGATCAAGGGGTCGGAGCGGATCACCGGATGGAGCAGGGAAGGGGACGGCACGGTGTGGAAGGCCGTCGTCCCCAATGCGCTGTTCGGGGACTTCAATCCGTTCGACACGTGGCTTTACGGCGACTGGATGGTGTCGCCCATGTACCCGACGCTGCATTTGGGCGAGGTCTACCTGAACGGGAAATCCTTCTTCGAAGCCGGTTCATTGGATGAAGTCAGGAAAGCCGAAAAACGTCTGACCGGACATAATTATCCGTGGAAGACGTACCGCGAGCCGATCCCGAACCCGGAGGACACGGTTTACCAATGGTATGCCGAGGTCGATGCGGAAAATACGAACATCTGGGCGAATTTCCACGGCGCGGACCCCAATGCCGAGCTGGTCGAGATCAATGTCCGCAAATGCGTGTTTTATCCGAGGCAGAGCGGAAAGGACTACATCACCGTTTCCGGGTTCGAGCTGGCGCACGCCGCGACGCCGTTCGCTCCGCCGACCGGCGACCAGCCGGGATTGATCGGACCTCACTGGAGCAAAGGCTGGATCATCGAAAATAACCACATCCACGACGCGAAATGCGCCGCCGTGAGCCTCGGGAAAGACGAGCGGACGGGCGACAATGATTTCACGAAGACCAGACGGAAGCCGGGCTACACCTGCCAGTTCGAATCGGTCGTGAAGGCGCTGCAGCTGGGCTGGAGCAGGGACACCGTCGGATCGCACATCGTGAGGAACAACGTGATCCACGACTGCGGCCAGAACGGCATCGTGGGGCACATGGGCTGCGCGTTCAGCGAGATCACCGGCAACGAGATTTTCAACATCGCGACCAAGCACGAGTTCTTCGGCTGGGAGATCGGCGGAATCAAGCTGCACGCGCCGCTCGATGTCCAAATCATCGGCAACTATATCCATGACTGTTCGCTCGGCACCTGGCTGGACTGGGAGACGCAGGGCGTCAGGATCAGCCGGAACCTTTACCGCGAAAACGTGCGCGACCTCATGGTCGAGGTGTCGCACGGGCCGTACCTCGTCGACAATAACATCTTCGCCTCCCCGTACAGCTTCGAGAACATGTCCCAGGGCGGCGCGTATGTGCACAACCTCGTCCTCGGCAACATGATGCACAGGCAGGTCCTGAACCGTTCGACGCCGTACCATTTCCCCCACAGCACCGCGCTCATGGGGACTTCGTTCATCTACGGCGGCGACGACCGGTTCTACCAGAACATTTTTGTGGGCGGAGCCGACGACTACGGGCAGATGGACTGCGTTTTCAACGGCACGGCGGCGTACGACGGGCATCCCGATTCCTACGAGGAGTACATCCGCGGGATCAAGGCGGCGTTTCCGCAGAAGGGCGTCCCCGGCGACGAAAACCTTTACATCCAGGTGCCGCAGCCCGTCTATATCGCGCGCAACGTCTACGGCAACGGCGCGAAGCACTACGACGGAGAAACGGATTTCAGCGTCAAGGACGGCGGCTGGAACGTCCGTTTCGAGGCGAAGGAACCGGTGTCCGACAAAAACATATCCGCCACGGAATACATCAGACGGAGACATGGATTCGTTACGCTCGAACTGGACGCCGACGAACTCATCCTCGCGCAGAAGACGGAGATCATGTCGACCGCGGATCTGGGCGAAACGAGGGTAACGGAGGCGTTTTTCGAGAACCCGGACGGCTCGGACATCTTCATCGACCGGGATTACCTCGGCGAACGCCGCACGGACGGAAACAACCCCGCCGGGCCGTTCGCAGGCTTGAAGCCGGGCCGCAACCGCCTCTGCGTCTGGTAAAGGAAGTCGCACCCGGAGCGGCGGACAATGGATAACCGGTCATTCAGAAATCGTCTCGGCAGACTCCTGAGCGGGCTTTGCCTGCTCTTTGTCCTCGTCTTCACCTCATGCGCCGCGCCGCGGGATTCCCTTTCGGCGGTCCGTTCCCGCGGAGTCCTTCTGGTCGGCGCGACCGGGGACTACCGCCCGATGTCGTATCTGGAACCGGAAACCGGCAAATATGTCGGATTCGACGCCGCACTGGCGGAAGACCTGGCATCGTCACTTGGTGTCCGGCTCGAATACGTGCCGACTACCTGGCCGACGCTGATGGACGATGTGCTGGCGGGGAAATTCGACCTCGCCGTCTGCGGCATCACGATCACCTCCGCGCGGAAGGAACTGGCGTTGATGTCCGACGGCTATCTCGGAAACGGGAAAACGCTCCTCTGCCGCGCCGAAGACGCGGACAAATATACCAGTCTGGACGCGATAAACCGCCCGGAGGTCCGGGTCATGGAGAATCCCGGCGGCCTCAACGAGAAATTCGTGCGCGCGAATCTGCCGCATGCGACCTTGATCGTCCATCCTGTGAACGAGGAGATACCGGGGCTGGTCGCGTCGGGCAGGGCGGATGTGATGATCACGGAGATCATGGAGGCCGAATACTACGCGAGCCGGGACCCAAGGCTCGCCGCGCCGCTGCTGAACGCCCCGTTCACGCGGGGGCAGCTCGGCTTCCTGCTGCCGCCCGGCAGCGGATCCCTTCTGGAGTACGTCAACGGCTTTATCGGAAAGGAACGCGGATCGGGCCGCATCGACGAACTCGCGGGGATCTATCTCCGGGGCAAACGGCCATGAACCATGATCCGTGCTTGAAGACGGAAGTCCCTGGGATGCGCAGGTGTATAACGGATTGAAGCGTTCCCTCCGTCGCTCCGGCTTCGTTTCCCTTTTCACGGCATAAAAAATGGCGGAGAGAGGGGGATTCGAACCCCCGGTAGAGTTTGACCCCTACGACGGTTTAGCAAACCGTTCCTTTCGGCCACTCAGGC
>JBGUKB010000046.1:0-9908 GCA_045114235.1 Victivallales bacterium
TCATCGGCATGGGCGGCATCATGAACGGCCTGGACGCGGTCGAGTTCCTGCTCGCCGGAGCGTCCGCCGTGGCGGTCGGCACCGCCATCTTCGCCGATCCGCGCGCTCCGCTCCGCGTGATCGAGGAGTTGGATGCCTACCTGGATTCGCACGGGATCGCGTCCGTGTCGGAGCTGGTCGGGCAGGTCCGGCTGGACTGAACGGGAAGGAGCGCACGCATGGAATACATCACACAGATCCAGGAGATCGCGCGGCTCGCAGGAGCCGAGGCGATGAAATACTTCGACCACATCAAGGAGAACGCCGTCTCCTGCAAAGGCACGCCGAAGGACATCGTGTCCACCGCCGACAAGGCCGTGGAGACGCTGATCGCCTCGGAGATCCAGAAACGCTTCCCGGGGCACGGCATGTACGGCGAGGAATACGGCCATCGTGACCGGGAATCGCCGTTCTGCTGGGTGGTCGACCCGATCGACGGCACGCAGTCGTTCGTGCACGGGCATCCGTTCTTCTGCATCTCGATCGCGCTGAAGGAAAACGGCACGACGATCGCGGGCTGCGTCTTCGCACCGCGCCTCAATATGATGTTTTCCGCCGAACGCGGCAAAGGGGCGTTCGAGGACGGACGTCCGATCCACGTGTCCGGGTGCGACAAGCTCTCCTCGGCGGTCGTCGCCACCGGGTTCGCCTGCCTGCGCGCCGGGCTGAAGAAGAACAACATGCCGATCATCGACCGCGTGTTCCCGATTGCCCAGGACATCAAGCGCTGCGGTTCCGCCGCGCTCGACCTGTGCTTCGTGGCGGCGGGCCGCGTGGACGTGTACTGGGAGATCGCGCTGAAGGAGTACGACGTGGCGGCGGGCGCGCTGATCGCGTCCGAAGCCGGGGCGGCGGTGCTCGATATGAACGGCGGCGCGAATTATCCGTCAGAGGGCATCCTCTGCACGAACGCGCCGCTCGTGCCGGTTATGCTGGAGCATTTCCACGAGGCAATCGGGCATATCGACCCGACCTCGATCTGACACCATTTTTGAAGCGGAGAAAACGAGACCATGACAGAAGAAGAAAAGACCGTTGCAGCGGAAGAAACTCCGGTTGAAACAAGTTCAGCGGAAAACGCCGCGTCCGCATCCGTCGATACAGGCAATTTCGGCGAGGACGCCGCGGACAATTTCGGCGAGGACGCCGCGGACAACTTCGGCGAGGACGCCGCGGACAATTTCGGCGAGGACGCCGAGGCTGCTTCCGCAACCGGATTCGAGGATAATTTCGGGCTGGGAGAACAGCAGCTTTCCGCCGGGACGATCCCGTCTCCGCCGTTGCCTCCGAAAAAGAAGGAAGTCCCGCCCGTGACGCCGCGCGTCCGCGAAGGGGCATCCCTTTCCGGCGCCGACCCCGGCCCGGCCGTCGCGCCGGCTGCGGACGCGGAACACCGGACTGAACGCAAGAAGACGCGCGAGGAAGAGCTTTTCGAGCGGTTCCAGCTGATGCGCGTGCCGGAGAAATTCTGCCAGTACACCGCCTGGTTCCGCGGATACCTGATCCAGCATCCCGACGCCCTGAAGACGCTGGAGCCGATGCTCTGCGACGAGGCGAGCGTGGAGGCCGTGCGCCTGGGCATCAAGCGCCTGGGGGCGTTTCCCACGCCCGAATTCCGGAACGTGTCGTTCTATTACCCGATGGGCATGGCGACCGACGGCGAACGGAAGGACTGGCAGGAACACGTGAAGCGGTTCCCGGAATACGCGAAGCTCGCGAACGGCAATTTCCCCTACTTCGATCCGCCTCAGTTCTACTACCGGCACGGTGCGGCCTTCCTCGACAAGGCCGTGACGGACCGCCTGGAGGGCGGCATTTTCTACCAGTGCGGCGCGTTCTGCGGCGCGTCCCTGATCGCGATGAACCAGTACAAGCCGGCGAAGATGTACGCGTTCGAGCCCGCCGAGGCGAACACGGCGTTCCTGCAGCAGAACGTGGCGCGCGCCGGGCTCAGGAACGTGGAGATGTACAACCTGTGCATCAGCGACCGGATGGGAAAGGTGGTCATGCAGGACCGCGACCGGAACGGGCAGCCGTGCAAGACGGAAGCGCCCGTGGCGAGCCTGGACATCTTCGAGCAGAAAAAGTCCGTGACGGGACGCGTGGCGTGGATCCAGGCCGACGTGAACGGCATGAGCCTGCGCGTGGTGCGCGGCGCGGAGAAGATGATCAAGCGCGACAAGCCGCTCATCACGGTGGCGATCTACCACAACCCGGAGGAGTTTTTCGGGATCGTCCCGCTGCTGCACGAATGGGCGCCGGAATACAAGTTCATGGTGCGCCGCTGCCAGTGCAACCCCAGGATCACCTACAGCGAGATCACGCTGATCGCCTACGTCCCCTGACACCGGGAAGGCAAGCCCCCCACGGCAGTAGTGCCCGGCTTTGCTCGGGCACTCTTTTTCAATTGTCCTCCGTGCTCTCGCGTAGCAGAGCACTACCGCAGTTGAGGCTCTGCCTCAAGCGATGACGGTCCACTCCATGCCGACGCCGCGGCCCATTTCGACCCAGTCGGCCATGCTGCCGCCGGAGTAGTAGCCGAGCATGCCGGTGGAATACTGCCGGACCAGCAGGTCGTCTTTCTGATCACCATTATAATCCCCCGCGCCGACCACGAACCAGTCCTTCGCGTCCAGCTGGCCGAGCAACGACCACTTGTTCTGTGCGTCGCCGTCGCCCCACATCGCGACAAGTCCGGTTTCGCCGTGGAACGCCACGATGTCGTCCCTGCCGTCGCCTGAGAAGTCGCCGATGGCGCGGACGATCCAGGCGGAATCGGAAGCGGTGAGTTCCGCGGAGGTCCCGTCGATGCCGACCGTGTAGTATTTTGCGCCTTTGGCGTAGCTCATCAGGACGGCGTCCCTGCCGGACCCCGTGAAGTCGCCGCAGCCTGCCAGTTCCCAGCTGGCGTCATACCCGCCGCCGAGGCTGACCCAGTCGTCGGTGCCGTCGGTCCAGACGCCGAGCGCGCCGTATTCGGCGGAATGCCACACGATGGAGTTCATGCCCGCGTTCCCGGTCAGGTTGCCGACCTTGTTTTTCCACACGATGCCGCCGGGGTTGTTCAGGTAGCTGATGTTGACCCAGCCTCCGTCGTCGTCGCCGTCCTGATAGTAGCCGATGAACGCGCCCTTGACGCCGTTCACCTCCACGTTGCCGACCATGACCGCGTCGGCCCTGCCGTCGCCGGACATGTCATAGCTGCCGAGGTTCTCCCAGTCGGGGGAGACGCCGGACGCGTTGGCGCTCCACCAGTCGGATGTGCCGTTCATCCAGTAGCCGTGGGCGTAGGTGTTTCCGGTCCAGACGAACATCACGTCGGACACGCCGTTGCCGTCGCGGTCGCCGCGCGCGGTGATCGCCGCCGCTTCCCCGACCTGTACGGAGAGCAGATCGTCGTTCAGGTCCAGCGCGTACTTCACGCCGTCGATGTACGTCGTCTGCCCGACCGCGAGCGTGCCGAGCGACTTGCCGGAGGTGTTCAATACGGAGATCGTCCGGTCGAATCCCGCGGCGTTTTCGATGAGCGCGTATTCGCCGTTCGCCTGCGTCCCGGCGACAGTGAGCGTGTAGACGGGTGAATTGCAACTGATCCGGGAAAGATCGTTGACGCGGGCCGCGGCGCCGGGCGAAACGGATGTGAGGTTGAAATCCAGGATGCCGCCGTCGAAGATCGTGGCGGTTCCGCCTTTGTCTATTTGGAGCTCGCCGGTGACCTTGCCGCCGGAGTACACTTCGAGGTATCCGCCGGATCCCACGGACGTGTTCGAAGCGACGCCGCCGCTGCAGACTGAGGTGTTGCCTTTGGAAAAGATGTTGGTGTTTACGGCGGTGCCGCCGCTGGAGACGGTTGCCTTGCCGTAGTCGTAGATATTGGTGCCGGAGAGATAGCCGTCCTCCCGGACTTCGGCGTTTCCGTTATAGAACCAGATCGTGCCGTCGGAGTCGATTTTGGTGATTTTTCCGCGCAGGAAGGTGTCGAACGCCCGTCCTTCGTTCAGGATCAGCTTGCCGCCGCCCGCGACGTAGGTGTCGCTGGCGGTTTTCCAGTTGCTGACGGTCCTGGTCCCGGAGACGACGCTGGTGCCGGATTTGAGGATCAGGATGTTCCCGTCCGCGACATTGTTCGCGCCGGATTGCTCCTGGATCGTGTTCGCCTCGTCGAGGATGACGCGGACGTTGTGCATGCCGACCGCGAGCTTGCCGAGGGAGACGTTCTGGTATTTGCGTGTGGAGTTCGCGGAGATGGAGTAGACGGTGCTGGAGCTGACGATCCCGCCGTCGACGCGGACGGTCGAGTAGAAATCGCGGCTTTCCTTTGAGCCTGTGTTCTGGATAGAATAGGTCAGGTAGACCGTGGTCCCGGCGAAACAGTAGTCCGCGCTCGCGAGCGCGCCGTACGAACCCGCCAGGATCACCTTTTCCTTGCTTCCCGCGGTGTCCACGAGCGCCAGGTCCACGTCGCCGTTCACGTTGATCCCGACGACGGTGATGGACTGGAGCCTGCGGTCCGCGCCGGAATAGTGATACACGCCGTCCCATTCCATGCTCTGCCCGGAAGCGTAGCAGTCGTCGAAGATGATCCTCCGCGTCTCGGGGTTGTATCCGTATCCGACCATGGAGTGCCCCTCGATGGAGATCAGGACGGGGCGGCCGGAGTCGATCTCGCGCATGTAGTCCTCGAACGTGAAGCTGCCGCCGTTGCAGTCGACCTGGTAGGAACCGGAGATTTCGAGGTCCATCTGGTAGCCGCGCGACTGCACGTACAGGTACAGCCCGTACATCATGGAGGTGTCCCGGTACTTGATGGTGCGCGTGTAGGTGCCGTCCGTATAGCTGACGTCGCTGTACTTCTTCGTGAGGAGGTCTTCAAGCGAACAGTACGTCACCGTGGTGGAGAGGTTGCCGTTGCCGCGCCAGTACTGGCCGGTGCCGAGGAAGTCGGCGATGCAGTCCCAGACGTCGGTCCTGAGATCCGGCCCCGCCCCGCCGTTCGTAAAGGAGTATTCGAGCTCCTGTTCGGACGTGGTCGGCGTGCCGTTGCGGGAATGGAACCGGTACACGTAGCTTTCCGTGGCGGTGGCGCGTCCCAGCACGGTGTCGAACGCGTCCATGTCGTGGGCGTTGCCGTCCGTGCCGCGCGACTTCAGCGCCACGGTCCCCTCGATCATGTTGGAGAGGTTCGTCCCGCGGTAGCCGTAGAGGTCGTAATACCCCAGGATCATGGCGGCGGCGGTCGGGGTGCAGCCGTACATGTACTCGGCTTCCGGCATGGCGTTGTAAAGGATGACGTCGCCATTGGGGCCCGTGCTCGTGTAAGTCGGCATATCTGTCTCCGTTTGTGTCTTTTCTGTTTTGTTATGCTTCCATACTATACCATCTTTCAATCCGTTTGCAAGCAGGGAATCAGTCTTTTTCCGGTTTTTAAAAAGCAAACGAGGATATACAAAAACGCCCCCTGTTCCAGTCTGTGGAGCAGGGGACGCAGAAAGATTCCGTTAAACGGAAACCGGGCGGACGTCAGTTTTCGAGGTACTTGTCGATGGCTGCGGCCTTCTTGAGGAGGTCGGCTGCGGCCTTGTCGGAGAGGCCGAATGTGTTGGCCGCGGCTTCCATGGCCTCGGAGTGGTCGTTGAAATCGCCTTCGAGGAATTTCACGGAGCCGTCGCCGAACACGACGAAGATGCCGTCGAAGTTCTCGGTGGGATCTTCATAGAACACCACGACTTCTTCCGGATTGTCGGCTTTCGCCGCGGCTTCCGGGGAAGTGAGGAACGTGAACGGAAACTCTTCTTCTTCCGAGTCGCCGACGACCACAAATTCCTTCATCGTCTCGTTCCACTTCGCGAAGACGAGTTCGCCTTCCTCGTCATCAACCGCGAAGAAAACGCTGCCTTCCGGAACCTTCGCTAACTTCAGCAGTGCGAACGCGGCGTTAGCGTTGACCTGGCGTTCCAGGGTGTCGAAGTCAATATCGTCCGATTTGTTGACGTTGTCCATGATCCCCTTCGCGAACGGTCCGACGTAGGGAAGCAGGCCGGAGACGAAGCCCGCGACGGTGCCGGAGTTCAGGAGCGCGATCTGCAGGTCCTTCGTGACCGTGGTGAAGGTGAGGCCGTCCGCGTCGATCTTCGAGGTGGCGAGCGTGCCGTGGAAGTCGCTCATGATGGCGAGGGAGGCGGGATCGGTCGCGGGGACCGCGCCGCCGGTGACGTTGCTCGCCATGGCGCCGAACACGGTGGTGATGCCGGCGATCATCTTGAAGTATTCTTCGGAAACATAGGAGAAGCTGGAGAAATCCTTGTCTGCGAGCGCGAGCATCTTGGCGAACTCGGCGTTGGCGGTCAGGTCGGAGCCCTTTCCGGCGATGCGGTCGCGGATGGCGGCTTCATCGTTGGTGGCGACGAGGTAGTTGCCGTCCTGGAAGATCGCGATGCCGTCGACCGGGACGATCTTGCCGTCCTTCACGAGCTCGGGGCTGGACTGGGAGATGAAATTTTCCAGCGCCTTCCAGCAGAGATCGCTCTTCGTGGTGAGTACGAACGCGTATTTCGGGATCAGGTCTATGATCGCCGCCGTGGGGTCTTCCCCGGCGAGGACGCCCTGAAGGTCCTCTTCCTTGAACTCGCGGGCTTCCACGTAGAACGAGATGCCGGAGATGCACTCGAGAAGCTTGTCGGGCTGGATGCCGGCGCTGGCGAGGTCGGAGATCTGTCCGTCGATCGCCGCCATGGTTTCTTCATCCAGCGTGGCGCGGAGCTTCTTGTCGACGAACGCGTAGAGAACGCCGGGCTCGAACTTCATGGAGACGGCGCAGGCGGATTTCGGGGAGGTGAGCTTGAGCTCGGGGGCAGCGCCCTTGGAGGCTTCGGCGCCGATGAGGTCCCAGAAGACGCCCTTGTGTTCCGGCGCGTACTCGAAGTCGATGCAGCGGTAGTAGTCGCCGTTCTTCTTCACGCTGGTGCCGGAGCCCTGGAAGGTCTTCAGCCCGAGTTCGTCGACGATGCCGCGGATGGCGGTGAAGATCTCCTTGGCTTCGGGGACGTCGGCCGGGATCAGAACGTTGAACGAGTCGAACATCTTGTCGACCATCTGGCAGGCAGCCGCGCCCTGCGTGTAGCTGTAGGCGATGCCGCCCTTTTCGAGGCGGGACGTGGTCTTTTCGAAGACAGCGGCGTCGTCCTGGGCGCGACCGCAGAACGGAAGTGCCGCGAGGGCGGAGAACGCGAATGCCGCGATCCATGCGAATTTGGAGTGTTTCATGGTGTTTCTCCTGTGAAATATGGGTGAATAGTTTGGTGTTGAAAAAAGAAAACGTACGCCCGGTATTGAGCCGGACGGGAACGCCAAAGCAATAATCTACACCCCGGCGATTCTTTTTTCAACCGGATAGCGCAGTTATTAAAGAATTATTTAAGAAAAATCCGATCGTTATTCCGTTGTGCGGGCGAGTTCGAGGCGGGAATGAAGACGGAGAAAAGACGGGGCAGGGGGCTTTTTTCGGTTTTTTCGGAGGATTCCTCTTGATTTTTCGGCGGTATCGCTTATTGTTTTTACTGCAACTTTTTCCCGTGCTTTATCTTGAAAGGGTCGAACCATGACACATGACGAAATCAAAGCGTTCATCGCGGACCGCACCCGCGAAGGACATAATCTCTCGAAAATCCAGGACATGCTCGCCGAACAGGGCGTGAAAATGACGTTTATGGAACTGCGCCTCATCGCGTCCGAGATCGAAACGTCGTTCTGGCAGAAGTCCGAACCTCAGCCGGAACCCGCCCCCGAACCGGAAAAGCCTGCGCAGGACGCCGCGCCCGCCGAAGAGGCCGATGAGCTCCCGGCGGACGATGCCGGGGCGGAACAGCTTCCCCCGGACGATGCCGCGCCCGCGGATGCCCCGGCGGACGACGGGAAAGCCGCCCCGCGCGGACGCACCACGGTCACGATCGACCAGCTCGCGCGGCCCGGATTCCTGGCGACCGGCGGCGTGTCGTTCGGGTCCGGCGCGAGCGGGAACTGGTGCCTCGACCAGATGGGGCGCCTGATGTTCGAGAAGCTCGAAGGCAAGCCCGACCGCCAGGACCTGCAGGAATTCCAACTGGAGCTCCAGCGCATGTTCGCGAACTGATCTTCCCCCGTTTTTATCCGTACCCTTACCCCATAATTTCACCCCAAAAGAAAGGTATTCGGAATGTTCTTTTATACCTTGCTCGCCGCGGCCGCAGAGGCCGTCCAGCCCGTCGCCGCCGCCGCTGAAACCGCCCCCGCGACGGCCCAGCAGAAACAGTCCCTCCTCGAAAGCCATCTGAACGAGACCGGAAACATGGTCCGCCAGATCCACGAACAGGGCCCCGGGTTCTTCTCGAACCTGTGGGAGAAACACAGCGACGACATAATCCACCTCGTGAAAGTCATCATCCTGGCGCTGGTCGTGATCGTGGTCGCCAAGCTCGTTTCCATGGCCGCGCGGAAGATCATCGCGCGCTTGTTCAAAAAGATTGAAGGCGACGAATCCCTCACCTACGCCACCTTCACGATCATCCGCACGCTCATCTGGGTGATCGGCCTGCTCATCATCCTCGACCTCTTCGGATTCAATACCGCCAGCCTCCTGACTGTGCTCGGCGCCGCCGGACTCGCCATCGGCCTGGCCATGAAGGATTCGCTCAGCAACATCGCCGCGGGCATCATGCTCCTGATCCTGCGTCCGTACAAGCTCGGCGACTACATCGACTGCGGCAGCGTCAGCGGCACCATCCAGCAGATGGGCCTCTTCTCCACCATCCTGAAGACCCCGGACGGACTCTTTGTCTCCACCCCGAACAGCGTGGTCTTCGGGACGCCGATCAAGAACTATTCGCGCAACCCGGTTCGCCGTTCGGACATCACGGTCGGCATCGCGTACGCCGATTCGCTGCCCGTCGCCATTCAGGCTATGAAAGACATCATGGCGCACGAGCCGATGGTCCTGAAGGACCCCGCGCCGGAAGTGCTCGTGTCCGAACTCGCCGACAGCTCCGTGCAGCTCACGCTCCGTTACTGGACCGCCACGGCGAACTACTGGGGCGCCTACTGGTCCATCAAGGCGCAGCTCAAGCCCGCGATCGAGGCCGCCGGCCTCAATATCCCGTTCCCGCAGCGCGTCGTCACGTTCGTCAACGCCTCCGACACGGACGCGGCGAAGCCCGGCGCGTAAGAGCTTGTTCCTTCGCTCATCGGGGAACCATACGCGGTCCGTTGAAGCTCCGCGCATGGTTTCCCCTTTCTTTGAGCGTGGCGCATGCAAGGCAACTAAAAAAGTAGAGATTTTCTTTCGTTTTTGTTTGATTTCGGCTTGACTTTTGCGAAAAGTGTGCTAAAGTATATTCACGACGTTTTTGGTAGACAACACAAACAAAACGAAAGGAGACAATCCCTATGAGCATCGCAAACACCATCCTCGACAAGATCGGCGGCACCCCTCTGGTCCGCATCAACAAACTGAACAAAAGCGGCGCTGAAGTCGTCGTCAAGGTCGAATCGTTCAACCCCGGCAGTTCGGTGAAGGACCGTATCGCGTTCGCCATGATTGAAGCGGCGGAGCAGGAAGGCAAGCTGAAGCCCGGCGCGCTCATCATCGAGCCGACCAGCGGCAACACGGGCATCGGGCTCGCGTTCGTGGCGGCGGTGAAGGGCTACCACCTGATCCTGACCATGCCGGAGACCATGAGCATCGAGCGTCGCAAGCTCGCGCAGGCATACGGTGCCGAGATCGTCCTGACCGAAGGCGCGAAGGGCATGAAGGGCGCGATAGCAAAGGCGCTCGAACTCCGCGAGGCCAATCCCGGCTCGTTCATCCCGCAGCAGTTCGAGAATCCGGCGAACCCGGC
>JBGUKB010000047.1:0-54719 GCA_045114235.1 Victivallales bacterium
GGGCTGGTGTCGGGTTCGACCGCGAAAATCTTCACGTTCGGGTTCTTTTCGCGCAGGAATTCGCCCACGCCGGTCAGTGTGCCGCCGGTGCCCACGCCCGCCACGAACGCGTCGACCTTGCCGTCGGCGTCCGCCCAAATTTCCGGGCCCGTGTGCGCCTTGTGGTATGCCGGATTCGAGGGATTCTCGAACTGCTGGGGGATGAACGAGCCGGGATTGGCGTCGCGGAGCTCGAGCGCCTTTGCGATCGCGCCCTTCATGCCCTTCGCACCTTCGGTCAGGACGATTTCAGCGCCGTATGCCTGCGCGAGCTTGCGACGCTCGATGCTCATGGTCTCCGGCATGGTCAGGATCAGGTGGTAGCCTTTCACGGCCGCGACGAACGCGAGCCCGATGCCGGTGTTGCCGCTGGTCGGCTCGATGATGAGCGCGCCGGGCTTCAGCTTGCCTTCCTGCTCCGCCGCTTCGATCATGGCGAACGCGATACGGTCCTTCACGGAACTGCCGGGGTTGAACGATTCGACTTTCACGACGACTTCAGCGCCGCCTTTGTTGAGTTTGTTGATGCGGACAAGAGGGGTGCCGCCGATCTTGTCGAGGATGGTGTTTGCGATGCTCATGGTATGGTCTCCTTCATATTTATGTTGTATGTCTTCAAAAAAACAACCGTTCTGGTTGCGTATCTAACACAATATACATTATCGCGGTTTGCATAAAAGTCAAGCGGAAACGGCAAAATTTCTCTACTTTTTTTGTAATCTTTTCAGTTTTCTGCTTGAAAACGCTCGTTTCACAGGGTATATTAAACGGTAAGAACAATAAAAGAAGACCAAGGAGAAAGTGATTCATGAAAATCTCGACCAAAGGGCGGTACGGACTGCGGATCCTGATCGATCTTGCCACGCATGACCCGTCTAAGCCCCGCCAGCTCCACGACATCGCGCAGTCGCAGCAGATTTCGGAAAAGTATATCAGCCGTCTGGTGCTCGATTTGAGGAAGGCGAAGCTGATCCGCTCAACGCGCGGGGTCAACGGCGGCATTCATCTGGTCAAGTCGCCGGAGGAGATCACGCTGCTGGAGATTCTGGAGACGATGGAGGGGCCGATCTCGCTCGTTGATTGCGTTCATTCCCCGGCGAAATGCAGACGCAACGAACTGTGTCCCACGCGCGACATCTGGGTGCAGTTAAACAACGGCATCCGCGAGCTCACGCGTCAGATCACCCTCGAAGACATCCTGAACACCTATCAGCGCCACGATGCCGAAAACGGCATCTTCGACTACTGTATCTGACACAAGCGGCTGATTCCGGGTAATATTCAGGATATTAGCAACTGCGTACCGGCTGAGCCGGTAGTTTTTTTGACCTGGAGGTGTATAAGAAACCCCGCCGGATCAATGCCCGACGGGGATAAGGATCAAAACAAAGCGGTTCGTGTTTATTTGTTCTGAGAGGATGACGGCGGTGCGCCAAATCCACCGGGACCGCCGCCGAAGCCGCCTTGCCCGCCGGGAATGCCGCCCATGCCGGGCGCGCCGCCACCGAAGCCACCACCCATGCCGGGCGCGCCGCCGCCGAAGCCACCACCCATGCCGCCGCCCATACCGGGACCGCCGCCGAAGCCGCCTTGCCCGCCGCGACGCTGATCGCCGCGCTGGCCGTTGTTGTCCCGGCCGCCTCTGCCGCCGTTGCCGCCTCTGCCACCCTGACGGTCATTGTCAAATTCGGGAAGCCTGCTGCGGGCGCTCTGTTCGTTCTGCTTGCGCAGGACGTCTTCGTAGGTGGGCGCTTTGTCGGGATTCAGATAGTCGTCAATCGTGGAATTGATGAAGAGGTCGGCGTTCTTCACGCGTTCCGCGTGTTGTTTCTTCAGGATGTCGAGGCGTTCCTGTGCGGACGCGATGACGTCTTCCGTCTCTTTGATCTGGCGTTCCGCGGATTTATTGGAGGTCTGGAACCGCTCGCCGATCAGCTCGTGGAGTTCCTTTTTGATCTTGTCCTTTTCGGCGCTGCTCGTGGCCTTGAGATACTTCTCGCGAAGCTCCATCGCCGCTTTGTATTCGTTTTCCTGCTGGCCGGAAACAAGGTTGCGAAGCTCCTTGCGGAATGCCTCGTAATCGGTCCGCATCAGCTGCATGAGGCGTTCGCGTTCCTCGGCCGGGATCGAGTCAATCATGGACATGTTGCGGCGGGAATTGTCGCCCATGCCGGGGCCGCCGCCGAAGCCGCCGCCCATGCCGCCGGGCGCGCCGCCGAAGCCGCCGCCCATGCCGGGACCGCCGAAACCGCCGCCCATACCGGGTCCGCCCATGCCGGGCGCACCGCCTCTGCCGTTGCCCATGCCGGGGCCGCCGCCGAAGCCGCCGCCTCTGCCGTTGCCCATACCCGGCGTGCCGAAGCCGCCGCCGAAGCCGCCGCCCATACCGGGTGCGCCGTTTCTGCCGTTGCCCATGCCCGGCGTGCCGAAACCGCCGCCGAAGCCGGGCGCACCGCCGAAGCCGCCGCCCATGCCGGGACCGCCGCCGAAGCCGCCGCCCATACCGGGTCCGCCGCCGAAGCCAAAGGACGGAGAACCCGGAGTATCAAGCCAGGGATTGCCGGATCCGAAAAGCCCGCCGGAACGGCCTCTGCCGCCGAACGGGGACGAATCGTCTTGTTTATCGTTGTTTTCCCACGGCCGGTCCATGCCGAAGAAACTGCCGGATCCGCCGAAGAACATCGGGCCGTCATCCCACGGATTGAACCCGAAACCACCGCCGAAGCCGCCGCCCATACCGGGCGCGCCGCCGAAGCCGCCCTGTCCGCCTGGAATGCCACCTATGCCGGGCGCACCGCCGAAGCTGCCGCCCATGCCGGGCGCGCCGCCGAAGCCGCCGCCGGGCTGTCCCCATGGCGAACCCTGCCACGGATTGTCATTTTTCTTTTCGTCGTTCTTCCCGTCGTCTTTTTTCTCATTGCCGCCGGGCTGTCCGCCGAATGTCCAGGGATTCTGCCCCCACTGCTGTCCCGGGAACGTGATCATCGGGATCTGCCCGAACTGCACGGGATTTCTCTGCTCCGTCTTCGGTTTTTCCTCGGATTTGGACGCGTCGTCCTTCGCTTCCTGCGCGGCGAGCGCGGAGGAAACGGCGGTGCAGAACAGGGCAAGCAGGATTTTCCGGGTAGCGGTCATGGCTGTATCTCCGGGGCTTGAGATTAAGACAGACTAACTCAGTTTTCCGCGTAGGCCGCGAAATCGGCTTCGAGCTGGGCGATCAGGAGATCGGTGTCGGAGAGAGAGAGATCCGTCATGGAGTTCGTCAGCTCCATGGAGACCTTCGTGAGCTCGCCATCCATGACGGCGCCGGTCCAGTCGGCAGCCGCGGTCGCCTGCGTCGGGACCGCCAGCGGCTGGGGTTTGGCAACCGGCTCGAAGTAGAAGAGGAAGCAGACCGCGAGAGCCGCCGCGACCGGGATCAGGACGCGGAACGCCTTCTTCACGCGGTTCCTGCGTGCATAAGCGGAAGCCGTGAAGGCGCCGGCGGCGCGGACGGCGTCGTCGACATGATTCGGCGGCTCGAGATCCGGCAGAACGCTGTGAAGACGGTTTGCGGCCGCGACATCCTGCGCAACGGCGCGAATGGCATCGTCGACATGCTTCGGGGGCTCGATATCCGGCAGAGCACTGAGGAAACGGTTCACGTTTGCGGCCTCGGCGCCGGCGGCGCGGACGGCGTCGTCGACATGCTTCGGGGGCTCGATATCCGGCAGAGCACTGAGGAAACGTTCGAGATCGTCGGCAAACGCTTTGCACTCGGGACAAATGCGAAGATGTGCCAAGACGTCGTCATTGATCTCGCCGATCGCGACCTTCTCTTGAATAAATTCACAAATGTTCATGGTTTCACCTCAGGAATTGTCAGATTCCCAGTCTTTCAGTTTGTTCGTCAGTTGTTTGATGGCGTATCTCATACGGGCGAGGCTCGTATTCACGGAGCAGTTCTGGATCTTCGCGATCTCCTGGAACGGGATGTTTTCCCGCCGCAGCAGGAAGACCTCGCGCAGTTCGGGCGTCAGCGAGTTCAGTGCCTCGGTGAGCCGTCTGGCGCGTTCGCGTTCGTCCATGCCGCTGCCGGGCGTTTCGCCGGAGGTGTCCTCCGCGGTGTCTCCGTAAGTCTCGTCCAGTTCGTCCTCGGCTCTCCGTTTCAGGGAGCGGTAATAATCGATGATGAGGTTGTGGGCGATCCTCATGAGCCATGCGGAGAATTTCTCCTGATCGCGGTAGGTCGACAGGCTGTCGATCGCGCGCATCCATGTCTGCTGGAATACGTCGTCCGCCTGGCTGGTGTGCCCCTGCAGCTGCCGGTTCACATAGCCGTATAACGGACGCCTGTATCGTTCGTAAAGAGCATCAAAAGCCGGACTTGATCCACTTTGGAATTCCCGGATAAGCTCCAGATCTGTTTTATCTGTTTCCATGTCTCGAAATTCCATTATGGTTGCTTCGATACCCAATTAACGCTTTTCCGGCGCATCTTATTGTATATACCGGATATTTTTTCCGATTTTTTTCGGATTTCCTCGGAAACCGGGCGGTCGGCGTCCAGAAAATCCACGGAATCAATCGCATCCGGCGTAACCCATTGGAACTCCTGGCGATCCTTTGCCGACGGCGCATCGTCCGAGACCGCCAGAAAAAACGTCACGCGCACATATTTGATGCCGTAGTCGTGTTCCATGACCGTCAGGACCGGGCCGACTGCGATCTCCATGCCGAGTTCCTCGCGGATCTCGCGCCGGATGCACGCTTCCGCCGTCTCGCCGGGTTCGATCTTGCCGCCCGGAAACTCCCATTTCCCCGCCATATGCGTGCCCGCCGGACGCGAACACACCAGAATCCGTCCGTCCGGGCCGCCGATCACCGCGGCTGTCACATCCACAAGATGTTCCGAAGAAAACAGCAGGCCACGGAACGGTTTCGACGGATCGACCGGGTGCAGCGCGGACCGCCGGACGCCGGGGATCCACAGGATTTCTTCGGGAGCATCGGCGTTCCGCACCACGGGACGCAGGGATTGCTCCGGGGCGGAGACATGGGCATCGGTGAACAGCTTTTTGAGCGAAACGGAATACGTCGCACCGAACGGTGTCATGGCGTCGCCGGGCCGACGCGCCGCGATTTCAAGTTTGTTTGGAAATATCTCGGCATCAAAGAGAACGGAATCCAGCCCGGACGGCATTTCGCCGCCGGAGACCTCTCCGCGGAACCGCAGGACGGTCTTCCCGAATCGAACCGCAGGGGTCGCCCGGTAATCCCACAGGACCAGAGCGGCGGACTCGGTTTCGGCAGAAGAGTTTTCTTTTTTCAGCAACCCTTTCTCCCACAGGAAGTTGATTCCGCCGTCCACAGTAATTTTTCCCGATGTAGCGAATACATCAGATGTGTCGAGCAAATCGCGGAGGCGTTCGATGAAATGCCGGTCGGGAATCTGTCCATCGAGCCACAGCCGCAGGACGCGCGGCAGAAGCGCCGGCGGGAGTTTTTTCAATTCATTCAAATCCAGTCCACCGGGGCGGACCGCCTGCCGGAACGCCTCTTCAGCGGCATCGTCGAGCGCCGCCGCATCGTCCTCGATGGCATGCAGTGCGGTCAGGATCCCGGCGCGGGCGCGCGGAAACTCCCGGTACAGCGCCGGCAGGACCACGTTGCGGAGTTTGTTGCGGTCGTAGTCGTTCTGCAAATTGGTGGAGTCAGTGCGGAAAGTTTTGTAGCCGCGTTCGGCAAGATACGCCTCGATGTCGGCGCGGGAAAACTCCAGCAGCGGACGCAGCCAGACGACGCCGTTGAATTCGCGGACGGCGCGGAGCGCATGAAGCCCGGACATGTTCGAGCCGCGCATCAGGCGCAGGAACAGCGATTCGATCCGGTCGTCGGCGTTGTGTCCCAGCGCGACCGCCGCAGGCTGTTGTTCGGTTTCGCGGACGATCTCACGCCACGCCTCCTGCCGGAGACGCCGCGCGGCGGCCTCCGTGCCTTCGCCGGGCTGGACATGTTCCGGGACGTTCAAAGGAATGATCTGTAGCGGGACACCGAGCTTTTTACAGACTTCCCGGCAGAAATCCGCATCGGCAAGACTTTCCGCGCCGCGGATGCCGTGTTCGAAATGCATCGCGCGGAGTTTCCACGGCGCGTCCTTCCTGAGATCGGAAAGACTCACGAGCAGCGCCAGACTGTCCGCGCCGCCGCTGAAGGAAGCGTAGACGGTGCGAATACCGGACGGGATGCTGGAACCGGAAAAGAGGGAGCCGGGCATGGTGAACAGACTCTATGCGGACGGCGGGGAAGCCGCGCCGGGTTCGATGAGGCGGGTCAGAGCTCGTTGATGGCGTTCAGATACGTCTCTTTGGACTGCGCGCCGAGGAACTGTTTCACGACCTGGCCGTCCTTCAGGAGCAGCACGGTCGGCAGACTGTGGACGCGGAATTTCGCGGCGAGCATGGGCTGGAGGTCGACATCGACGTAGCCGAAGACCAGGTCGGTTTTTTCGGCGGCGATCTCCTCAATGATCGGGGCGATCTTCTTGCAGTAGACGCACCATTCGGCGCCGAAATCGATCAGCGCGGGCTTCGTGCCGACGATGCTGTCGAAATTGCTCTCGGAAAGGATATTGATGCTCATGGTAGTTGTCTCCCGTGTTGTGTGGTTGCATGTCGGAATCCGCGAGAAAAACTGAAAGGATTCCCGAACATACTCTACTCCGGTTTGCCTTGTTTTTCAAGCCGTTTTGACATCTTTTTCGGGAAAACGCGCGATTTTCAAATAGAAATGCGCGCCCGAGGGCTCAGGCGAGACGGAATCCGAGCTTCAGGAGCGTATCGCGGAATTCGGAGGGAATGGGCTTGTCCGAATGCACGGTGTAGGCGGGGAACTCGCGGCGGACGCGGTAGGAACCGCGCTGCGCCTCGAAATCCTCCGGCGAGACACGGAGTGCGGCATCGTCCTCGGCGACGTCGTAGGACGCAAATACGGCATCCGCGAGCGGATGCGGCGAGGCGGGATCGAGCGTAATGACCGGATCGGACGGCACGGGGACCTCCGCCGGGAAGAAGTTCAGCAGAGGTTCGATGCCGAAATGCTTCGCGACAGCGCGCACCGCCATGGATGTGCCGTTCGCCTTCCCGTCCGTGGAATACCCGGCAATATGAGGCGTGGCGAGCTCGGCGAGGGACAGGAGTTCGGCGTCGATGTCGGGCTCGTCGGGCCAGACGTCCAGCACGGCTCCGGCGATCCGGTGCGTGATGATCGCACCCTTGAGGGCGTTCCCGTCGGTCACATCGCCGCGCGAGGTGTTGAAGAAAAACGGCTGTCTGCGGAGTTTGCGGAAGAAATTCTCGTCCGTCAAATGGAACGTCCGGTGCGGGCCGGAATGCGTCAGCGGCACGTGGAGCGTGATGAAATCCGCCTCACGCTGAATCGTTTCGAGGTCGACGAAACCCGTCAGCTTCTCGCGCCACTCCTTCGGCGGGTCGTTCAGGAGCACGTTCATGCCGAGCGCGGCGGCCGCGGCGGCGACCTTCGTGCCGACGTTTCCGCAGCCGACGATCCCGAGCGTCTTTCCCCCCAAATCCACGTTGTGCCGGAGCGAGACGCGGAGCAGCGCGGAGGTCATGTACTGCGCCACGGACGCGGCGTTGCACCCCGCGGCGTTCGCGCACACTATCCCGTGCGTTTTGCACCAGTTTATGTCGATGTGGTCCGTGCCGATGGTGGCGGTGGCGACGATTCCGACGCGGGAATGTTCGAGGAGCGCCGCATTGCATTTCGTGCGTGTGCGGATGATGAGGGCGTCGGCGTCGCACACGGTTTCCGGCGTGATCTCGCCGGGATCGAGGTAGCGCACATCGGCGTAGGGCTCGAATACGCCGTTCAGGAACGGGATTTTGGAGTCGGCGACGATGAGCACGGTCCGGTCCTCCTCAGAGGAAATACGGCAGGAGCATGAAATACCGCCAGAGCGCGGCGGCTCCGACCGTAATACCGATGCAGAGGAGCGCGCGCCGCCAGCTCTTGAAAATGAACGACAGGACCGTCAGCGGGATGCCTGCGGCGACGCAGACCACGCTCAGCGTGAGCCCGCTCGCGATCAGGAAATAGGCGGTCGCCTTCGCCGAGTGCATGGCGGATTCCGTGCCGGAGAACCCGCGCGAGACCAGCCAATAGCATATACCCGCGGCGACGCCGTCCAGCGCGAGCAGAAAAAGCACGGGAGAGATCAGCAGAGAGATCAGAAACTTGAACATGATCCGCGATCTTTCCCGTGTTTGGTGGAAGCCGGAGGAAAAGCCGGCTCAGTTTTCCTGCATGTAGTTCGGCGCGTCGCGCGTCATGATGATGTCGTGCGGATGCGCCTCCTTCAGGGCGGAGGGGCTGACGCGCGTGACCTTGGCGCGGGCGCGGAGCTCGGGGATGGTCTTGGTGCCGCAGTAGCCGAGGGAGTAGCGGAGGCCGCCGATGAACTGGCAGAGGACTTCGCTGAGGGAGCCGCGGTAGGGGACCATGCCTTCGACGCCCTGCGGGACGATCTGCTTCACGTCGTCGGTGTCCTTCTGGCCGTAGCGTTCGCGGCTGCCCTTGGATTTCTGCATGGCGACGAGGCTGCCCATGCCGCGGTAGAGCACGTAGCGGCGGCCGTTGCGGAACGTCTTTTCGCCGGGCCCTTCGAGCGTACCGGCGAGCACGGAGCCCATCATGACGCAGGACGCGCCGACCGCGATGGCCTTCGGCACGTCGCCGGACTGCTTGATGCCGCCGTCCGCGATGATCGGGACTTCCTCGCCGATGGCCTTGTACGCCTCGTAGATGGCGGAGACCTGCGGGGTGCCGACGCCCGCGACCACGCGCGTGGTGCAGATGGAGCCGGGGCCGATGCCGACCTTCACCGCGTCGACGCCCGCGTCGAGCAGCGCCTTCGCGGCTTCGTACGTGGCGATGTTGCCTGCGACGACGTCAATGCCGGCGTATTTGTCCTTGATGTACTTCACGGTGTCGATCACGCCCTTGCTGTGGCCGTGCGCCGTGTCGATCACGAACGCGTCGACTCCGGCCTGCGCCAGCGCCTCGATGCGGTCTTCGTTGTACGGGCCGACCGCGGCCGCCACGCGCAGACGGTGCTCGGCGTCGCGGTTGTACGCCGGCTCCATGTTCTCGATGAGCGTGCGGACGTCGGTGAAGCTGAAGAGGCCGGTGAGCCTGCCGTCCTTGTCGATGGTCGGGAGCTTGCCGACTTTGTTCTTCATCATGAGCTGGAAGGCGTCCTCCAGCGAGGGCGCGCCGTTGGCGTAGACGACCGGCTTGGTCATCACGTCGCGGATCGGGATGTCGAAGCTAGAGAGGAACTTGATGTCGCGGGCGGTGATGATGCCGACGAGCTTGCCTTCGTTGTTCACAATGGGGAACCCGGAGAACGAGAAGTTGTGCGCTTCCTTGTAGTTCAGCATCTCCTGCACGGTCTGGTCCTCGCGGAACGTGATCGGGGTCTTGATGAAGCCGTTGAGGTAGAATTTGACCTTGCGGACTTCCTCGGCCTGCGTCTGCACGTCGAGGTTCTTGTGGATCACGCCGATGCCGCCCTGCTTCGCCATGGCGATCGCCATTTCCGCCTCGGTCACGGTGTCCATGGCGGCGCTCACGAAGGGGATGTTCAGCTTGATGTTGCGCGAAAACTTCGTGGAGATGTCGGTATCCGAGGGCAGGAAATCGGCATACTGGGTCAGGAGGGAGATGTCGTCGAAAGTGAGGCTTTCGAACTTGAAGTTCGCCATGAAGGCGTCGATGTTTTGATTGCTCATAAGCTGCTCCGATCATTTGCGCCGGGCCGCGTCAGCACTTGGCAACGGCTGTTTTTATCAATACCATTTGCCATTATAATATACTATGCTTTTTTGTTTTTGCAATTCGCAAATCAAAGATTTGACTCTTTTTCCCGAAAAAAAGCATCCGCCCCCGGATGGAGACGGATGCCGGAAAAAACAGAGAGAAACGACGCTCAGAGGCCGAAGGGCTTGAGCTGTTCCGCGAGGGCGTCGTCGTCCTTTGACGCCTCGACCTGTTCGATCTGCCAGGTCTCGATGTGCTCGGCGCAGTCGCCGGGTTCGACCGACTCCTCCGGGCCGAGGGATTCGATCTCGAGCATGCCGGGCTCGGTGTAGAACTCGGCGTTGCAGCCGTAGTCCGGGTAGTTCGCGCCGGGGAAGAACGCGAAGCGCTTGATGAAGAGCTCGGAGCCGAAGTCGTAGGCCGCCCAGCCGGGCTTGATCATGCCGCCGAATTTCTGCTTGGACGGATGCGCGTCGTCCTGGCTCATGCGGATGAAGCGTTTGCCCCAGACGAACCGCGGATCCGCCATGTTCGTGAACTGCCACAGCACGAGGGCGCGTCCGGCGGCGAAGGACTGGCCTTCGCCGGGGCCGTGCGGTACGAAGGGCTCCTGCGGGACGATGACCGTGCCGCCTGGCGCCATGACGGAGAGCGCCCACGGGGCGAACTTGGCCGCCCACGGGCCGCGGTTGTAAATGCGGTGGTCGACCTTCACGAGCGTGCCGGAGTCCGGGAGCTCGATCACGATCTCCTTCTGGAGACGGGACGTGGTCTCGGTCTCGCAGGTGAGCGTGAGGCGGGAGCAGGGAATGTTGATGTCGCCGAAATGGATGCGGACGTTCTCTTCCCATTTGTACTTGACCGGCTGGACGTCCGGGTAATAGGTGCGCGTCCAGACTTCCGGCGCGTGCCACAGGCGGTGTCCGCCGTAGCTCTGCCAGGTGTCCTGCGAGACGTTCGCCATCTGGTCGTCGAAGTTCTTGAAGAAATTCGCGCCGCCCTTGCGCTTGAAGGACAGGACGCGGGGGCCGAGGCCGACGGAGACGACGAGTTCGATCTCGCCGTTGTCGAGGAGGAGGCAGTCTTTCCAGCCTTTGTATTCGATGGTTTGCAGGCTCATGATCGGAGGTTCCTTTCAGGTGTGATATGTAAGATGGTTTGAGTTCAGGATTGAAGATGCTTCAGGGCTTTTTCCGCGATGTCATGGCGGTACTGCATGTTCTCCCAGGAGATCGGGGCCAGCGCCTCGTAGACGGCGTCGATCGCCGCCTGAATGGTCGGCGCGCTCTTCGACACGACCAGCACGCGGCCGCCCTTGTTCACGAACTTGCCGTCCTGCATGGCGGTCCCGGCGTGGAACACGACCGCGCCCTTCGACTCGGCCTCTTCGATGCCGCTGATGACATGGCCCTTCACGATGGGCCCCGCGGGGTATTCGCCGGACGCCAGCACCACGCAGACGCAGGGATCGGGATTCCAGTCGAGCTTAACCTCGGCGAGCCGTCCGGTCGCGGTCTTGTAGAGGGCGTCGGCGAGGCTGGAACGCAGGCGCGGGAGCACGGCCTCGGTCTCGGGGTCTCCGAAACGCACGTTGAACTCGAGCACCTTCGGGCCGTCCTTCGTGACCATGATCCCGGCGTAGATGAGGCCACGGTAGTCGAGGTTTTCCGCCTGAATCCCGGCGAGGAAGGGATCAAGCACTTTCTTCTGCACTTCCGCCATCAGGGCGTCGGTCACGACCGGGGCGGGCGAATACGCGCCCATGCCGCCGGTGTTCGGGCCCTTGTCGCCGTCGAGCTGGCGCTTGTGGTCCTGCGAACTGGCGAGCGCGGTGATCGTCTTTCCGTCGACGAGCGCGAAGATGGACGCCTCTTCGCCGACGAGGAGCTCCTCCAGCACGACGCGGGCGCCGGCGGCGCCGAACGCCCCGCTGAAACACGCGTCCACGGCGGCGAGCGCGTCGGCGCGGTCCTTCGACACGATCACGCCCTTGCCCGCGGCGAGGCCGTCCGCCTTCACGACGAGCTCGCGCCCGGCGTCGTACTGGGCGTTCACATAGGCGCGGGCGTCCGCGGCGTTGTCGAACGTGGCGAACGCAGCGGTCGGGATGCCGTACTTATCCATGAACTTCTTGGAGAAATCCTTGCTGCCTTCGAGCTGGGCGGCGGCCTTCGAAGGACCGAAGACCGGGATGCCCTTCGCGCGGATCAGGTCGGCCGCGCCGTCGCACAGGGGCGCTTCCGGGCCGACGACCACGAAGTCGATGCCGTTCGAGGCGGCCCAGTCGGCGATGGCGGGCCAGTCGGAGCCGGGGACGTCCGCCGGGCATTTGGCGATCTGCGCGATGCCGGGGCTGCCGGGGATGCACGCCAGGCGTTCCGTTTCCGGGCTGAGCTTCAAACTGCGGCAGATCGCGTGTTCACGGCCGCCGCTTCCGAGCACGAGGATATTCATAATCGGGGGGTCTCCTTGCGTAATATGGACGACGGAACGCCGCCGTCATGTTTTTATAAAAAGAAACACGATAATCTACACGCGGAAACGGGAAAAGTCAAGGCGGCACGCGCGGGAAACGCCCGAAAAACGGGAAACCGGAAGCCGCTATGCTTTTGCCGTCTGCTCCTGGAGCGGGAGGAAGAGCGAGAACGCCGCGCCGGGGGACTCTTCGGAGGCGGGGTCGAGCTGGAGCCAGCCCTTGTGCGAGATCAGGATGCCGTACGCCATGGAGAGGCCCATGCCGGTCCCCTGCCCGACCGGCTTCGTGGTGAAGAACGGCTCGAAGATGCGCGCACGCAGGTCGTCCGGCACGCCGGACCCGGAGTCCCTGATGCGGATCACGCAGTAACGGGCGTCCGGGGTGATGTCGGCGTCCGGCGGCGGGAGCGGATCGACGCCAAGCGCGGCGGGCGTGCCGAGCGAAATGGTGATGCGGCGGTCGTGTTCCGGGATCTTCCGCACGGCGTCGCGGGCGTTCATGAGCAGGTTCAGGATGACCTGCTGGAGCTGGACGGGGTCGCCGCGGACGACCAGCGGCGCAGCGGTCCCGTCGTCCGGCCTGCCTTGTTTCGGCAGATCGAGGTTGAAGTCGATCCCCGCGGCGGACGGCAGGAACATGGCGGCGGAGGTGTTCAGGAACGCCGCGAGGTCGATCTCCGAGGCGGTGAAGTTGCCGCGCCGGGCGAATCCGAGCAGGTCGCGCGTGAGCGTGGCGGCGCGCTCCGTGATGGTGTCGATGACCTCGATGTGACGGCGGGCGTTCTCCTCGCGGACGGGGTACATGTACTTGATGAGGTCGAGGTGCCCCTGGATCGCCTGAAGGAAGTTGTTGAAGTCGTGCGCGATGCCGCCCGCGAGCTCGCCGATGGACTCGAGGCGCTGCCGGTGGAACGTCTGTTCGCGCCACACCTCGCGTTCGCGTTCGAGCCGCGTCCGTTCGGTCACGTCGCGCCCGTGGACCAGCACCATCGGGGTCTCGTCGATGACGACGCGGTTGATGGCGAGCTCGAGGATACGGTCGGTGCCGGGCGGCGTGGCGGTGTAGCGCGCCTCGGGTTCGGTCAGAAGCGCGTCCCACTTTTCCCGTTCGATCCCGGCGAGTTCGAGGAACGATTTATCCTTGAGCTCGTCGGCGGTGGTGCGGAACATCGTGGCGGCGGAGTCGTTGACCTCGGAAATGACGCCGTCGGAATCAGTCAGGAAAATGCTCGCGACGGCGTTGCGGAACAGCACGCGGTAGCGTTCCTCCGTGTCGCGCAGCGTCTTTTCCAGCTCGACGCGCCTGCCGTAGTTGCCGAAGAACGCGATCACGATGTCGAGCGCGCCGCGGCCCTCGCCGGGCAGCTCGTAGCGGATGCGCGAGATGTAGAACGTGATGATGACGCTGAGCCACAGCACCATGAGCGTCTTGAAGAGGTAGGACGTCTCCAGGTCAAGCCACCAGTCCGGGCGTCCCCAGCGGTACACGGCGGAAAAGACCAGGGCGTCGCTCAGCTGGACCGCGATGAGCGAAGCTGCCACGCAGAGGAAGAGGTTGATGCGGCGGTTGCGGAGCCCCTGGTAGAAGATCGGGATCAGGAAGATATCGACCGTGAAGGACAGCACGTTGGCGGCCATCACGCGCAGACTGCTGCGCATCATGGCGGCGAACGCAACGGGGAGCTGGTCGGAGGCGGTGTCCGGCGGCGGGAGCATTTCCGCCTGGGTCACGGTGAGGTGCGCCAGGTACAGATACAGCGCAAGCGAGATCATGAGCCCGATGATCACGCGCTGGGCGGACAGCGTGCCGTCGGCGATGTAGATGACCGCGAGAATGCCCAGGAACGGCAGCATGAGCACGCCGGACGAAAGCGGGATGTCGAACCCGGAGTACCCGGTGACGATCGTGATGCCGCCCGCGCCCGCGAACTGCGTGAACCCGAAGAGCAGACCCATCGCGACGTAGGACGCAGGCGCGCCGAGCTGTTTTTTCAGGCCGTGAAGCAGCAGGAGCGTCACGAAAAGGAAGGTCATTTCGAGAACGGCCAGTGCGATGCTGAAAAACGTGGTGTCCATGTCTGCTCAGGCTGAGGCGGGGTTATGCGGTTCGGCGGGTCCGGTTCGTCTTGTGGTCGGATGCGCTCAAGTTTCCGTTTCGTCGCCGGTCTCGGCGGCAGCCTCCGGGCCGTGAAGGCGTTCGCGGAAACGTTCGGCACGGCATTTGCCGCGTTCCATGGGCGACAGCGCCATGTTCGTGCGGCAGCAGAGGTGCGCGGGCTGGCATTCGAGGAGAAGTTCCGCCCAGTCCTGCCGCGTGAACTGCCGGAAGACGCCGGAATCCGCGCCGAGCTTCATGATGGAAAGGGCGTCGAGCGCTTCCGAGGTCGGGATGAGATAGGTGTTGCGGAGCAGCCCGTAGGCGCGGCCGCAGGCGTTCAGGAACAGCAGTTTCTGGCGGCTGATGAGCTCGGCGCGGGTGCGCTCCTCCTCGCGGGAGATCGCCGTGACGATCTCCGTCATGCGGAGCCCCAGGTCCTCCTCGCGTTCGCCGAGCGTGGTCCGGTTGGAAATGAGGAAGAGGTTTCCGGCGGGCTTCCCGTCGACCGGGAAATACGGCGCGGCGGTGAGCCCGGCGTCCTCCAGGCGTTCGAGGATGCGTTTGCGGCGGCCGGAGAGCCCGAGCGCGGGCAGATGGATCAGGAACGTGATCCTGAGGCCGGTCCCGGCGAGCGCGGGCGCACTGGTCAGATAACCGTAGCGCGGATGGAACGCAAACCGAAGGTGGCGTGCAAGCGCGGACTCGAGCTCGGACATCCGGTCCCAGGTCTCGCGGAACGCCGATCCCGGCGCGGTCATGTGAAGCCAGATGTGGTCGTCGCCGTTCAGGAGGACCGAGGTAGACCCGTCCTCGGCGCAGACGAAGACGCGGCAGGCGGCGATGTCCGTCTGCGAACGGTCCATCAGCTCGCGTTCCACGAGCAGATCGCGGTCGGACGTGGTCAAAAGTTCGTGCTTGATCTGGAACATGCTCGGGAGCAGGCCGTGCACATCCTCGTGGTGCATGGCGGCGAGCGTGAGCTCGGCGACCGACTCCAGAACGTTCGTGGACGCCGTCGCGGGGAACTGGAACCCCTCGATGTTGCGCGAGAGCGACAGGAACGTGGAGAGGATGGGGCCCTGTCCGATGAAGACCGGGCCCTTCGCCGCGAGGTGGCGGATGCGCGGATGGAAGATCATGAGCTCTTCCTCCTTCCGCGGGCACGCGTCTTTTTCGGCGTTTCAGGGGCGGATTCGTCCGGGATGAATTCGGCGGACTTGAGTTCGGTCTCGATCGCGGCGATCTTGTCGCGGATCTCGGCCGCCTGCTCGAACTCCTCGCGCCGGACGGACTCGTCAAGCCCCTTGCGGAGGCGTTCGAGTTCGCGCCGCAGTCCGATGCGTTCGGAAACCGCCGGATCGTGCCACTGCTCGACCGTTTCCGGCGGCGTCTTGCCGCAATGCACGCTGCCATGCTGATTGAGCTCGATATCTTCAAGAAGAAGATGATTGAACTGCTCGTAGCAGGCGGCGCACCCGACCTTGCCGGTTTTCCTGTATGCGTGCCAGCTTGCGCCGCAGGCCTCGCACAGCAGGTCCTGCGCTTCCTCCTCCTGCGGCTTCTTCTGGTCGAAGAGCTCGGCGAGTTTCAGATCGGCGCTGTTCGCGATCGCCTGCGTGAGACGTTCGAGCATTTCGTGAAAATGCGAATTGGCGGCGTTCCCCTCGGCCAGGTTGCGTTTCTTCGCGCATTCCGGGCAGATATGGAGGGTGTTTGTCTCGCCGTTGACGATTTCCTGTATGTGAATGGTGGCCGGATTGGCCTTGCAGATCTGGCATAACATCATAGTTCGCTCCGTGTTCTTTCCGTTCAATTGCTCATGGAGTCCGTAAAACAATGTATCACGCGGGAAAGCGGATTGCAAACCGCGGAACAAAAAAAGTCCGAAAAAGCATCCGCCCTTTCCCTGATGCGCCACATCCGTGCAGGGTTTCATTCTGCCGGCGTCTCCCGTCATCCGGCATCGGGCGTTTCCGCACCGAAAAACGCGAAAATGATTTGCATTTTCCGCGTGCGCATGGTATAGTAGATGCGTGAACTGCAACGGCGGCCGCTTTGCTTTGCAAAGAGGAAAGTCCGGACTCCACAGGGCAGGAAGTCCTTCTTCAAGAAGGATGCCGCGGGGGCAACCCCGCGGGAAGGAAAGCGCAACAGAGAACAGACCGCCGGACGTTTTCGGACGGACGGCAAGGGTGAAACGGCGGTGTAAGAGACCACCGGGCTCCGGAGCGATCCGGGCCGCATGGCAAGCCCCTTCCGGAGCAAGGCCAAATAGGGAACGATGCCGCTGCCCGCGGCGTTATCAGTTCCGGGTTCTGGCCGCTTAGACAGATGGCCGCCCCCGCGGAAACGCGGAGACAGAATCCGGCTTATGTTGCAGTTCGCCTTTTTGGGATCGAAAACGCTATGAAAATCGTATCGCTCATAACAGATCTGGATCCGGCTGGGGCGGAACGCGTCCTGACCGACGTGGTGTGCAGCCTCTTCGCACGCGGGCACACGTGCGACGTGCTGTCCCTGATGGCGCCGCCGCAGGACGACTGCCTGGTGGACGCGCTTCAGACTGCCGGGGCGCGCGTGGCGTTCCTGAACGCGACCAAGCTCGATTTCTTCGTGCTGCCGTTCCTGGTGCGGTACGCGCTTCAGCGCCTGGAGCCGGAGATCGTCCACTCGCACATGATGCACGCCAATCTGCTGGCGCGTTTCGCGCTCGCCGGCAGCGGGATCCCGCTCGTGAACACGATCCATATCGCCGACCGCCGCCGCACGCAGGGGTTCTACTTCATGCTGGACCGCATATCGGTCCGCCACGCGACCGCGCTGACCGCCGTCTCCAAGGCCGCCGCGCGGTTCCATTCCGCCGTCTGCCGGATCCCGCGCAAACGGTTCCGCGTGGTGTACAACGGCTGCGACCCCGTGGAGCCCGCCACGCCGGAGGAATGCCGCGAATTCCGCAAATGGTGCATGATGGAGGGCTGCACGAAAGTGATCGGATCCGTGGGGCGGCTCGACCGCCAGAAGGGATACGACCTGCTCTTCGACCGCATGAAGGCGCTGTCCGACCGCGTGCCGGAGGGGGAGCGCTGGGGCGTCGTCATCATCGGCGAGGGGCCGGAGCGCGACGACCTGGAGCGGCGCGTGCGGGAAATGAACTTCCCGAACCTCGCGTTCGCGCTGCCGGGATACCGCTCGGACGCCCGCAGCCTGATGGCGGCGTTCGACGTCATGGTGATCCCGTCCCGCTATGAGGGCTACGGGCTCACACTTGTCGAGGCCATGACGCTCGGACTCCCCGTGGTCACGTCCACCGCCGATTCCCTTCCCGAACTCTGCGAACAGTACACGGACGGCTTCGCGCAATGCATCGATTTCAACCACGACCCGGACGGGATCCGGCTGGCGAAGGCGCTGTACGAGGCGGCCCAGGCGGGCCGGTCCAAGCCCTTCGTGCTGTGCTCCGTCGCACGCATGGTCGATGAATACGAACAAATCTACAACGAACTGACAGGCAATTAAGACAGGAGACACGCTCCCATGCTTCAGATCCTCGCCGCCACCACCAATAAGCACAAGATCCAGGAATTCCAGGCCATGCTCAACACTTCGGCCGATTCCGACCGCGTCTGCATCATCTCCCCCGACACGATCAAGGGGTTCCCGGAGATCGTCGAAAACGGCACGACGTTCGAGGAGAACGCCCGCATCAAGGCGGGCCAGGCGGCGCGCTATGCCGACATGGCGGCGTTCGCGGACGATTCCGGGCTGGAAGTGCTGGCGCTGGGCGGCGCGCCGGGCATCTATTCCGCCCGCTACGCAGGCGAGAACGCCACGTATCCCGAAAAGATGGCGAAACTCCTCGCCGAGCTGAAAAACTTCGACGACCGCCGCGCGCGTTTCGTCTGCGTCATCGCGCTCGCCTACCGCGGCGACATCGTGGAGACGTTCCGCGGCGAGGTGACGGGCACGATCGCGTCCGAACCGCGCGGCACGGAGGGTTTCGGCTACGACCCGATCTTCATCCCGGACGGCTACGACAGGACGTTCGGCGAACTCGGCGAAGCGGTGAAGAGCAAGCTCAGCCATCGCGCCCGCGCGTTCGCGCTCGCCGCCGAGTTCGTTCACCGCGAACTTCAGACCATGGACGATTTCGAGTTCGTATGAGAAACAATCTCCACACAGCCGTCCTTTTCTGCCGCGCCGCGCTCCTGACGGCGGGGCTCCTCCTGCTTCCCGCGCTCCTCGAAGCGAAGGACGCCAAGGAGGCCGAGCTGAGGTTCGACGGACGCCCGAAGATCGGCGAGCCGTATGTGATCTCCGTGAACACGCGGCAGGTGCGGACCTACCGGATGAAACTGGTCGGGATCGACAACCCGCCGCGCCGCCGTGAGACGCACGAAATCCATGCGGTCGGCGAGCTCGTCTACCAGTCGCTCGACCCGCTCGTGGTCCAGTTCAAGGTCGAGATGCTGTCGCAGGTCGTCGACGGCGTGAAGACCGACTACGCCCCGCTCGCGGGCATGACCGCCATCGTCCGGTCCTCCGGCGTGAACTTGCGGGACATCCCCCTCGGCACGGACGAGGACGCTGCGGAATCCGTGCTGGGCGGCGGCTCCGCCGGGACGAACGGCGCGAAGACGAAAAAAGAGATTCGCGAAATGCTCCCCGGCGCGCGCCGTCTGATCGCGTCCATGTTCGCCGCTCCGCCGGACCGCCCGGAGGAATACCTCGGGAAGTCGCGCAAGGTCGCGCCCGGCGGCAAATGGACGGCGTCCGCGAAGCCGATGCTGGAGGCGATCAGGGCCAACGGACTGGAGCTCGCCGAAGACAAGGTCACGGCCACGGCGACTTACAACAACGCGACGAAGGACAATGCTTCCGGCATCGCCGCGCAGAAAGTCTATTTCCTTGCCGAATCCGCCAATATCCCCGGCTACGATTTCAAGCTCGAAGTCTTCTTCACGTTCCCGGACGGCGGCGGCGACGCCCCGCTTCAGATCGACCGTTCCGCCACGGAGGTCGTGAACCGCGCGATCCCGGAGGGCGTGCCCGGATTCTCCGGGGCCGTGATGGATTGCGTGACGACCGACCAGAGCGAAGTCGTCATGGTGCGGAAATCCCTGCTGAAGGCGAAGAAAAAGAACTGGTTCCTCGACCTGTTCGATTGAGGATAAGGCAGACGCCGCAAAAACGATGCGGCTCAGCTCGATTTGCGGAAAAAGACACGCCGGTCAGTCGTCCTGGCCGGTCTCCGCGCCGTGGCTGCGGCGCTTCATGGAGAGCAGGGCGAATCCGCCCGCGATGACTTCCCTCTGCACGATCACGTCGTGCGGGACCCGCAGGCACACGTTCGCGAAATTCCAGATCGCCTTCACGCCGCACTGCACGAGCTCGTCCGCGACCATCTGGGCGGTGGACGACGGCACGCAGATGATCCCGATGTCCGGCGGCGCGGGCGCGAGATACTCGCGCATCTTCCGCACGTCCAGCACCTCGTGCGCGTGGATCAGGATGCCGTGCTTGCGGGAATCGGCATCAAACACAAATGTGAACCGCAGGCCGTATTCCGCGAACTCCTCGTAACCGAGCAGGGCGCTGCCGAGCGAACCCGCTCCGACGAGGCACGCCGTGGTATGGGCGTCCCAGCCGAGGAACCGCCGCAGCGAGGCGATCAGCTCCGCCGTCTTGAAGCCGACGCCGGGCGTCCCCTGGATGCCGGTCAGCTCGAAGTCCTTCCGCACGATGATCGGGTCCAGCCCCATGTAGTCCGCCAGCTTGGACGTCGACACGAACTCCTCCCCGGCCGCGTGCATGAGCATGAGCTTATGCAGATAGGTCGGGATGCGCCGGATGGCGGGGGTGTTCAGGACTTTGTGTTTTCCCATGGCTGGCTCCGTTCGGGGGTTGTCTGATCCACCTACTATACCACGTTTTTGCCCGAAATCAAGTCGTTTCCTCCTTTTATTCGCGAAAACGGCCTTCCGCTCTTCACTTGCCTGACACACAGTCCCCCGGAGGCTCTGTACTCGGGTGCACGGACAAAAAAAAGAGGCGGCAGGGAGAATGAGGGGGAACCCTGCCGCCTCAAGGAGGGGGCGAATTGGAGGCGTGAGTGGGAGTTGAACCCACCAGAACCGGTTTTGCAAACCGTTGCCTTAGCCGCTCGACCATCACGCCATTGCAAAGCAATCTCTTTACTATACCCCACATTTCGGGAAAAATCAAGCACGGAACCTTTTTTTTGCGGAAAAAACTTACGTGCGAGGCAGACATACCGGGTCGTAAAACAGCCCCGATATTTTGCGGTTCTTTTCCATGCGGCGCGGCTTTTGCGGTTTCCCGCTTGCATTTTTCGAAACCTATGATATGTTTTCCGTGATACGTATTTCATCGGTTTTCACGGAAGGAGCTTCCTCTATGTCCGCATCGCAGACCCTCGCATCGACCATTGCCGGCTCGTGGTATCCGGGCGATTCCGCCAGTCTCAACGCCATGATCGATTCGTTCCTGGCGCCGTGCCCCGTGCCGGAAAAGCCGTGCAATGTGATCGTGGTGCCGCACGCCGGGTATTTGTATTCCGGGCCGACGGCGGGTTATGCCTATGCCGCGGTCGACCGCAGGAAAGTCCGGCGCGTGATCCTCCTTGCCCCGAGCCACCGCTACGGCATCCGCGACCTCGCGGTCATGCCGATGGCCGACGCCGTCTCCACGCCGCTCGGGACGATCCCGCTGGACACCGCCATGCGCGGCGCCCTGCTCGGAAACGCGATGTTCCGCGCGGACGACAGCGTACACAAGCTCGAACACAGTACGCAGATCCAGTATCCGTTCCTTCAGCACTGCCTTGATGATTTCAAACTTCTTCCGTTTGTTGTCGGCAACCTGAGCATGCACGCCGCCGACGCCCTCGCCGCCGCGCTGAAGCCGTTCCTCGCGGACGATGTGCTGCTGGTCGTCAGTTCGGATTTCATCCATTACGGCAGCGACTTCGACTATGAACCCTTCCCGCAGGACACCGAGGCGAAGACGCGCGCGCTCAACCTCGACGCGGCGGACGCGATCGCCCGCCGCGACACGGCGCGCTTCGAGCGCATCTTGGACGAATCCGGCGCGACCATCTGCGGGCGCGAACCCATCCGCGCCGCGTTGCGGATGCTCCCCGATGGCTGCACCGGCTCCGTGCTCCACTATGCCACCAGTTCGGACGAATCCCGCGACTTCTCCCGGTTCGTCTGCTACTGCTCCATCGGATTCCATGCGGAATTCCCGCCCGCCCCGGAACAGACGGAAGCCGAGACGGATGCGGATTCCGGCGGTCTCTCCGCCGCCGACAGGAGTTTCCTGCTCGACCTCGCACGCCGCGCCATCCAGTACGCCCTGAACACGCGCATGGTCCCCATGGCGGACGCGCTCGGCGTGAACCCGGACGTGCTGTCCCCCGCGCTCCGCAAGAACATGGGCGCGTTCGTGACGCTCTCGATGAAACAGAACCACCGTCTGCGCGGCTGCATCGGCGAAATCCAGCCCTTCCGCCCGCTTTGGAAAGCCGTTCTCGGCCGCGCCGTCGACGCCGCCTTCCGCGATCCGAGGTTTCTCCCGCTGACCGCGCAGGAATTCGCGGACGTCGCGATCGAGATCTCCGCCCTCACGCCCGCCGTCCCGGTCGGAAGCTGGCGCGACATCGTGATCGGCCGCCACGGCATGACCCTGACCAAAAACGGACGGTCCGCGGTCTTCCTGCCGCAGGTCGCGCCGGAACAGGGCTGGGGCATCGAAGAGACACTGTCCAACCTCGCGATGAAGGCGGGTCTCCCGCCGGACGCCTGGCGCGAAGGCGCGTCGTTCACCGTGTTCGAAGCTATCGTCTTCCATGAATAAGTCGCTGTTCCGCATGTGCCCTTCGACAAAAAGGTATTCCTTCATGAGCCCCTTCTTTCTTTTTCTTTCTGTCACGTTCTTTCTCTTTGCCGGCGCCGGTTATGCCTTTGCGGATGAGTCGGCCGACGAAAACACACTCAGAGAGATCACATATGCCTTTGGCAACCCCGATCCCGCCAAAGGTGAGGATGCCTTTATCCGATATTTCCATCAAACTGACGAAAAAAATGTTCTGACCATAACGCTATCCAAATACAGCAGCATTGCCGAAACGGAACGGGTATGGAAATCTTTTTCAACCGACTATAAGAACAGCGGCACGAATGCATCATTCGGCGGTTCTTCCGTTTCTGCCGATGAACAGGCAGCCCAAGCTGCTTCAGAATCACGTTTTGCGGATGCTGAAACAGGGGGGGCGAACGCAAATCGTACTGACGATGAACTCATGGTCTATAAAATTGATGTTCCCTTCGATAAAAGCGCTGTCGACAAAGCCGGTATCGCAGGATATGATGACAGAGATACCCTGTTCGTTTTTCCTGAGGTCAAAACAGAGACATCCGAAAGTGTTCAATTGTCGGATGGAGGAACTTACTCGATCCTTGTCTTCGAAAAAAAGGCATTTGCCAACAGTCAGAACAGATCAATCATATTATTCGGCGGCTCATATGCCAAGTCTGCCGAAGAGGAAGATTATTCCACTTCTCCTTATGCGATTCCGCTTGCGATTCTTTTCCTGGCGATTGGGTGCGGGATCGTTCTGGCGATGTTCACTACGACAGGAGCAAAGATGGATGACTGATGTCTCCGATCCGAACAGGAAATGATGCAACGGATCTTCTCCCGAAACAGTCCCGGATTGAAATCCAACGAAGGTAGAAAAAACTGATTATGAACAGAAAAAAAACCATCTCACTGGCCTTATTCGGACTTGTCCTTGTCGCAGGTCTGCTGGTGTGCGGATATTTCGGCATGAAGATCGTCCGCCGCACCCGTCTGCGCCGCGCAGCGATGACGGCATACGAGAACAAGGAATACGCGTTGGCGGAACCCCTTTTGCTTCGGCAAGTTCAAAATGACCCGGATGACGAGGCGGGATTCGTGGCGCTGGCAAACATCTATCACGACTTCGGCAACGTGGGAATGGAAGCGCAGATGTGGCAGACGGCCACGACACTGGACACGCAGAATCCGGAATATCGTGAAAAAATGCTGGACTGTATGGTGAAATCCGCAAGCTACGCCCTTATGCACGGTGTTCTGGGGCGGAAAGCCCGGGCGGATGAAAAGTTCACGGACCAGGAGTTATATTGGTATGTGATCTCTTCCTACCGTTCCGGCTATCCGAAGGACGGAGAAGATGCCTACAACAAGTATGTAAAAAAGCATCCCGACGTGTTTCACAAGAACGATTTGGGGCGGATGGCGGAATTCATAGCAGTCTATGAGACGTTGTCCGACAGCGAACGTGATTCTTTCCTGATCGATGCCATGCAGTCGGAGGATCCGGAGATACGATTCGAGGCGATTTATACCGATTTGCGCCGCCTGGAACAACGCGACGGCGACGATCCCGGGAACGACGAGAAATTCGAGAGCATGCTGAAGCTGGCTGTGGAAGCGAATTATTTCGCGGGGACGGCGCTTCTGGCGGATTTTTATTTCTCAAGATGCCGGTTCGATGAAGTGATCGGTGTTTTAAGTCCGTATTTGGAGACCATTGATGATATGGACCTTTATCTGCTGTATGCGGAAAGCTTCGCTTTTACGGGTAAGCTCAACGAAATCAGGGAACTGGAAAAGAAACTGCGTCCGAAACCCGGTTTTCTGCCGTATATGGCGGACTATTGCGAAATCCTGATCGCATACCTTGAAAATGACGAGGATAAGCTTGCCGCGGTCTTCCGTAAACATGGCAAACGCATCGATTCCGCGCTTTCGCGCTTTATCCGGTTGCGCGTGGCGATGGCGAACCAAGCGCCCGGCGAGATCCTGTCCGTGGCAGAAGACGTATTCTCTCATCCGCCATTTCACGATCTGCATGACCGCGCACTGCTTATCTTCCTGGATTATGTTTCCGCTGAAATGAAGAAGGAGGAAAATCAGAAGGACCCGTCTCGGATGGCCGCGCTGGCAAAAGTGCTGTCCGACTATCTGCACGGGAACAGGCTCCTCACAGAAATCATCCTCATGGACCAGTATCGAAGAAGTGTGGCGGCGGAACCCGACCTGCTCGCGGCTTTGGAGCAGTTTCCCGACGATGCGCAATTCCAGCGGATCACCGCGGAATATTTGGTCTTCCATGAGAAAGCGGAACAGGCGCTGCCGGTCCTCGAAGAAATACTGGATGCGGAAAAGAACGCGGACCGGAAGCCTGAACGCGGGGTTCAAATCCTTCTCATGCTGGCGCTGGATCAGCTCGGGCGGCATGACGAAGCGGCCGAGGCCTTCCGGGAACTGGTGGTGCAGTCCGGATTCGACCCGGAGCTTCTGGAGCAGTATTTCCTGTTCTGTGTGCACAATGGCCGGTCGGCGGATCTGGGATCCATGGCCGACCGTCTCGGCAGCCTGGAGGACGAAACCCGGAAACGTTTCGGTGTTTTTTTCCGTGCGGCGGCGCTGCTGCAGACGGAAGACGAAGGGAAGAAAAACGAGGCGCTTGATCTGCTCGCCTCGGCTCCGTCCGATGACCCGGAATATACGTTCTATGCGGCGAACAGCCTGTACAAACACGGCCGGATCGATGATGCCGAAACGAAATACGGGGCGATCCTGAAGACCTATCGCATTCCGTCCCTGCCTTATGTCAATCTTTCCAACATCTACCACGCGAAAGGAGAAAAAGAAAAAGCACTGGAAGCCGCGGAAGCGGCGTTCGATCTTGAAAAGGAATCCATGCTTCCGGCGTTTGTCTACGCAAAAAGGCTGGCCGAAGCAGAGCGTTTTGAGGAAGCCGTAACCGTTCTTGATTTCCCGCGCCATGCCGTAAACTACCGCAAAGACATCGTGGACCTTTGGCGCGAATGTATGCACCATGCCATTGAAAAAAGCATTGCAGGACGGAAGCTGCTTCAGGCGGAGGAACAATGCAAGCATCTTCTGATCGTCGTGCCGGACGATGGTTTCGGAAAAGAATACCTGGAAAAAGTCCGGAAAATGCTCTTCCCGAAGCAGGGCGAGGTATAAAACAGCCCCCTTTCCGGTCTTGTTCCCCCCTCCCTGTTCAGATTTAATTAGCATCTAACGAAATATTATTGTTTTTCAGAAAAATCTAAAAAAAACATAACTTTAATTTGAAATAAAGCAATTGACGGTATATATTTTTCTCCAAATTCTTTAGTAAAATAAGAGTAACGGCTTCATGAAACGGCTTCTGACATTTCTGGTGATGGTCCTGCTGGCGGCGGGCTTCTCGTTCGAGACGCTTGCTGTGGATGCGTTCGATGTGTCCGCAGCGGGCGAGTATGCTGTGTCCGCGGATGCGGATGTTGCCGAGGCGGAAGCCGCCGTGTCGGATGAAATCGCCGCTCCGATCTTCCTCTTCACCCGTTCCATCAAGTCCGCCGCTTCGGAATTCCTGCATCAGGAACTCGGCATCGGCAACGTTCACGGTCAGCCGCTCCCCGGCGTCCTGATCACCCTTCTCCTCGGTGCGGCGTTCGGACTCGCCCGGAAAATCCGAAACGGCCGCCGCAACGCTCATTCCGAACAAACGGCGGAGGACGTGCTCCTGCTCACGGCGCGTCTCCTCCGCATGCAGATTTCGTATTTGTATCCGCCTGAAACGATTCACACCATCTCCCCTGGACCGGATTTATTCTGTCAGAGGGAATGAGGCGGGATTCCCGGCACGCCGAACGTATTGCGTTGCCGGTGACCTGCGGACGCGGCCCACGGGGTGCCGCGGACCGGATTCCTTTTTGATTTGAATGCCCCGAAACCGCTTCCGGATTCTCACAACAAATCTAGAACAAGGACCGGAAGTCCCGGTGAAAAACGCCGGAACAAACACAAAGAAAGACCTCTTACCATGAAACTTCACAATCTCCTTCTCTCCGCCGCCCTCTTCCTCACCATTGGCGCCGCTTCCGCTCTTGCGGTCGAGCCGGAAGACGAACAGGCGCTCGCGCAAACCACTTATACGATGTCTACTACGTCCACCGGTGGATATTATTATGCCACCTCCGGGAACAACACCCTGACCGTCACCCTGCTCCAGTATGCCGGCACGGCCGATACGACCAGCGGCTGGACCTATTATGCAGTCGGGTATAATGCGGACGGCACCACCAAGACATTCGAGCAGTCTCTGACCCTTGACAATTCAAACATCACCGGAAGAGAGCTCACGGAGGCCGAAATTGCGTCTATCCCCCAATATCGCAACTCTGATGACCTTCATGCCTATGTGTTCACCGTGCCGTTTGACGCCGAAACCACGGAAATGATCGGCTTTGCGGGACGCAACGGCGATGGCAAAAAGCTTGTTTTTTCCCCTGTCAATGATCAGGCAACAAACGGCTTTTATTTCTCCGACAAAAAAACCAACTCCATCCTTTTCTTCGGGGATAATCAGTTTAAAAACGGTCAGATCAAGGCTCAGATCATGTCCGGCGCCGCTTTCGTTGAGAAAGGCGGCCCCATGGGTGCTCCGCTTCCGGCTCCGGTCGTGACGCTCCTCATCGCGCTCGGCTTCGGCGCCGCGTTCGTGATGTACCGCAACCGCAAGCAGGCAAAGGCCTGATTTCGGAAACCGTCTCGGGGAGGTCTTCACCGGCCTTCCCCGAAACGGATGTGTTTGAAAGATCATGATGCCGGATTCTCCGGAAGGAGGAAAAGGCTTCGAAAGCAGACGGTCCATCCCGCTTTCCCCGGATGGACTGCCTGCTGATTTTTAATCCGATGTTTTTTTTTTGAACTCGGAACAAAGACGGGGAAGGCAGATGACAGATGGCAGATTCGCGTGCATCCGGCATGCGGATTTCGGAATAAAACGGAACAACGGAAGGAAAGACGTAACAACCATGAACCGGAGAATCATTGCGCTGATCGTGCTGGGGTTCGTGCTTATTGCCTGTCTGCTGGCATGCGGATATTTCGGGATGAAGACGGTCCGGCGCACCCGGCTGCGCCGCGCGGCGATGACCGCGTACGAAAAAAAGGAATATGTGTTGGCAGAACGTCTTTTGAACGCCTATACCCGGCAGGATCCGAACGCCGAAGCGGAATTCGTGGCGCTGGCAAACATTTATCATGAATTCGGCAACACGGGGATGGAGGCACAGATGTGGCAGACGGCAAGTTCCCTGAACCCGCTGAACAAAGAATATTACGAAAACATGCTGAACAGCGCGGTGCGTGCCGCGAGCTATACGCTCCTGCACAGCATCCTGGGACGGAAGGTCAGAGGAAACGAAGAACTGACCGACCAGGAACTGTACCTTTTCGTGATCTCTTCCTATCGCGCCGGCTATCAGAAAGACGGGGACGACGCCTACCAGAAAGCCGTAAAGGCCGATCCGGAAGCGTTCCACAAGAACGAACTGGGACTGATGGCGGAATTCATGGCAAATTTTCCGAACCTGTCCGAGGGGGAACGCGACGCTTTCCTGGATCAGGCAATGAAATCGGAAGATCCCGTGATCCAATTCGAAGCGCTTTACATCGCCATCCGCCGCCTGGAACAAGACAACGGGGATGATGCCGAATATGAAGCAATGCTGAAACAACTCGTGGAAATCAACTATTTCGCCGGAACTCCGCTTCTGGCTGATTACTATTTTTCGATATACCGGTTCGAAGACATGTTGAACACGGCAGAACCATACCTGAAGACCATCGACGACCTCAATCTTTACTTGACATATGCGGAGTCCTGCGTCTTCGAAGGAAAACTGGACGAACTCAAGGCCCTGGAAAAGAAACTGCGACGGAAAACCGGTCCCCTGCCGGTCCTGGCAGACTATACGGAGATCCTGATCGCATTTTTGGAGAATAACGAGGAAAAACTCGCCGCCACCGTCCGGAAATCCGGCAAACTTATCGATTCCCCGCTCGCCCGCTTCATACGTCTGCGCGTAGCCCTGGCGAATAAATCGTCTAACGAGATTCGGACTGTAGCACAGGAAATCTTCTCCGCGGCGCCGTTCCACGATATTCATACCCGCGCCCTGTTCGTCTGTATGAATTATATCTCGGAAGAAATGAAAAAGCCGGAAAACCAGAAGGATCCGTCGCAGATGGCCGACCTGGCGAAAATTTTGACCGGGTATCTGCAGGGCGACCCGATGCTCACGGAAATTATCCTCGTGGACCAGTATAAAAAAGGTCTGGTGAAGGAAGATGATCTGATGGCCGCTCTGGACCAGTTCCCGAACGACATCCTGCTTCAGCGGATCACGGCGGAATACCTGATCCTCAACGGGAAAGCGGAACGGGCGCTTGACATCGTCGAACGAATTCTGGCGGCAATGGAAGAGGCAAAACAGGAACCCGACCGCGGAATCCTGATCCTGCAGATGCTGGCACTGGACCAGATCGGACGATACGATGAGGCAAAGGTCATTTTCCAGGAACTGCTGGAACAGTCCGAGTTCGATTTGGAACTGCTGGCTCAGTATTTCAAATTCTGCGAAAAGAACAAACGGACGGCGGATCTGACGGCCATGGCGGACATGCTGGACACCGCAAAGGACGGCAAACTTGAGCATTACGGAAAGTTCTTCCGCGCCGCTGCCCTGCTCTCAGCAGAGGACGAATCCGGAAAAAAAGAGGCTTTGGAACTGCTGGTTTCGACCCCGACCGGCGACCCGGAGTTCACGTTCTACGCAGCGAACTGCCTGTGCAAATATGATTGGTTCGACGAGGCGGAGGCAAAATATAAGGCAATCCTGAAGACCTACCGCTCACCTTCTCTGCTTTATATCAATCTTTCCATCATCTATCATGCCAAAGGCGATGAACAGAAGGCACTGGAAATGGCGAAGGAGGCGTTCGATCTCGAAAAGAATTCCATGCTCCCCGCGTTCATCTACGCACAGCGGCTGTCCGAGGCAAAGCGCTACGAGGAAGCAGTGGACGTCCTCAAGTTCCCGCGTCACGCCGTGAACTACCGCGAGGATATCGTCGCGCTTTGGATCGACTGCATGAAGCACGTCATCGAAAAGGACATAGCCGACGGGAAATACCTTCAGGCGGAAGAACAGTGCAAGCATCTGCTGGTCATCGCGCCCGACGACGAATTCGGCAAAGAGAACATGGAAAAGGTCCGGGAGATCCTCAAGCCGAAGAAGGACGAGGCGAAGAACGCGGAGGCGGAAGCCGCCGATCCCGCCGCCTGACGCTCGTTTCGACACGAAACAAACCTCGTCCCGGCCTCCTCAAAATAAAGGAATCATGGTCGGGACGCTTGCTTTTTTTCCTTTTTCATGTATATTATTAGTTTTCAACTAACTCAGGCTCCCCCCCCCCAAAAAAAAAGGAGTTAAACCATGAAATATTTCACAATCGCATTTCTGCTGGCGCTCATCGCGCTGTGCGCCGTACTCTTTGTACTGCCCGGCAAGATCACGTCGGCAGTTCACAATGCGTCCTCGGAAGGCTACGGCGTCGCCGCGACCACGTATCCGATCTGGGTGCTGACCCGGGAAGTCGTAGACGGAACCGGGATCGAGGTCGAGCTGCTGACCCCGCCGGACGCCGGCTGCCCCCACGACTACGTCCTGACCGCAAACGACCTCATGAAGGTCTCCGCCGCCCGCAAGCCGCTCCTGCTGTTCAAGAACGGCGCGGGACTCGACGAGCACATCTGCAAAGCTGCGTTGTCCGCAGGCAAGGGCATCGTGGTGATCGACACTGGCGCGGGGATTGACGTGATCGGCGGCGACGAAGACGACGACCACGACCATGAGACCGGACACGAGCACGACGGAGAAGACGACGATCATGACGAGCACGAGGACCATGACGCCGACCACGAGCATGAACATGAACACGAGGCAGACCACGACCACGAGGCGGAAGGCCATCATCACCATCATCATGGCGGCGAGAACGGACATTTCTTCGCCAGTCCGTACGAGGCGAGGAAGATCGTCGCGACCATCGCCGACGAACTCGAGAAAAGCGACATTCTCCACGCAAACAAGTTCCGCGAGAACGCCGCAAAACTCGACAAACGACTCCAGATCCTCGGCGACGAATTCAAAGCGCAGCTCGCGCCGTACGCGGACAAACACGTCGCCGCCCAGCACAACGTCTTCGACTACCTCCTGCGCGACTGCGGATTCGAGACGCCGCTCGCGATTTTCGCCGATCCCGAAACGCCCCCCTCGCCCGCCGAGATCACGGCCATGACGAAGGAATTCAAGGAACACGGCGTGAAAGTCATCTTCACCGAGCCGCAGTACCCGGACGAACTCGCCAAGCTCATCGGCAAGGAGACCGGCGCGACCGTCGTGAAGATCGACCCGGTGGCGTCCGGCCCCGCCGAACCGCCCGCCGGATATTATTTCGACGTGATGCACAACAATCTCGAAATCATGAAGAAAGCACTTGCGGAATGACCTCGCCAGTGGAAACAGCACCTGCATCTACCGACGCGGTCCGGTTCGAGCATGTCGGCCTGACCCTCGGCGAAAACCGCATCCTGGACGATGTGTGCGCGCATGTCCCGCGCGGCAAGTTCACGGCCATCGTCGGCCCGAACGGCGCGGGCAAGACCACGCTCACGCTCGCGATCCTCGGCCAGATCAAACATACCGGCAGGGTGCTGTTCCCCGGACTGGATGAAGCCGGACGGCGTCCGCGGTTCGGATTCGTGCCGCAGCGGCTCGTGTTCGACCGCGACATCCCGATGACGGTCATGGACTATCTGCTCTCCGGGCTCCAGCGCATGCCGCTTTTCCTGGGGCACTCCAAACGTCACGTGGAACGCATCATGCGCTATCTGGACGAGGTCGAATGCACCGCTCTCGCCGACCATGCGTTCGGCGCGCTCTCCGGCGGCGAGATCCAGCGCGTCCTGCTCGCGCAGGCGCTGCTGCAGGAGCCCGACATCCTGATCCTGGACGAACCGACGTCCGGGGTCGATTTCAAGGGCGGACAGATCTGCTGCGAACTCCTGCGGCGCGTCCGCGAAAAACGCGGCTTCACGCAGATCATGATCAGCCACGACCTCGCGACCGTGACCGCGCACGCCGACCATGTGATCTGCCTGAACCACAAAGTCTTCGGCGAGGGCGAACCGCGCGTGGCGCTGACCCATCAGGTGCTGTCCGAGACGTTCGGCCTGCACCTCGGTCTCCCCGACCTGCACGGCATCCCGCAGGACGTGCGCGAATGCCCCGAGAACTGTCCGCTGCGCAACGAACACCTGCACCTGCACGATCACTGCCATATCGACGGCGCGGCGCACGGATGTTCCTGCGGCCACGATCATAATCACGACCACGGAACGGAGGCCGGCCATGCTGAATGAGATCGTTCTGAAGATCGCCGACCTCGCCGCCATGCTGTTCCCGCTGGATTGCATGGGACCGGAATTCATGCGCCGCGCGATGCTGGGGCTGCTCCTGATCGCCCCGCTCGCCGCGCTCTCCGGCGTGCAGGTCGTGAACTCGCGCATGTCGTTCTTCTCCGACGCCATCGGGCACTCGGCGTTCGCCGGCGTCGCGCTCGGTCTGATCTGTTCGCTTCCGGTCGAATTCACGATGCCGGGCCTGGCGCTCGTGATCGGGCTTTTCATCATGTATCTGCGGCGCGGGAGCCGCCTCTCCACGGACACGGTGATCGGCATCATCTTCTCCGCCGTGGTGGCGTTCGGGCTCGCGATCGTGAGCCGGAACCGCGAGGCGTCGCGCGGCGTGAACATGTTCCTGTACGGCGACATCCTCACGATCGACGACTATGAGATCGCGCTTCTGGCCGGGCTTCTTGTCGCGTTCCTGGCGTTCCAGTTCTTCGCCTGGAACCGGATGCTCCACATCTCCGTGAACGAACAGATCGCCGGGGTGCACCGGATCAAGGTATCCGTGTACCAGTACCTTTTCGCCGCGCTGCTGTCGCTGGTGGTGATCCTGTGCGTGCGCGCCGTGGGCGTCCTGCTGGTGACGGCGATCCTGATCGTCCCGGCGGCGACCGCGCGGAATTTCGCGCGCAACTCGCGCCAGCTGTTCTTCCTGTCGCTTATCTTCAGCTATATCAGCTGCGCGGGCGGACTGCTGATCTCGGCACAGCCGTGGGCGAACGTGCCCGCGGGCGCCGCGATCGTGCTGCTGGCGTGCGCGATGTTCGCGATGTCGTTCATCGCCGCGCGGCTCCGGTCGAAATAACGGCGAAAAAACCTGAACTTCCTCCTGAACCATCTTGAAAAAAGGGGGAACGCATGATAGATTATTTGATCGATGCGTTCTTTTTGTTTTGAGGACGCGCCCGCCCCCACGAAAAGCATGATGGAGAAACGATGCTGAACACCCTGCGCTATGTCCTGGATTTCCGGTTGCTGCCGACGATCGCGTTTGCCAACCGGTCCCTGCTGTGGCAGTTCGTGAAACGCAGCGTGTCGGCCCGGTACCGCGGTTCGATGCTGGGGCTGTTCTGGAGTTTCGCGCAGCCTCTGATGATGCTGTGCGTGTATACGTTCGTCTTCAGCGTGGTGTTCAAGGCGCGCTGGGGCGTGGAAACGGATGGCGGCGGGCGCGGCGCGTTCGCGATCATCATGTTCTGCGGCCTTGCCCTGTTCAACATCTTCTCCGAGGCGGTGAACCTGAACTGCGGGATCGTGGTCGCGAATACAAATCTGGTCAAGAAAGTGATCTTTCCGCTGGAGATCCTGCCGCTGTCGCAGACGATCGCGTCGTTCGCGGTCGGCATGGTCTGGTTCTTCCTGCTGTTCCTCGGCGCGTTGTTCGTCTTCGGCAAGCTGAGCTTCACGATGCTGCTTCTGCCGCTGATCCTGCTTCCGCTGTTCCTGTTCACGCTGGGCGTCTCGTACTTCACGGCCTCGCTCGGGGTCTATGTGCGCGATACGCCTTACGTGGTGGGCGTGGCGCTCCAGGTTCTGTTTTTCATGACGCCGATCTTCTACCCGGTTTCGGCGATCCCGGAACGTTTCCGCTGGCCGATCATGCTGAATCCGCTGACGCTCCTGATCGAGGAGGCGCGGAAGGTGTTCCTGTACGGCGAACTGCCGGACTGGCGGTTCCTCGGCGCGGCGTTCCTGATCTCGCTGCTGACGCTTCATCTCGGGTTCCTGTGGTTCCACAAGACGAAGAAAGGGTTCGCCGATGTCCTCTGACGAAGCGGTTCTGCGCATTCAGCACATCTCGAAGCGGTTCGAGATCTACGACAAGCCCCTCCACCGCCTGCAGCAGATGCTGTTCGGGCGCTGGAAGACGTACTACCGCGAATTCCGGGCACTGTCCGACATCGATTTCGAGGTAAGGAAGGGGGAATGCGTCGGCATCGTCGGCCCGAACGGGGCCGGGAAATCCACGCTGCTTCAGATCATGACGGGGACGCTCCAGCCGACGGAGGGGACCGTGGAGCGGCACGGCCGGATCGCGGCGCTGCTGGAACTCGGAAGCGGGTTCAATCCGGAGTTCACGGGACGGGAAAATGTGTATATGAACGCCGCGATTCTCGGGCTGACCAAAAAGGAAACGGACGGGAAGTACCGGGACATCGTGGATTTCGCGGACATCGGCGAGTTCATCGACCGGCCGGTCAAGACGTATTCCTCCGGCATGATCGTGCGGCTGGCGTTCGCCGTGAACGCGTTCGTGGATCCCGACGTCCTGATCGTGGACGAGGCGCTGGCGGTCGGGGACGTTTTTTTCCAGCAGAAGTGCATGCGTTTCATCCGCAAGTTCAAGGAAAACCATACCATCCTGTTCGTCAGCCACGACACCGCCGCGGTGGTGAACCTCTGCGACCGGGCCGTTCTGCTGGAAAACGGCCGGATGAAGATGATAGGTTCACCCAAGGAGGTTTCCGAGCAGTATCTGAAAGACCTGTACTCTGACAACCAGGAGGTCGAGGGCAGCCGGCACGAAGAGAATCCCTCGTCGGAACATCCGGAAGGCGAAGGCGAGTATTACGACATGCGGAGGTCTTTGATCAACGGGTCCAAATACCGGAACGACATGGAGGTGTTCAAATTCTCGAACCAGTCCTGCTTCGGCGCGGGCGGCGCGGAGATCGAGAACGTCTTTTTCTCCGACCTGGAAGGAAAACCGCTGTCATGGATCGTCGGCGGAGAGATCGTCAGGCTCACGATCGCGGTGCGGCTTCAGAAGGACATGAGCAGTCCGATCATCGGCTTTACCGTAAAAGACCATCTGGGACAATGGATCCTGGGGGACAACACGTACATCACCTACCAGAACGCACCGGTCCGGGCGCATGCCGGACAGCGGCTTGTCGCGGAGTTCGAGTTCTACATGCCGGCGCTTTGTCCGGGGAATTACAGCATCGACTGCGCGGTGGCCGACGGGACACAGGACAACCACGTTCAGCAGCAGTGGCTTCACGACGCCGTGGTCTTCGTTTCCCACTCTTCCTATGTTTTTTCACTTTTCGGCGCGGTCATGAGAAGAATTGACATGCGGATTCAATGAAACGAGGTTCAGCATTATGAATGATCTGCCCGCAACCGGGGAGCGTTTCATCCCGGAAAAGATGAACGATCCCGCCACCATGACGGAACACTATCAGCGGTACAATACGGCATTGTCCCTGGTGAAGGACAAGACCGTCCTGGACATCGCGTCGGGCGCCGGGTACGGGACTCATTTCTTAGCCTCGGCGGCACGGATGGCATACGGGGTCGAGATCGATCAGGACGCCGTGGATTATTCCAGGGCGCATTATGCCAAAAGCAATCTGAAGTATTTACAGGGAAGCGTGGACAGCATCCCCCTGGAAGACCATTCCGTGGACGTCGTCGTCTCGTTCGAGACGATCGAGCATGTGAGCGCCGAACTGCAAATTCGCATGATGGAGGAGATCAAACGCGTCCTGAAAGACGACGGGATCCTGTTCATTTCCTCTCCCGAGAAGCATTATTACTCGGAAGAACGCGACTATGTCAATCCCTATCACGTGCACGAACTGTACGCATCGGAATTCAAGGCGCTTCTGGAGCGCTATTTCAGCCACATCAAATATGCCGGGCAGCGTTTCCTGAACGGCAGTTTTGCGGTTTGGGATGCGGATGCCCCGGGAAAAATGGTCCTGTATGACGGCCTGACCCAAACGGGATCCACGGAAATGAAAAGGCCGCACTATCTCCTGGCCATTGCGGGAAACGGGGCGCTCCCGGACATGTCCGACAGCTTCGTCGAAAGCAACCCCGGCTCCGTAGTCTGGCAGGAACAGACGAACATGATCGCCGACTTGCAGGATCGACTGGCGGCAACGCAGGGCCAGTTGACGATGGCCCGGAACCAGCTGACGGCGATGCAGCAGCAGCAAATGGAGCTGCTTTCCTCGAATTTCTACCGCGCATTCAACAAACTGCACAATGTTTATCTCCGGCTTTTCCCCCGCGAAACGATCCATGGCCGGCTGATGCGGAAACTGGTCGTGTTCGGCGTGCTGTCCTACAGGGGGCTGAAGCACGGGTTCAGGATCAGCGCAAACACAAACAGGAAATACTGTGTAAAGGATCCGGGGAAACGTTTTTTCAAGTCCTTCCGGACTAAAAGAGTCGTCGTTCCGTCTTTCGAAAAGCCGAGGGTCAGCATCATCATCCCGGTTTACAACCAGTTCGCATACACGTATTTCTGCATCAAGTCCATCGTCGAAAACGCCGGAGACGTCCCGTACGAGATCATTGTCGCGGACGACTGCTCCACCGACAGGACAACGAAAATAGCGGACTGCATCTCAAACATCAAGGTATGCAGGACCGACCGGAACGTCCGGTTCCTTCTGAACTGCAACCATGCGGCGGAAACGGCGCAGGGCGAATTCATCCTCTTCCTGAACAACGACACGTTCGTCCATCCCGGCTGGCTTTCCGCTCTTGTCGAAACGATGGACCGGGATCCCAAGGCCGGCATCGTCGGAGCAAAGCTCGTTTATGCGAACGGAGCCTTGCAGGAAGCCGGGGGGATCGTGTTCCGCGACGCTTCGGCATGGAATTACGGCAACGGCGAAAACCCGGATGTTTCGGAATACAATTACCGGAAGGAATGCGACTATACATCGGGCGCATCCCTCATGATCCGGGCGGCCCTGTGGAAAGAGATCGGCGGCTTCGACGAACGTTTCATCCCCGCCTACTACGAGGATACAGACCTGTGTTTCGAGGCGCGCCGGCATGGATACAAGGTGGTCTACCAGCCCAAAGCCGTGGTCACCCATTTCGAGGGACGGTCCAACGGAACGGATGTTTCCCGCGGCTTGAAAAAATATCAGGCGGACAACCAGAAGAAATTCGCGGACAAGTGGAAGGACGTTCTCGCGGAGCACTGCAACAACGGGGACAATGTCTTCACCGCCCGGGACCGCACCTCCGCGAAAGAGCACATTTTCATGCTGGACCACTATGTCCCCACGTTCGACCGGGACGCCGGAAGCAGGCAAATGTACTGCTATGTCAAGATCCTTCAGGACCTCGGCTACATGATCCATCTTCTCGGCGACAACCGCCTCCATGACGAACCGTACACGTCCGCATTCCAGCAGCTCGGCGTGGAGGTCCTGTACGGAGGCGAATACGGCCCGAACAATCTGCTGAAATGGTTCCGGGACAACAACGGATTCATCCGCTATGCGTTCCTGAACCGGTACCACATCGCGGTCAACTACTTCCCGCTCATCCGGCAGTATCCCGGCATCAAGCTTGTTTATTACGGCCATGACGTGGGGCACATCCGGCTTCAAAGGGCGTTCGAGGTCAGCGGCGACCAGTCTCTCCTCCCGGAGATCGCTTCGACGAAAAGGCAGGAAATGGCGCTGTATTCCTCCTCGGACGCCAACATGTGCGTCGGCGATTTCGAATACGAATATCTCAAAAAAGCATTCCCGGACATCCCTTTGTACAATATGCCCATCTTCGTTTACGACCAGTTCGTAGAATCCTGCGAGCCGTTCGAGAACCGGAAGGACCTGCTCTTCGTCGGCGGGTTCAATCATCCGCCGAACAAAGACGGCGTTTTGTGGTTTGTCAGGGACATCCTGCCCTCGCTGGTCGAGCAAATCCCGGACATCAAACTCCATATCGTCGGAAGCAATACGCCGAACGAGATCAGGAAACTGGCAGGAGAGCACGTCATTGTCGACGGTTTCGTTTCCGATGAGGAACTGAATTCGCTCTATCGCTCCTGCAGAGTAGTGGTGGCGCCGCTCCGGTATGGCGCGGGCGTCAAGGGAAAGATCATCGAAGCCCTTTACAACAGAAGCGCGGTCGTCACCACGTCCATCGGCGCGGAGGGGATCCCGTCCGAAAACAACCCCTTTGCGATAGCCGATACCCCGGAGGATTTCTCCAAAGCAGTCCTGGCCGCCTATACGGACCGCTCCGTTTGGGACGCGTATCTCAGGAATTCCCTGGAAATGATCAAGTCCGCGTATTCCTACGAAAAAGCGGTAAAACTGATGACGGAAATCTTTTCAAAAAAATGAGAACCAAACATTCAAGCCGCGGATGAACGGCCTGCGGCTTTCGCTTTGCTCCCGAAACCATGTTTGACCTGCAGATACTTTTAGCCACCTACAACTCCTCGCGGTTCCTGCGCGAACAGCTGGATTCCATCCTGGCGCAGGACTGCCGGGATTTCGAGCTCCTGATCCGGGACGGCGGCTCCACCGACGACACCGTCGGGATCATCGGCGAGTATCAGGATAAATACCCGGAAACGATCCGTTTTTTGGGACAGTTTCCCGCCAGGGCCCCGGAGAATTTCGCCGCGCTGCTGGCCGCGTCTTCGGCTCCGCTGATCATGTTCAGCGACCATGACGACGTCTGGAAGCCGAACAAAGTCCGGGTCACCCTGAAGAAATACCGCGAGCTGGAAGCCGAATACGGGAGCGGCATGCCGATCATGGTCTTTACCGACTCCGAAGTGGTCGACTCCGGACTGAACCTGATCTCGCCCTCCATGTTCCGTTACCAGAACCTCGACGTGCATGCCATGACCTTGAACCGCCTGATCGTCCAGAACGTCCCGTCCGGCAACACTATGCTCGTGAATCGGGCGCTCGTCGAACTCGCCTCGCCGGTCCCGGCCGCCGCCGTCATGCACGACCACTGGCTGACCCTCGTCGCCGCGACCATGGGCAAAATCGGATTCCTCGCGGAGCCGACCGTGTCCTACCGCCAGCACACGGACAACTTCTACGGCGCCGCAAGTTATTCCATCCCCGCATTTCTGTATAAATTGAGCTTCGGAAGGGAAAAGATCAGGAGACGGTTCCAGCAGAACATCGACCAGGCGGTCGAGTTCGGCAGACGATATGCCGACTCTCTGAGCAGAAAAGACCGGGAAATGCTGGAGGACCTGGCCGCTTTTCAGACGCTCGGCTTCTGGGGACGCAGGAAGGTCCTGTGGAAGCACGGCATGCGGAAGTCGGGGATCCTGCGCAACATCGGGACGTTCCTGTTCATCTAACGGAACGGGAAAGCATTGTTTCCGTTGCCGCCGCGCCGCCCGGTCCCGCCTGCATTTTTCCGCGCAAAAAGCCCTTTCCCCGACTTGAAATCCGGCGAAGCGGTGCTATTGTATTTAGAAAAAGATACAGTTATTTTCTCTCATTTTGACCTTTTGGTCAAAATGATTCAGCACAAGGAGCCTGATTATGGATACCCTCATTATTTCCAGCGGAGTCGTCTCCTCCGGACTTACCGCCGACAGCACCAGGGATATCATGGTCCTGGGGGGCGGAACGGTTACCGATTCCATCGCCACGGACAGCGGTATGATCTATACGGATTCCGACTATGAGAATCCGGAAACCAACGTCCACGGCGGCACGCTTCAGAGTATCACCGCGAATGGTGGCGAAGTCTGGGTCTTCAACTACGGATCCGCCCTGGACATCACGGCAGTAAACGGCGGATATTTCTATGTCGCCGAGGGAAGCCTGAGCAAAGGGCTCGCCCATAGCGGCGGAAACGGCCTCGTCTATGCCGACGCGACCGCCGACCAAGTCACCGTGGCGGACGGCGGCAAATTCTACAATCTCGGCGGAAAAGTCAAGAACACGGTCGTTTCGAGCGGAGGGTCGTTTGTCGTCCAGTTTGCCACGGCGGAAACCTCCGGGACCAATGTCCTCGCGGGTGGCGTCATGCGCATCGTCGCAGCGTCCAGCGGGGCGGCCTTCGCAGGCAAAGCGACCGGCACGATTGTAAACGGGGGATTCCTCGAGGTCGAATCCGGCACGGCGGAAAAGACGGTCATCTCCGCCGGGTCCATGCGCGTGAACAAGTCCAACACGGTCGACAGCGTGACGCTGATCGGCGGCTATCTGGAAGTCAACGAAGCGACGGCCAACGCGACCGTCATCAGCGGCGGGTCCATGCGCGTGTCCTCCGGCGGCATCGCGCAGGGCACCATCGTGAGCGGCGGCATTTTTGAAATCGGTTCGGCTTCGGGAAGCGGGACCGTCGTGAACGGCGGCATCATGCGCGTATCTTACGCCGGATCGATCCAGAACACGACGGTGAACGCGGGACAGTTCGAAGTGGTCTCCGGCGCGGCAGCAAGCACGACGATCCTGACCGGCGCCGCGACGCTCACGGGAGCAACCGTTTCCGACCTCAATCTCGGAAGCGCCGTCACGGCCGCGATGGACAGCGCCTCCATCCTCTCCGGCAAGGCGGCGTTCGAAGCAGGCGCCAGCATCACGATCACCGGCGGCACCATCGCGTTCGATACCGCGCTCACGACCGCGGAAACCGCCCAGATCACCGGCTTCTCCGCCGTCGCGAACAGCGCGGACGCGGCCTATACGCTGACCGTGGCGGAAGCAGAAGACATCAAGGGTGACTACCTGCTCGCGACCGACGCCGCCGGGTTCAATGGCGAAGTCGCGTTCGGCGAATACACGCTGGCGATCGGAAAGAAAGCCGTGCTGGTGGACGGCCTGTATTACTCGATTTCCCTGAACGCCGCCAACGGCCTCGTTCTGTCGATCACGGAAGAGCCTCCGGCGCTCCCGACCCTGGTCTATGTGAACAGCGACTGGATCGACCTGGCCCCGGGCGACACCGTCACCATCGGGGATGTTACGGCAAAGATCGGCTACGACGCGTTCGCCACGGGTGACGAGGCCGTCGCCTTCATCGGCGGAGACACGAGCGTTTCCAGAAACCTCACCTTCCTCAGCGACGGAAGCCTGGCGTCCCACCTCGGATTCGACAGCATCACGCTCGACGCGGACAGTTTCGTCACGCTCGACACGACCTATACCGGCAAGACCATCACGATCGACGCGACCGGCTACGCGGACTTCACGAAGAAAGTCATGGCCGCGGACGGCGGCTACGCGCCGGAGGTCACGATCTCCGTGGTCGGAGAGGGCTTCGGCTACCAGATCCTCAAGGACGGCGTGACCCTGCTCGTCACCTCCGACCTCGTCGACGACACGTATGCGAACACCGAATGGACCGAGGAAAGCGTCAAGGGCATGTATATCGGTGACGTCGCCCTCGTCTGGGACAAGAACGCGTTCAATTCCTTCTCGAAGGCGGCGGCGGCGCTCGGCGAAGACGGCACCCTCTATATCGAAGGCGGCACTTCCTCCGAAGCGGTCGCGCTGACCAGGGAAAACGACGTGGTCATCCGCGGGAACACGGCCGGGACCGTCGCCGGCAGCTTCGCAGGCTACGGCGGGACCCTCACGGTCGAAAACGACTTCTCCGCGACCGCCATTTCCGGGTTCTCCCTCCTGACCGTCAACGCGGGCTCCCTGACCGTCTCGGAAAGCATCAGCCTCACGAAAAACGGCATCCTCAACTTCGATCTTACGAATACCGTCGCGGGAAACACCAAAGCGCTCGTGAACAACCTTTCTCTCGTCACGAACGATCCGAAGTACACGCTGACCGATCCGGCCGCGGCCGTGGGCACCTACCTGCTCGCCTCCGACGCCGCAGTGTTCGACAGCGGCATCGAGTTCGGCATGTACACGCTGAAGGTCGGCGAACCGGTGGTCGTCGACGACGCATTCACCTACACGCTCGCCATTACGGACAACAACGACCTGACTCTGACGGTCGCCGTCTATGTCCCGCCGAAACCGGACCTCGCCTACGTGAACAGCGCATGGTCCGACAAGAAAGAAGGGGACACCGTCACGGTCAGCGGAAAGACCGCAACCATCGGATTCGACGCGTTCGCGACGCTGACGCCCGCCATCGCGGGCGTCTCGGACAACGGCGCGGTCGAAGTGGTCGGCGGCACGGTCTCCTTCGCCGACGGCTACAGCAAGACCATCACGGTCGACGCTGACGCCACCGTCATCGGCAAGGGGGCGTTCGTCACCCCCGTCACCGTCAACGGCACGATCGCGTTCGACACCGTCTTCGTGACGGCGGAATCGCCTCAGTTCACCGGATTCTCCAAGGTCGCCGGGACTGCGAAATACACGCTGACCGACGCCGCCGCGAAGGAGGGCGTCTACCTGCTCGCCTCCGACGCCGCGACCTTCAGCAGCGACGTCACGTTCGGGACCTACACGCTGAAGCTCGGGGAATCCGTGCTCGTCGGCGAGTCCCTCACCTACACGCTCGGCATCACGGACAACAACGACCTCGCGCTGACGGTCGCCGCGTATGTCCCGCCGCCGCCGACAACCCCGACGCTCGCCTATGTGAACAGCGCGTGGTCCGACAAGAAAGCGGGCGACATCGTCACGGTCGGCGAAAAGACCGCCACCATCGGGTATGACGCGTTCGCAACGCTGGCTCCGGCCATCGCGGGCGTCACGGACGACGGCACGGTCGAAGTGGTCGGCGGCACGGTCTCCTTCGCCGACGGCTACAGCAAGACCGTCACGGTCGACGCGGGCGCCACAGTCGTCGGCAAAGCCACGTTCGACAAGGCTATCACCGTCAACGGCACCTTCGCGTTCGACACCGCCAGCGCCACGGCGGAAGCGGCCCAGTTCGGCGGCTTCTCCAAGGTCGCCGGGACTGCGAAATACACGCTGACCGACGCCGCCGCGAAGGAGGGCGTCTATCTGCTCGCCTCCGACGCCGCGACCTTCAGCAGCGACGTAACGTTCGGCACCTACACGCTGAAGCTCGGCGAATCCGTGCTTGTCGGCGAGACCCTCACCTACACGCTCGGCATCACCGGCAACAACGACCTCACGCTGACGGTCGCCGCGTACGTCCCGCCCGCGACGCCCGCGAAGAGCGACATCGACGCGAACGGCGTCTCCGACGTGATGTTCCAGTGGACCGGCGGACAGGGCCAGATCGGATTCTGGATGAACGGTACCAGCACGTGGAAGAGCACGAACACTCTCCACCCGGTCGACACATGGGAAGTCCTCGGCGCGTACGACATGAACGCCAACGGCAAGGCTGATTCCGTCCTGGTCGGCAACGTGGTGGTCAGCGGCATCAAGGGCGCGTTCATCGGCTACTACGTCGATTCGGAAGACCTCGACGCCAACTGGATCAACATCAGCTACCTGACGAACAACGAGGGCTATGTCTGGAAGAACAAGGTCGGCAACCTGACCGGAAACGAAGGCATGAACTCCATCGTCTGGCATACCACCGACCTCGGCGCGCTCGGCGTCTGGACCGACGGCACGGACAACTGGGTCAGCCTCGGCGCGGGGTTCGACGCCAACTGGGAAATGATCGGCTGCGGCGACTTCACCGGCTCCGGCAAGGACACCGTCCTGATGTCCTACGCGGGCGGCCAGGTGTTCTACACCATCGGCATCGACGGCGCCGCCTCCGAGCTCACGAAGTCCGATCTCGGCTGGGTCGTCCGTGCGATCGGCGACTTCTCCGGCGACGGCAAGGACGACATCGTGGCGTTCCACGCCGAGACCGGCCTGGTCGCGATGTGGGGCGACGGCACCACCGCCAACTGGTCGCTTCTCGGCCAGCTCGACGCCGGAGACTGGTTCGTGGTCGGCGCGGGCGATTACAACGGCGACAAGCAGGATGACCTGCTGGTCCGCCAGTATTCGACCGGCATGCTCGGCTACTACACCAGCGGCGACATGGCGCAGTGGAACGTGCTCGGCTACGGCGTCGACATGAGCTGGACCGTCATCGCATAAACTTCGGCGACCAGCCACGAACAAAACACAATGCCTCCTCCGCAAATTGCGGCGGGGGCTTTTCTTTATAACAGAATAGCAACAGGCACGGCTCACCGGACTCGTCTATGCCCGGCGAAGCTTTTTGGCGATAAAAAACGCAGGGCGGGGACCGGGGAAGGTCGCCGCCCTGCGGGCAATCCGAGGAAGCTGTTTCAGCTTACTTCTTTGCGGATCAGTTACTTCTTGATGAAGCGGAAGGAGAAGCCGCCGCGGCCGATCATGCGGACGGTGATGACGTCGCCGGCTTTGGCGGTGCCTTCGACGATGTCCCAGGCGCGCGGATCGTCGGGCTTCACGTCGCCGTTGACGAAGTAACTGGAATCGACGTCCTTGCCGTCCGCGATCTTGCGGAAGGAATAGGTGTCGCCCGCCTTACCGGGGACGGTGAACTTGACTTCCCGCGTCTCGTTCTTGCCGTTGATGCCGCCGACGTACCAGGTGTCGCCTTTGCGGCGGCCGAGGATCACGAAGTCGCCCGGTTCACCGCCGAGGTACTTGGTGTCGTCCCAGGTGGTCGGGAGGCCGGCGATGAAGTCCTTCACCTTTTCCGGGAGGGCGCGGAACGCGGACGGGCGGTCGGCCATGTGCTGGCAGGCGGATTCGAAGACGACCGGGAGCGCGAGTTCATGCGCGTGGGAGGTGAGGTGCTTGTGCTGGGAATTGGTGAACGCGGTGGGGGTGTAGTCCATCGGGCCGACGACGTTGCGCGTGAAGGGCAGCGTGGTGTTGTGTTCGGCGGCCGGTTCGGTCATCATCGGGTGGTTGTTGTACTGTTCCGCGCCCCAGACGCACTCCATGGACATGAGGTTGGGGTAGGTGCGGGACCATCCGCGCGGGAGCGTGGAGCCGTGGAAGTTGACCATGATCTTGTGCGGCGCGGCGTCCTTCAGGATGTCGACGTAGTACTGCATCATGCTCTGCTTGTCGCTCTCGAAGAAGTCGATCTTCACGCCCTTGACGGTCTTTTCGGTGAGCCAGGCGAATTCCTTTTCGCGGGATTCATGGGTGTTGAAACGGTCGCGCGGGCCGCCGCCGACGTAGTTGTGCTTTCCGCCGGAGTTGTACCACAGCCACACGCCGACGCCTTTCTCCTTGGCGAGCTTGAGCGCGTCGTCGATGTTGCCGCCGTTGCCCATCACGTCCCATTCCCAGTCGATCAGGACGTTCGGCCACTTCATTTCGGAGGCGAGCAGGATGTAGTCCTTCACGATCTGGTAGTCCTTGCTGCCGTGGTTGTACGCCCAGTAGACCCAGGACGCCACGCCGGGGGTGATCCAGGAGACGTCGTCTACCGCGCATTCGGGCGCGAGGTCGTCGACGAGCGTGGATTCCACGATGTCGGCGAGCGTGCCGATCACGACGCAGCGCCACGGGGATTTCCACGGGAGCGTGGTCGTCGGGTTGACCGCGCCCTGGTTCGCGCCTTCGCCGGGATCCGGATAATGCGTGGTGAAGCTCACGCCCTTGTCGTCGACGGAGGACACCAGGTAGGTGCCGCAGTAGGTGCCGTCGAACCACGTCTCGGAGAGGAGGCCCCACGTGGACTTGTCGGCGGAGTTGAAGAGCAGAGGATAGTTCCAGTTCCGGTTCGCGCCGCCGCGTCCGCCGCGACCGCCGGGACCTCCGGGACCGCGCTGACCGCCCTGGCCGCCCTGCGGACCGCCGCGGAGCTGGTCCGCCGTGTAGGCGATGTAACGGTCTTCATAGCTGGTCACGCGGCGCTGCATGCGGAATCCGTCGGTCAGCGGGAACACGAACGACGTGGATTCGCCCTGGAATTCGACGTCGCCGGAGCCGCCGACGCTGTAGCGGAACGCGAAGGAATCGCTGCCTGCGCGCACGATCACGCCGATCCGGTTCGTGCCTTCGCCGAAGACGAGCGTCTTCTCGTTCATGCGGACGGTGCGTTCGGAGCGCTTGCCGTTCACCGCCGTGTACTTCTCGGTCACAGTCGTGACACTGTTGCCGGACGGGATCTGACCCGCGAGCTTCAGCTGCGAGAAATCGTACTCAGCCTTGTTCGACTTCAGGCCGAGGCGGACCTGGAAGACTTCCGACGCGTTGCGTTCCACGCGGAGCACGTTGCCTTCGTCGAGGTACACGCGGATCGTCTTGTCCGCGTCCGGCGAGGTCAGAAAGGGATCGGCGGCGGAGCAGAGTCCGGCGGCGATGAAGACCGCGGCGCAGGAGAGAGCCGCTTTCATGGAGAGAGAGAACTTCATGGTCTGGTTTCCTATGGATGAAGGTTAAAAGTCAGGTCGAAGATTCCGTTTCACTCTAAACATAGCACAAAATGACGGTTTTTCAACAGGATAAAACGCCTTTTCAACGTTATTTTTACGTTAAAAACGCGTGATGCGCCGCCGTCAGATTGAAACAATAAGCCATGAAAGCAGTCCGACAGCCGCTTGCCCGGTTCGGCCGAAGCATGGTTCCGGTCTCCTTGGTGGTGTTTGATTCGGATCAGAAACTGTAATCCGTGTAGGTCTTTTCGTAGCAGTAATCCCGGAACATCGGATCGTAGCTCCATGCCTTAGAATCGTTTCCACTGGCGATGCCGACGGAACCCTCGCCGCGGACGTACCATCCGGTATAAACACTGTGGTTATCGACGCCGTCGCAGGCGACGGGGGACAACGCGGAGCTGCTGCCCTTGAGACCGTCGCACCAGTTGTAGGAAACATGGCCCGGAAGGCTTTGTCCCATTTTCGCGGCTTTGATGCGTTTGTTGCCGGGGCAGAGATAGTACTCCGGGGGGCACAGCAGGTCCGCTTCGCGGAGGAGTTCGAGACTTCTGCCGCTTTCGGCATCCAGCCATTTCGGCGCGCTGATTTTGCTGGATGTGGTCGGATACCAGTCGTCATAGCTCAGGGAATACTGAAAAAAAGCCTTGCCGATCTGGGCAAGATGACTGACGCAGTCCGCCTGTATGGCTTTTCCCGACGGCCTCCCAATGTTGAGCACGGTATGCAGCGTAAATGCGAGCAGGGCGGCGGTCGCGATCGCGATGAAGAGCTCGTTTCGATTCTTCATGAGTGAGTCCTTTCAAGGATGGCGAGGGAAAAGGATATGATGTCGTGATTCGGAAAACATCGGTCACGAACACCCTCAACGACAACGAGCGGCATTCGTTCCACCTCTACTTTAGCACCCGTTCCCGGAAAAGTCAAGCCAGGTTCTTACATAATTGAGTCTTTCGCAACGCAAAACAGGATGTTGTCGGGCAGAGAGGCCCGACCGCCAGTTCACAATGCTGATTTTAAACTGGTCAAAATCGACCGGTTAAAAGAAGTCGAGCTGTTTATTTGAGTTTGAGACGGTCAGCCTCCGCACTCATCCCCCGGATTGCGGCGTCGGCTTCGTTTTTCCGCGTCAGGATTCCGCGTCCTCGTCCATGGTTTCCAGGAGGAAGCTGACGGGGCGGAATCCGTCGTTGCAGGAGATCATGGCGGATTTCGGATTCTTCATCCAGCCGTCGTAGAAATTTTCGCCGCCGTGCGCGAGCGCGAGGACGAACGGGGAAACGGTGTCCCAGGCGCTGTCGCAGAAGCCTTCGGGGCGCGCCCAGCCGTTGCAGACGAAGACCTGGCCCAGCTTCATGCCGCAGGCGTGTTCGATCGGGTTTTCGTACTGCGCGATCAGGTCGTCGTGACGGACGATCTTCCTGACCGTGATGCGGACTCTTTTCATCCCGGCTTACGCCTTCACCGTGTCGGCGATGACGCCGCAGATGCGGTCGATGTCCTCGGCTTTCAGGTAGGGGTGCATCGGCAGGGCGAAGATGTCGGCGGCGCACGCCTCGGAGACGGGCATGTCGCCCTTTTTGTAGCCGAGGTATTCGGTCGCGCCGAGCAGGTGCATCGGGATCGGGTAGTAACGCGCGGTCGGGACGTCGGCGGCCTTCAGGGCGGCCTGGATCTCGGCGAACTTCGGGGAACGCGGGCAGAACTGTGCGTAGACGGAGACGCAGCCTTCGGGGATGGTCTGGACGGAGACGAGGCCCTTCAGGCCGGCGCGGTAGCGGTCCGCCACGACCTGACGCATTTCGACTTCGCCGGGGAAGAGTTTGAGCTTGGCGAGGAGGACCGCCGCCTGGATCGTGTCGCAGCGGGCGTTCAGGCCCAGGCGCACGTTGTTGTAACGGTCCTCGGCGCTGCGGCCGTGGACGAGGATGGAGTACAGCTTGTCGTACAGGTCGTCGTCGTCCGTGAAGACCGCGCCGCCGTCGCCGTAGCAGCCGAGCGGCTTGGCGGGGAAGAAGCTGGTGCAGCCGATGGTGCCGAGCGAGGGGGCGCGCTTGCCGCTTGGGTCGACCGCGCCGAACGCCTGGCAGGCGTCCTCGATGATGGCGAGTCCGTGGGCGTCGGCGAGCGGCTTGATCGCCTTGTAGTCGGCGGTGAGGCCGAAGAGGTCGACGGGGATGATGGCCTTCGGTTTGAGCTTGCCTTCGCGTTCGACCTTCAGGATGGCTTCCTCGAGCTTCACCGGGTCGATGTTGTACGTGCCTTCGTCGATGTCCGCGAAGACCGGAGTCGCTCCGACGAGCGCGATCGTCTCGACCGTGGCGAAGAACGTGAACGGCGTGGTGAAAACGGCGTCGCCGGGGCCGATGCCGAGCGCCATCAGCGCCATCAGCAGGGCATCCGTGCCGCTCGAACACGCCAGCGCATGCTTCACGCCTACGTATTCGGCGAGCTGTTTTTCCAGCTCGTTGATCTCGGCGCCGAGGATGTAGTGTCCGCTCTCCAGCACGCGGTCGATCCCTGCATGAATTTCGTCGCGGATCAGGCTGTATTGATACTTCAGGTCAATGAACGGCAGCATAGTCGGCACCTCCGGGGTTGAATTGTTCTCTAATAATATACACCCCGAACCCGTGAAAAACAAGCTCCGGCGCAAGGAAAACGACACACAAGCCGTAGAGATTTTGCCGGCAAGCGACATCAAAAACAAACACACCCCCGAACCGGGAAAAAACGAGAAAAGACCTGCTTTCGACTTGCTTTCCTGCTTGCGCGGGTATATATTACAAAACAGATTTACCATAACAACCTACCTTCAGCACGACCTCTTTTGAGTGAGACCATCCGTAACGGCAGTCTCGCATTGCACGCAAAAACAGAAGAATATCACGACATGAAAATCGCAGTAGCAGGAACAGGATACGTCGGACTTTCCATGGCAGTGCTGCTTTCCCAGCACAATACGGTCAAAGCCGTCGACATCATTCAGGAAAAGGTCGACATGATCAATGCCGGGAAATCACCGATCATCGACAAGGAGATCCAGGAGTATCTTTCCACAAAAAAACTCGACCTGGAAGCCACGACGGACGGAAACAGCGCTTATCAGGATGCGGAATTCGTCATCATTTCGACCCCGACCAATTACGATCCGAAGCTCAACTACTTCGACACCTCGAGCGTGGAGTCCGTCATTCAGCAGGTCATTTCGGTCAATCCCGACGCCGTCATGATCATCAAAAGCACGGTCCCGGTCGGCTTCACGGAGAGCGTCCGGGAGAAGTATTGCTGCGACAACATCCTGTTCAGCCCGGAGTTTCTCCGGGAAGGCCGGGCGCTTTACGACAACCTGTATCCGAGCAGGATCATTGTCGGGACTCCGGTCCGCAACGCCCGTCTGCACAAGGCCGCCGAGACGTTCGCCAATCTCCTGAAGGACGCCGCGCTCAAGGAAAACATCGAGATCCGCATCATGAATCCGACCGAGGCCGAGGCGGTCAAGCTTTTTGCCAATACCTACCTCGCTCTGCGCGTCAGCTTCTTCAATGAGCTTGACACGTATGCCGCGGTCCGCGGGCTGGATTCGAGGTCGATCATCGAAGGCGTCTGCCTGGATCCGAGGATCGGGGACCATTACAACAATCCGTCCTACGGCTACGGCGGATATTGCCTGCCCAAAGACACGAAACAGCTTCTGGCGAATTACAACAACGTCCCGCAGAACATCATCTCCGCCATCGTCGCCGCGAACAGCACCAGAAAAGACTTCATCGCGGAACAGATTCTGGACAAGAATCCCAAAGTCGTCGGCATCTACCGCCTGACGATGAAAGCCGGATCCGACAATTTCAGGCAGTCGTCCATTCAGGGCGTCATGAAGCGCCTGAAAGCCAAAGGAATCGAACTCATCATCTACGAACCGAGCATGAAGGAGGATTTGTTCTTCAACAGCCGCGTCGTCCGCGATTTGAACGCCTTCAAGGAACAAAGCGACATCATCCTGGCAAACCGCTGGAGCGAAGACCTGAAAGACGTCGCGGAAAAAGTTTATACCCGTGATCTTTTCAGGGTCGATTGAGAGGACATACCCATGATCATCCGTGAAAAAGCATATCCGCGCGCCGCGCTCATCGGCAATCCCTCCGACGGGTATTTCGGCAAGACCATCGCGTTTGTGTTCCGCAACTACAGCGCCGAGGTCACGCTGTATGAGTCGCCCTGCCTCGAGATCCTGCCGTCCGTGCTGGACTACAACACCTACGAGAACATGGCCGACCTCGCGGGCAGCATCACGAAGTTCGGCTACTACGGCGGTATCCGCCTGCTCAAAGCCTGCGTGAAGACGTTCTACACCTACTGCATGAAGGAACACATCGCGCTTTCCAACGACAATTTCACGCTGCGCTACCAGTCGGACATCCCGAACCGCCTCGGCATGGCGGGATCGTCCGCGATCATCACCGCCACCATGCGCGCCATGATCCGCTTCTTCCGGATCGAAATCCCGAAGCCGGTCCTCGCAAACCTCGTGCTGTCCGTCGAGCTCGACGAACTCGGCATCAAGGCGGGGCTTCAGGATCGCGTGGCGCAGGTCTACGAAACGCCGGTCTACATGGACTTCAACAAAGAGCACATGGAAAAGTTCGGCTACGGCATCTACGAGCCGATCGACATCCCGGACGACCTGCCGCTTTTCATCGCCTACCGTACCGACCTCGCCGAGGGCTCCGAAATCCTTCACAGCCGCCTCGCACTCGACTACGAAGCGGGCGTGCCGGAAGTCCACGCCGCCGTCCGCGAATGGGCAGAGCTGACCGACAAGGTCCGCGATGCGCTCGCCTCGCATCAATACGATCTCCTACCTGCGCTGCTCGACCGCAATTTCGATCTCCGCTGCGAGGTCTGCGGATCGTCCGTGAGCACGAAAAACCGCCGCATGGTGCAGATCGCCCGCCAGTTCGGAGCATCCGCAAAGTTCACGGGATCCGGCGGCGCCATCATCGGCACCTGCCGCGCCGACACGTTCGACGACATGCGCCGCGAACTGAAAAAATACGATGTCGAGGTCATCAAACCGGAGATCGTGCGGTAACGTATCCTTCACGCGCCAACAAAGGAACGAATAGGAGCTTTTAGATGAAAATTCTCGTAACGGGTACAGCTGGTTTTATCGGATTTCACACGTTTCTGGCGCTGCGTGCGGCCGGACACGATGTCCTGGGCGTCGACAACCTCAACTCCTACAACGACGTCCGCCTGAAGTTGGCGCGCCTCAGGCTGAGCGGATTCGACATCGACGAGATCCTGCTGGACCAGGTCATCGAGAGCAAACAGGGCGGCCGCTTTGCGAAATTCGACCTCGCCGACCGGGATGAACTCCAGAAGATTTTCGCAAACGAGAAATTCGATGCCGTCTGCCATCTTGCTGCCCAGCCGGGCGTGCGCTACAGCCTCGAAAATCCATATGCCTACATCGACTCCAACATCGTGGCATTCCTGAACGTGCTGGAATGCTGCCGGCATTACGATGTGCCGCACCTCGTTTACGCATCAAGTTCGAGCGTGTACGGCAACACGAAGCAGGTGCCGTTCACCACCGACGATCCGGTCAACGAACCGATCAGCCTGTACGCCGCGACCAAAAAGAGCGACGAGCTGATGGCGTACTGCTACGGGCACCTTTACCATTTCGCCACGACCGGACTGCGCTTCTTCACTGTCTACGGCCCGTGGGGACGCGTCGACATGGCGATGTTCAAGTTCACAAAGGCGATCCTGGAAGGGAAGCCTATCGACGTATACAACCACGGCAACCTGTCCCGCGACTTCACCTACATCGACGACATCGTCGAGGGCGTCAAACGCATCGTCACGAAGCCCCCGGAAAAGCCGGAATACCGCCTCTACAATATCGGGCACGGCAGCCCGGTCCAGTTGCTGGATTTCATCCGCGCCATCGAAAAAGTCACCGGCAAGAAAGCCATCCTGAACATGAAGGAAATGCAGAAGGGCGACGTCGTGACGACCTGGGCGGACACATCCGCGCTGGAGCGGGATTACGGCTACTGCCCGAAAGTCGGCATCGAGGAAGGCGTCGAAAAGTTCGTGAAGTGGTACCGCGAGTTCTATGCCTGCTGAAAAACGGCCTTGACCAACCATTTCTGGCATACTCCCGGCAGCGGCGTTTTTTGAAGACCGGCACGCCGGTTATCAAATAGTCTCTTGTCCGAGCATAACCGCCACGCTCAAATTTTAAAATAAAAATGGCATCCCCAATGGGATTCGAACCCATGTTACCAGGATGAGAACCTGATGTCCTAGGCCTCTAGACGATGGGGACGCACCGGAAGAAACATCTTTTACTATACACCGGATATGGAAGAAATGCAAGCGTCCCGGCCACTTTTTTCAAAAAAAAGCCCGGATCCGACGATCGCAAAAGGAAACGCAACGGCAAAAGGGGGAATCGTGTTGCGTTCAGTCCTAAAAAAAAGAGAACATTTAGCCTTATTTCAACGGTTACGGCTTTCTGCTCGCGTCCGTCGTCCGGCATTGACGGCAAACGCTCTTCCTCCTCAAAAACCTAAGCCCTGCGCTTGCTTTTACGATTGATGCGTTTTTCGAGCATGTTTCTCCAAAATCGGATGATTCTTCCGTTTTCCGCTAAGATTTCGTATCTGTCGAGCGTCTAATTCATAAACGAAACGCTTCCGCAGCCGTTACGGGAGCACGCACTAACAGGAGTTTTCTCTTCATGAACGATTCAAAAACATGGATGAAAGTCATCCTCATCATCGTACTGCTTCTTATCGTCCTGCCGCTGGCGATCCTCATTCTCGCTCAGTTCGCGCCGCCGGAGGAAGCTCCGGCCCAGGATGAAACTGTCACAGCTGAGGCGTCAGACGGAAAGACTGCCGCACGCCAGGAACGCCATGCGAGGCGGGAGAACCGTGCAGTCAGGCAGGAAACAATGAACTCGGAAGCGGAGCAAACTCAAATCTTCGAGGAAGTCGGCGCGATCAGCCCCTATGCAACGAGGTCGAAGCAGGCGACGCCTTATCCGCCCGGCACGGTCCCCGGAGATTCCGGTGTAGTGGTCCAGTATGCCGGTTCGCCGGACGATATGGCGAGCGGACCTCAGCCGCCTCAGGACGATCTCTGGGGCGGGAGAACCATGCCGCCGATTCCGCCTGAGAACATGAGGGGGATCGGCGGAGTGAGACGCATTGACCCCAACGATCCGTTCTTTCAGCAGGACATTCCGAACCCGTTCGCCGATTGATCGCGACACGGAAAGGCCCGTCGAAGCGCCTGTCAAGGCGTCCGTCAATCTTTTTTCGGTCTTTTTTGAGCTCAGACGAAACTTTTTTCGAAAAAATTTTAAAAATCAATTTGACATTACGAATATTTCGGAGTATAGTATTATCAGCAAGTCAAGAACAATCCGTTCCGGACTGAAAACCAAACCTCTCATCCAGAAGGAGACAGAACTAAGAAGACCATCAATAAGACGATCGTCATCGGCGCCGCTCTCACTGCGGCGGTCATCCTCGCTCCGGCTACCACCTTCGCTCGGGATCACCACGAACCCCGTCCGGCCAACGGCATCCAGCTTGCGGCCGACATCGTGAACCTGGTCCGCGCGGTCGTCGAGCCGCGTCCGGCCCCGGTCGTCGTGGAAACGGCGCCGACGGTCGTTGAGAAGACGGTCGTCGTGGAGACCAAGCCGGTCGTCGTCGCCACCACGCAGAAGGTCGTCACGGCCGCGCCCGGCACGGTCATCGTGACAGGAGCCGAAGAGGTCACCATCCCGGAATACAGCTACATCCTTTACGAGGATGAATACATCCCGCATTACGAGGGCTGGCTCTTCTACCGCGACGAATGGCACTGGGTCGGAGCGGAACACCGTCCGGCGGCTCCGCCGAGGTGGACGCCTCCGCCGCGCCATCAGGACCACAAGCCGCACAAGGTCATCGTCCTCCCCGAAAAGCATCATGCTCCTGCGCCTGCGGCGGCGCATCGCCATGAAGAACCGCGCCATGCCCCCGCGCCCGCGGTCCGGCACGAAGACCCCCGCCGCGAACCCGCACACACAATAATCGTCCGTCCGGACAAGAAGGACGCGCCTCGCGGCGAAACGCCGAAGGCCGCCCGCCCGGACAAGAAGGACGCGGATCACGGCGCCCCCCGGAAACACGATGCTCCGCCCGCCGGGAAACGTTGACAGCGCAGGCTGATTACCGATAGCACCTCCAGGAAAAGGCCGGCCCCCGAAGCCGTGAAAAGCTCCGGGGGCTGGTTTTATGATGCGCAGAGGGCGCTTGGAACTTGATCTGCCAGGGATAGACATCAAACCTGCGCCCCCGGACGCAAAGCATCCAAATAAAACAAACTTTTCTGCAAGTTTTTTTAATATAGTTTCTGCAAGTAGTTTCAAGATTGTTTCACTTTCATTATTCTGCATGGAGGCGTTCATATTGTAGTGCGCGTCCCGCGGTCACCAAAGATCCCTTTCTTCAAAATGCTTTGTCGTTCGCGCCTCACGGCAAACGAATCCAATCGAACTTGCAGAAGCAAGTTCACCGAGGCGGCGCAGCCGCCCCCAGCGAAGCGGCCTTTTTTTTACTAAGAAAAACAATCTGGTTTCAAAAAACTTAATCAACTCTTTATTAGCGTTTCGCATTTATATGAAGCAATTGCGCGGCTTCATTATCCGCAAAAACATATTTGCCAATATCTTTTTGTGCCTGAGAGAAACTTTTCTCATCTGTTTCAGGATACTTTTTATGTAACCGCCCAGCCTGGTACATCTTGAAGACGGGATGATCACGTGTTATATTGGTCTCATTTCGACCTCAACGGAAAATCGGAAG
>JBGUKB010000048.1:0-9528 GCA_045114235.1 Victivallales bacterium
TGAAAACCATAAGGATCATTCATCATGGCCGATACCGTTAAAACATTGACCGTCAACGGACGGGAAGTCACGTTCACGAACGAACGCAACCTTCTTGAAGTCATCCGCAAGGCCGGAATCGAAATCCCGACCTTCTGCTACCACTCCGAACTGAGCATCTACGGCGCGTGCCGCCTCTGCCTTGTCCTCGTCGAAGGCAAGGGCATCATGGCGTCCTGCTCCACCGCCCCCGCGCCCGGCATGGTCGTCCACACGGACACCAAGGAAATCCGCGACATGCGCAAGATCAGCGTGGAACTCCTGCTCGCCAATCACAACCGCGAATGCCCGACCTGCGCCCGCAACGAGAACTGCACCCTGCAGCGCATCGCCTACCAGCTCGGCGTCCAGGACATCCGCTTCAAATCCGTGAAGAAGGACGATCCGATCGACTTCTCCTCCCCGTCGCTCGTCCGCGACCCGAACAAGTGCGTGCTCTGCGGCGACTGCGTGCGCGTCTGCTCCGAAATCCAGGGCATCGGCGCGATCGACTTCTCGAACCGCGGCTCCAACGCCCGCGTGGCCCCGGCCTTCGGCGCGTCCCTCGGCGCTGTCGAGTGCGTGAACTGCGGCCAGTGCGCAGCCGTCTGCCCCACCGGAGCGATCGTGCCGAAGCAGGACCGCAACCGCGTGTGGGACGCCCTGTACGATCCCACCAAGACCGTCGTGGTGCAGGTCGCCCCGGCCGTCCGCGTGGCGCTGGGCGAATACTTCGGCGCGAAGCCGGGCGAGAACGTGGCCGGCAAGCTCGTCGCCGCCCTGAAGCTCATGGGCTTCAAGCACGTCTACGACACCAGCTTCTCCGCCGACATGACCATCTTCGAGGAAGCCACCGAGCTCATCGACCGCATCGCCAACGGCGGCACGCTCCCGATGTTCACCAGCTGCTGCCCCGCCTGGGTCAAGTTCGCGGAAATCTACTTCCCCGAAATGATCCCGCACATCTCCAGCTGCCGCTCCCCGCAGGCCATGTTCGGCTCCATCGCCAAGAAGGTCCTGCCCGACCAGCTCGGCTGCAAGCGCGAAGACCTCGTGGTCGTCTCCATCATGCCCTGCACGGCGAAGAAGTTCGAAGCCCAGCTGCCGAAGTTCAACGTCGACGGCAAGCCGGAAGTCGACATCGTCGTGACCACCAGCGAAGTCCAGCGCATGATCAACTCGCTCGGCATCAAGCTCAACGAGCTCCAGCCCGAAGCGTTCGACATGCCCATGGGATTCGCGACCGGCGGCGGCGTCATCTTCGGCGCGTCCGGCGGCGTCATGGAAGCCGCGCTCCGCTATGCCGTCGAAAAGCTTGAAGGCAAGCCGCTTGCCAACGTCGACTTCAAGGCCGTCCGCGGCATGAACACCCTCAAGGAAGCCACCGTGACCGCGGCAGGCAAGGAAATCCATGTGGCGGTCGTCCACGGCCTCGCCAACGCCAAGCGCCTCATCAACGACGTCCGCTCCGGCAAGGTCCACTACGACTTCGTCGAAGTCATGGCGTGCCCCGGCGGCTGCATCTCCGGCGGCGGCCAGCCCGTCGGCGTCACCGACGCGATCCGCATCCAGCGCCAGCAGGGCCTCTACGCTGCCGACAAGTCCCAGCAGGTCCAGAAGAGCCAGGACAACTTCCTGGTCGACCAGTGCTACAAGGACCACATCGGCGGCAAGCCCGGTTCCCACGAGGCGCACCACCTGCTGCACACGGTCTACCAGAACCGCAGCCAGATCTTCGACGCCAAGATCCCGATCATGCGCGGCACGGCTCCGAACCGCTTCACGATCACCGTCACGATCTGCGCCAAGCAGGACAACTGCCCCGGCCAGCTCCTGATCGGCATGATCTCCGAATACGTCCGCGGCAAGAACTACACGGACAAGGTCGACATGGACGCCGCGTTCTCGTCCCGCCCCGAACAGGACGGCACGATCTGCGTGACCATCGGCGATGAAGTCGTCGAGCGCACCAAGTTCAGAAACGCCCTGAACACGCTCGAACAGCTCCAGAACCAGGCCGCTTTCGAGACGATCAAGAAGAAGATCGACGAAAGCGTCGCCAAGCTCGGCTAAGGAGGACAAGTCCTCCACTGCAACAGTGCCCGGCTCCGCTCGGGCACAAGTGAAATCCTTTTCCTCCGCTCTTTTTACAGGGGCGGAGGATTTTTTATTTTTTTTGTTGTATTTCGCGGAGAGTGTGCTATATTAGTGTATTATCGAGGTGTATACAATGGGAAAACTTCTGACAGGCGTCATATATATTCTATTGGGGCTGGTGCTGATCGTGTCCGGCATCCTTGTGCTGCCCGCGTACCGGAAGTACAAGCGCACCAAGGAGGAAGTTGTAGACCTTCAGGCCGACCTGGACCGCGTGAAATCGGAATATCTCACGCTCCAGCAGGAAGTCCACGACCTCCAGCACAACGCCTCCGCGGTCGAGAAAGTCGCCCGCGAGCAGTATCACCTCTGCCGCGACGGCGAAGTGATCTATATCTACTCCGAGTAAAAATCCCATGATTCGGATTTCCTGTTCCGGCGCGTCCGCTGCCGCGGTCTTCTGCGATGTCCTGCGGCGCGACGACGGCGTCCTGCTTGTTCCGACCGAGACCGTCTACGGGCTGGTCTGCGACGCCGTGCACGAAGCCGCCCGCGCCAAAATATATGAAATGAAACGGCGTCCCGCGTCCAAACTCCTCACGCTCTTTTTCGCCTCGCGCGAGGCGGCGGAGGCGGCGTTTCCCGCCATGCCGGAGACCGCGAAACGGTTCGCGGCGGCGTTCTGCCCCGGTCCCGTGACCCTGATCGTGCCGGACGGCGAGGTGTTCACCGGATTCCGCATCCCCGGCCATCCCGCGTTGCTGAAACTTCTTGCGGCCTACGGACGACCTCTGGCTTCGACCAGCGCGAATCTTTCCGGTCAGCCTCCGGCGCATACGGTCGACGAGGCGCTGAAGTCGCTCGCGATCCCGCCCGACTGCGTACTGGACGGCGGACCGATCCCGCCGGATTCCGCGGCGTCGACCGTGATCAAGGTCGAACGCGACGGCGCATGGAGCATCCTGCGTCCGGGCCCTGTGACGGAAGACATGCTTCGTGCGGCGCTGAACTGACGCAGCGGGCTTTTTTTGCATATTTCTGCGCCTGATAGAATGCGTGGAAGATTTGCATTTTCGGAAAAATGTGGTATTTTATTTAGTCCGCTATTTTTCGAAAATGATTAGATATTTCTTTTGGCGGGCATCATCCATGAAAGGACAACGACATTGAAAACAGCGTTTTTATTCTCGGGGCAGGGTGCCCAGGCAGTCGGCATGGGGAAGGACCTGTACGAAACGTCGCCCGCGGCGAAAGCGGTTTTCGACCGCGCTGACGCCGTGCTCGGACGCAGCCTCTCCAAGCTTTGCTTTGAAGGTCCGGAATCCGACCTGACCGCGACGGCGAACTGCCAGCCCGCGATCTATACCACCAGCATGGCATGCCTTGCCGCCTGGCTGGAAAAGAACCCCGGCGAGGAAGCCGTGGCCGCTGGCGGACTGAGCCTCGGCGAATACGCGGCGTTCGCGTCCGCCGGGACGTTCACGTTCGAGGACGGCCTGAAACTCGTGGCGAAGCGCGCCGCCCTGATGGACGCAGCCTGCCACGAAGCCGAGGGCGGCATGGCCGCCATCATCGGCGGCGATCCCGCGATGATCGCGGAGGTCTGCGCGGAATGCGGCATCGACGTGGCGAACTACAATTCGCCGGGCCAGATCGTCATCAGCGGCGTGAAGGACCTGGTGCTGAAAGCGTGTGGCATCCTGAAGGAACGCGGCGTCAAGCGCGCCCTGCCTCTGAACGTGGCGGGAGCGTTCCACAGCCGCATGATGGCATCCGCTGGCGCCGCGCTGGCGCCGGTGCTGGACGCCACTCCGATGAACGCGCCGAAGTTCCCCGTGCTCCAGAATTTCACGGGCGAACCCGAATCCGATCCGGCAAAGATCCGCGCGAACCTGGTCTCCCAGGTCGCCGGCAGCGTCCGCTGGGACACCTGCGTGCGCGTGATGGCGGAACGTTTCGGCGCGGAGCGTTTCGTGGAGTTCGGACCCGGCACGGTCCTGACCGGACTCGTGCGGAAGATCCTGCCGGGCGCGGCGCTGCACAACGTATCCGGCGCGGACGGACTGGCGAACGCCTGATACTCCTTTTTTCTTAAAAAACGCAACCCAAACATACTGAAACTCGAATCAGGAGAAACACAATGAGTCAACTCGAAAACAGAGTGGCGCTGGTGACCGGGGGAGCCCGCGGCATCGGACGCGCGATCTGCGAACGTCTGGCGCAGGAAGGCGCGAAGCTCGCCATCGTGGACATCATGCAGGAAACGGCGGACAAGACCGTGGCGGAATTCCGCGCGCAGGGCATCGATGCCATCGCCATCGCGGCGAACGTCGCGAAGTTCGAAGACGCCGAAGCGTCGATCAAGACGGTCATGGAAAAGTACGGCCGCCTGGACATCCTCGTGAACTGCGCCGGCATCACCAAGGACAACCTGCTCATGCGCATGAGCGAGTCCGACTGGGACGCCGTGATCGCCGTCAACCTGAAGGGCACGTACAACTTCATCAAGGCCGCGATCCGTCCCATGATGAAGGCGCGCTACGGCAAGATCGTGAACATCTCCAGCGTGGTCGGCCGTGCCGGAAACGCCGGACAGGTCAACTACTCCGCCTCCAAGGCAGGCGTCATCGGCGTCACGAAGTCCGTGGCGAAGGAACTCGGCAGCCGCAACATCATGGTCAACGCGGTCGCGCCCGGCTACATCATGACCGACATGACCGAAAACCTCCCGGACGAAGCCAAGAAGTTCTTCCTGGAGCTGATCCCGCTGAAGCGCGGCGGCAAGCCCCAGGACGTCGCCAACGTCGTGGCGTTCCTCTGCGGCCCGGATTCCGACTACGTGACCGGCCAGGTGATCAACTGCTGCGGCGGCTTCCTGATGTAAGATTTTACATCGGAAAAGGAAAAACCGCAATTCAAGGCTATAAAAACACAAAAAAGCGTGCAAAGGATTTGCAAAAACGCAAAAACGGTGTATATTATAGTCTATACACGTTGCATGAAAACGAAAACCAACCCTTCTCACCAATACGAAAGGATTTAACATGTCCGCTGAAATCGCACAAAAAGTCAAAGAGCTCGTCGTGAAGCAGCTCGCAGTCGCCGAAGACCAGGTCACCGAAGACGCCCGTTTCGTCGAAGACCTGAACGCCGACTCCCTCGACATCGTGGAAATGATCATGGCGCTCGAAGAAGAATTCAACTCCGAGATTCCGGATGAAGACGCCGAAAGCCTGAAGACCGTCGGCGATGCGATCAAGTACATCGAAAGCAAGATGGCTGCTGCCAAGGAATAATTTCTTTCTTTTGCTTCCCGGGGTCATTCTTCTTGAGTGGCCCCTTTTTTTCTGTTTTCTATAGCGACCGGAGATAAGATACCATGAACAACAGACGGCGAGTTGTAATAACCGGATACGGAGCGGTTTCCTGCGTGGGGAACGACGTGAATACCATGTGGGACGCCCTTGTCAACGGGCGTTGCGGCATCGGACGCGTGACCCAGTTCGACCCGAGCGACTTCAAGACGCAGGTCGGCGGCGAGGTGAAGAACCTCGACTGGGCGAGCGTCGTATCCGAAAAGGACTACCGCAGAGTCGACAGCTTCGTCACGTTCGCCCTGGTCGCATTCGACGAGGCACGGCGCGACGCCGGGCTTCCCGCCGATTTCCGCGAGGAAGGCAGCGGCGTCGATGTGAACCGCGTCGGCGTGGTGGTCGGCAGCGGCATCGGCGGCCTGCACACCATTGAGAGCCAGTGCGCCACGCTCCTGACCAAGGGGCCGAGCCGCGTCTCGCCCTTCATGATCCCGTCCATCATCACGAACATGGCCTCCGGCATGATCTCCATCCGCTGCGGCGCGGGCGGCCCGAACTTCTCGGTCGTCTCCGCATGCGCCACCGCCACGCACGCCATCGGCGCGAGCTTCGATGCGATCGCCGACGGACGCGCCGACATGATGGTCACCGGCGGCGCGGAATCCTCCATCACCCGCCTCGGCTACGCCGGATTCTGCTCCATGAAAGCCATGAGCACCCATTACAACGACACCCCCGAGATCGCCAGCCGTCCGTTCGACCGCGACCGTGACGGTTTCGTGATGTCCGAGGGCGCAGGCATCCTCATCCTCGAAGAATACGAACACGCCGTGAAGCGCGGTGCGAAGATCCACTGCGAAGTGGTCGGCTTCGGCGCGACCGGCGACGCGTTCCACATGACCGCGCCCATGGACGGCGGACTCGGCGGCATGCGCGCCTTCCAGATGGCGCTGGACAACGCCGGGCTGAACCCGGAGGACGTGGACTACATCAACGCGCACGGCACCAGCACTCACCTCAACGACCTCTGCGAGACGCAGGCGATCAAGGCGCTGTTCGGCGACCATGCCCGCAAGCTCGCGATCAGCAGCACCAAGGGCGCCATGGGCCACGGCCTCGGCGCGGCGGGCGGATTCGAAACGATCATCGCCTCGAAGACCATCGAGACCGGGATCGTCCCGCCGACCATCAACTACACCACGCCGGACCCCGAGTGCGACCTGGACTACACGCCGAACGTCGCACGCGAACGCAAGGTCGACGTGGCGCTGAACACCAACCTCGGATTCGGCGGACACAACGGCGTGATCGCTCTGCGCCGCTGCAAGTGAGCTGATCCTGCCTGACATCGTTATCAATTCAGTTTTTCAACATAATCCATCCATTTCGGAGGTCCCTTATGAAATCGCTTTCGTTCGCCGTTTCGTTCGCCGCTATGTTCGCCCTCGTCTCCTGCGCCTCCAACGTGCCGCCGCCGGAAGACGAAAACGCCGAAGCCTGGACCCCCGGAATCCAGTCCTCCTATCCCGACTGGCAGCCGCCGGAGGAAATGCCGGACGGAAATCCCGCCTACGCGGAAGCGTTCGGGGAACCTCGCCCGGTCGAGAGCGAGGAGACTGTGGTGGTCGTCGTTGCCGAAGAAACCACGGAAACCGAGCCCGTGAAGAAAGTGGATGAAGCATCGGAACAGCAGCCGAAGCCGGTCGAAGTCAAGCCCGCCGGTCCCGCGAAGTTCATGCGCGTCGACGTGTTCCCCGCCGAAGCCGGTGTCGACGGCGTGTATGCCGTCAACGGCGCACGCGTGAACACCGCCGACCTGAAGGCCGCGCTCAAGGAAGCCGGCAAAGCCAACAAGGATATCGTCGTGATCGTGTACGGCCGTACGGATTCCAAGGTCGCCGACCTGAACGCCGTCGTGGACTACAGCAAGGAAGCCGGCATCACCAAACTCAACGTGATGACCAACGACGACATCATGGAGCAGCGCAAGGCGGAAGTCCGCGCCGCGAAGGGCATCAAGGACGAGCCCGCGAAGGACGCGAAGGAAGCCGCCGCTCCCGTCGTTAAGGAAAAACTGGTCGTCGACGATTCCCAGCCCTCCACCGAGTACATCGTGAAGGACGGCGATTCCCTCTCCCTGATCGCCAAGTCGGTTTACCACGACGGCGCCGCGTGGGAGATCATCTTCGACGCGAACAAAGAACTCCTGAACGGGAAGCCGAATCTCCTGAAGCCCAAGATGAAACTCGTCATCCCGGCCGTGAAGAAGGTCCCCGTTTCCTCGAAGTAAGTTTTTACGCTCCATGCAATCCACGGAACAGGATCCCGACAGCGCTTCCCCCGACAGTAAGACCGGAGGGGGGCGCGTCTATTTCGACAGTCCGGGCGCGCTGGAATCGGCGTTCGCCGGGAACTTGACCGGAAATCTCGCCGCGGCGGAATACGGCCTCGGTGTGAAGTTCGCCTCGCGCGAATCCTGGGCGATGTCCGTGGAGGATACCCCCGATAAACGCGGCGACGGGTTCCTGCGGGAACTCCGCCGCCTTCAGAAGGAACGCGGTCGCTGTCTGGACCAGTCCGAATTCGACCTGGCGCTGGACGCCTGGCGCGAGGGGCGCGAACAGGACCTCGGCACGTATTTCGCCGAACGCGTCACGGTCGGCCCCGGCAAGAAGGACGTTTCCGCGCGCTCCCCGAACCAGCTGGCGTATCTGCGCGCGATCCGGAGCAAGGACCTGGTGTTCGGCGTCGGCCCCGCCGGAACCGGAAAGACCTACCTCGCCATGGCGATGGCCGTCTCCCTGCTTGTCGCGGGGAAATACAACCGCATCATCCTCACGCGTCCGGCGGTCGAGGCAGGGGAAAACCTCGGATTCCTGCCCGGTACGCTTCAGGAGAAGATCAATCCGTATCTGCGCCCGCTGCACGATGCGCTCCATGAGATGATGGATTACGCCGCCGCCGAGGAGCTGATGTCGCGCGGCGTGATCGAGGTCGCGCCGCTTGCCTTCATGCGCGGACGCACGCTGAACCATGCGTTCGTGATCCTGGACGAGGCGCAGAACGCCTCCAACGAACAGATGTTCATGTTCCTGACCCGCCTCGGATTCCATTCCAAATGCGTGGTCTGCGGCGATCCGTCGCAGGCGGATATCCCGCACGGCCAGTCCGGGCTGCCTCACGCGCTGGACTGCCTCGCGGGCATCGACGGCGTGCAGATCTGCCGGTTCGATACGTGCGACGTGGTGCGGCATCCGCTGGTGGAAAAGATCATCCGCGCCTATGAACTGAGCGGAAAATGAAGAAAGGCACGAAGCCATGAGCAAGAGAAAGAAAAGCAGAAGAGAAGTGTTCGAGGCGGTCGGCGGCTGGATGCAGCGTTCGCCGTTCGTGTCGCTCCTGATGATCCTGATGGTGTTCGGCGCGGCTGTCTTCCTGCTCGGCGTGCCGCCGCAGAGCGACCTGCCCGTCCTGCACGAGGGCGACAAGGCGGACCAGAACATCATGGCGGAATTCGATTTTTCATGCGTGGACCGCGCCGCGGCACGGCAGATCCGCCACACGTTCGAACTGGAGGCTTCGCGTTATTTCCTGCTGGACAAGGACCGGTCGGACCGGATTCTGGAAGATTTCGATCTCATGGTCCAGGAGGCGCGCCGGGATCCGGCGTCAGCCGCCGTGCCGAGTGCCGGGACCGGACAGAACCCGGCGACGGTCCCGGCGGAAAACGCAGCGGCGGATGTTTCCGGGATGCCCGGAGAAAATGCGGCAGTGAGCTCCGATGCGGGCGCAAACCCGTCGCCGGATCCCGCCGGGACGGCACAACCCCAAAACGCGCCGCAGGACGCCGGACCGGAAAACCCGGAAAGGCCGCCTTTTTCGCAGGAGTATCCGCTGCTGTATGCGTATTTCCATGAGGCCGCGCAGAATGAATCCCGGCTTGAGGATATCCGAAACCGGCTGAAGGAGATCCTCGCGGACGGGATCGCGATGGAGGAGGAACTGAGGAAAGCGCAGCCGTTCACCGACGATTCGTCCGCAGGCGACGGCGCCAGAGCGGTGAACGCCCAGCTGAAGGCGATGATCCGGGACTCCGAAC
>JBGUKB010000049.1:0-25416 GCA_045114235.1 Victivallales bacterium
CGCCCGTGCCGGAAGCGTAGCTCGTGGTGACCTCCCATTGCTCGGTAGTCGAATTCCACGTGGAGGACACTCTGTCCTCCGGTCCCATGACGGTCACCTGACCGCCGTTGTTGAGGTAGATATTCGACGCGGTGCCGCCCGATTCGATGGTCATGTAGGTGGCGGAGGAAAGAACCCATCTTCCGCCCGTTCCGGCATAACTGCTGCTGAAATAGCCGAACGCGCTGAGGTCGGCGGAAGTAAAACTGCGCTGTGTGCCCACGGTGAGCATGTTCAACTGCGCACCGTTGCCGACGGTCACGCTGTTGAGGCGGCCGCTGACCGTCACGCTGGTGACGGTCGTGCCGGAGCCGGTGAGTTTTGGGTTTCCCACGCCGTAGGAGCCGCCCGCCGGGGCGACGGCCAGTTCGCGCATGTTGCGTTTGATGTTGACGCCATTGATGTAGGAACGGCCGCCGTTCAAGGCGACCACACGGTCGAAGTCCCCGGCGGCGCTGAGATTGGTCAGCGAGGCGTCGGTGGTGGCGTAATAAACGGTGGTGGGGGACACCACGTTGCCGAGGCCGGTGGAGGAGACGACGACTTCCTCCTCGTCGTCGTACACCACGCCCAGCTGGACGATGCCGCCGTTGGTGAAGTTGAGGTTGCTCAACGTGGCGCTCATGCCCGCGGTGACGTCGCCGTACCCGAAGGTGAGGTTGGTGGCGGCGGTCTTGTCGCCGATGTACAACTCGACGCTGGACCAGTGGGAATCGTGGTTCAGGAAGTTCACGCCCGTGATGGCGTTGAAGTTGTAATAATAGTCGGTTTTGTCGCCGTCCTCGAAGCTGGAATCCTTCGGATCGTCCTCGGTGCGGGTATGCTGCGTCGTGGCGTAGCTGTAATATCCGTCGGACCAGGTGCCGGGAATATGCCACACGAGCCACTCGCCGGCGTAGTAGGGGCTTTGGTAATGATAATGCGTCGTGCCCGATGTGATAAAAGTATCCGGTTCCTTCTCGAACGTGTTGAGCATCGCATCGGTCATGGTCTCGTTGTAATGAAATTTTACGTATCCCATACTCGTTTCTCCTCGTGGTTATGTTTTATTTGATGATTGGTGACTAATGATGAGCGATTACCTCGAATTCGAGGCGTTTCCCGGCCGCTTTCGCCTCATAGACCATATAGGACTTATAGGACCTACAGGTCGTATATGTTGTTCCCTTGGTCAGCATATTTTCCGCGATCGTCCGTCAGTTTTGAGGTAAAAAGTGGTATCGGAACAATAACACGCTATCAATATATTGGTATAGACAGCAAAAAACAAGTCGATGTTCGCACTTTTTTTGTAAAATTTTTTTGCAAATTATTTATGATAATGGGGGGGGTAATTTGCATAAAATATCCACAGCAGCAATGCTTGGCTTCGCTCAAGCACGGGAGGAGGACAAGGCCTCCAAAAGATAAAGTGTCCGGCTCCGCTCGTCCACGGCATCGGCGCGAGGGAAAAACTCGCCGTCCTTTTTCCGTGGAACGGGCTTTTTTTCGCTGTTTCTCGCGCTTTTCCGCTTTTTTTTCTTGAAGACAAGCCGTTTGAGTAGTATATTATATCTTACCATTTTTGAAAGCGCATCAACCAACTCAACCTTCAACAGGAGCAGAGAACGATGAAAGTCTTCAACTTCAACGCGGGTCCGGCGATGATCCCGCAGGCCGTCATGGAAAAAGCCCAAAAAGAGTTTTGCGACTACAAAGGCAGCGGATGCGGCATCATGGAGCACTCCCACCGCCACAAACTCTTCGACGAGATCCTTGAGCGGGCGATCTCCAACTTCAAGGAGATCATGGGCGTTCCGGACACGCACGAGGTCGTCTTCATCCAGGGCGGCGCGAGCATGCAGTTCGCGATGATCCCGATGAACCTGGCGGTCGCGGGCAAGCCCATGGAATTCGCGGACACCGGCACGTGGTCCAGCAAGGCGATCAAGGAAGCCAAGCTGTTCGGCGACGTGAAGGTCATCGCCTCCAGCAAGGAAGAGAAGTACACCAAGATCCCCGCGGTCGACGAGATGAAGATCGACGAAGACGCCGCGTTCTTCCACATCACCTCCAACAACACGATCTACGGCACGCAGTACCAGGCGTTCCCGAACTGCCCGGCCGGCGTCCCGATGCTCGCCGACATGTCCAGCGACATCATGTCCCGCAAGCTCGACGTCTCCAAGTTCGCCATGATCTACGGCGGCGCGCAGAAGAACCTCGGCCCCAGCGGCATGGCCGTCGTGATCATCCGCAAGGACCTCGCGGAACGCACCCCGGCGAACGTGCCGACCATGCTCCGCTACGCGACCTACATCGAGCACAACTCCCTGTTCAACACCCCGCCGACGTTCGGCATCTACATCTTCGGCCTCATCACCGACTGGGTGAAGGAAATGGGCGGCCTCGAAGTCCTCGAAGGGATCAACAACAAGAAGGCCGAGACCCTCTACGCCGCGATTGACGGCTCCGACGGATATTTCCGCAACCCGGTCTGCCCGTGCAGCCGTTCCAAGATGAACGTCGTCTTCCGTCTCCCCTCCGAAGAACTCGAAGCGAAGTTCCTCGACGAGGCGAAGGCGGCCGGCATGATCGGCCTGAAGGGCCATCGTTCCGTCGGCGGCATCCGCGCCAGCATCTACAACGCCATGCCGCTCGAGGGTGTCGAGAAACTTGTGTCCTTCATGCAGGATTTCAAGAAGAACAACTGATCTGACCGGAGGGCGTCGTCATGCTCGAACGCTATTCCGTTTTGGACGGCCGCATCGCCCATTCCGACGCAGGCACGATCCCCGTCGACGTGTACGTCATGCCCGACGGGGAGGAACGCGCCTACCTGACCGACGAACTGGGCATCGACCCCCACACGCTGGCGTCGTCCATCGACCCGGACGAGACGCCGCGTATCGAGTTCGAGGACGACTACACCGCCATCATCCTCAAGTACCCGAAGAACTATTCGGCTGACGACAACTTCCTCTTCCGCGTGAAATCCATGGGGATCTTCCTCTTCGCCGACCGCGTCGTGCTGGTCATCGACGAGGAGTTTCCCCAGCTTTTCACCGGAAAATTCGCAACGAAAGTCTACACCAAGCAGGACGTCCTTCTCCGCGTCCTCACCCAGACCATCCGCCATTTCGAGAGCCACCTGCGCGTGATCAACATGTGCAGCGACGAGATCGAAACCCAGCTGAACGAATCGTACAACAGCAGCAACCTGCTCGACATGTTCACGCTGGAGAAGAGCCTGGTCTACTACGTGAACGCCCTCAGCGGCAACCGGCGCGCCTTCGAGCGCATCCGGGTCGGCGCGTACAAGTTCCAGTTCACCGAGGAGAACATCGAACTGCTCGACGACCTCCAGATCGAAAACCGGCAGTTCCTCGACCAGGCGCAGGTCTACTCCCAGATTCTCTCCGGCCTCGTCGACGCGCGTTCCAACATCATCAACAACAACCTGAACGTGCTGATGAAGAACATGAACGCCATCGTGATCGCAGTCGCCATCCCGACCTTCTTCACGGGCGTCTTCGGCATGAGCGAATTCACGGAGTTTCTGAGCGGGCCGAACCACAGATACTGGTACGTCTCGTTCCCCGCCTTCTTCATACTCATGACCGGCCTGGCGCTCTTCGTGTTCTGGCTGATCAAGAAATTCGAGAAACATTGAGCTGACTTATGCCTATTTTCGAATACGAATGCAAAAAGTGCGGCCATCAGTTCGAGGCGCTGCTCAAATCCGCCTCGTCTCCCGCGCCCGAATGCCCCGAATGCGGCGCTTCGAACGCCAAACGCCTGCTCTCCCGGTTCGCCGCCGCCTCCAAGACGGAGTTCGGTTCCTGCAAGATGTCGAAAGACTGCATGGCGGCCGCGCAGGGCGGCTGCGGTTGCGGTTGCGGCTGCGGCCATCACCATCATTGAGCCATGGTCAAAGCCGAACTCAAACCTCTGCTCGAAAAACTCGGCATCGCGCCGAGCAAGCGCCTCGGCCAGAATTTCCTCGTGGACGACCAGTTCCGTGCGAAGATCCTGCACGAGGCCGACCCGAAGCCCGGCGAGACCATCCTTGAGATCGGCCCCGGACTCGGCGCCATCACGCGCGGCCTCGTCGCCTCCGGCGCGAACGTGACCGCGATCGAGTTCGACCGCAAGATCGCCGAATACCTCCGCACCGCCGTCGTCCCGCTCGGGCTTCACCTCATCGAAGCCGACGCCTGCCGCGTCAAATACGCCGAGCTCTTCCCCGGCGACTTCCGCGTGGTCTCGAACCTGCCCTACAGCGCCGGCACTATCGTCATCGCGAAACTCCTCGACCTCGAAACGCCCCCCGCCGACATGCTCCTCATGCTTCAGAAGGAAGTCGCAGAGCGTTTCCTCGCGGGACCGGGCACCGCCGACTACTCCGCGCTCACCGTGCGCATTTCCGCCGTCTACACGGGCCGCATCGTCCGCATGGTCCCGCCCGAGGTCTTCTACCCGGAGCCCATGGTCGAATCCGCCCTTTTCGCGCTCGTCCGCAAGCCGGATATCCCGCCTCAGAACATCCGCATCATCCTCTCCCGCCTCGCCCGCACCTCGTTCGCGCACCGGCGCAAGAAGATGTTCAAGCAGGCCGCTGCGGTCTTCGGCGCTGACGTGATCGCCGCCGCCATGGCCGACGCCTCGGTCGACCCCGACATCCGGGCGGAACGCGTCACGGTCGACCAGTTCATCCGAATGGCGGAATATATCGCCGCGCACGCTCAGACTCCGCCGGAAACGCCTCAAAACGAGGAAACGGATACGGACGGGGACATTCAGGATTAATTCCTCCTCACGTCCACCTCAAACGCAGATTCGACCATGAGCAAAGCCGCCGAGTTCAAGACCAACGTCATGCGCATCCTGGAACAGGCAAAAGTCCCGTTCCGGCATCACTGCTACGTGGACTCCGGCGCGGTCTCCGGGCTTGAGGTCGCCGCCGCGCTCAACCAGGACCCGAAGCATGTGTTCAAGACGCTCGTCACGGTCGAGAAATCCGGCGAACACTTCGTCTTCGTCGTGCCGGTCGATTCCGAGCTCAATCTCAAGAAAGCGGCGAAGGCCGTGAACGGGAAATCCATCGAAATGATCAAGTCGAAGGAGCTTTTTCCGCTCACCGGGTACATCCACGGCGGCTGCTCGCCCATCGGCATGAAAAAGCAGTTCAAAACGGTGATCCACGAATCCGCCGCTGGGCTCGACGCGATCTTCTTCAGCGCGGGCAAGATCGGCTACCAGATCGAGATCGCGCCCGCCGACCTCGCAAAAGTCCTGCGTTTCACCTACGCCGACATCACGGACTGATCCCGTCTTTTTCCCGGCTCCGGGACAATTTTTCTATATAATGGACCCTATCTGCATTCCATGTCGTATAGTTGCAATATAAAACAATTTACATTTGCATCTTCCCCAAAGAATTTGATTTATTTTTTGAATTTTTCGGATTTTTACGCTTGATTTTTTAACGCTTCCGTGTATCTTTTTAGCGTCCTTTTCCCACCCCCCCTCAAAAGCCAATTTTATATTTTTCCGGAAAGCAGAAAAAGCATGAAAAAAGCAGTCAATGCCACCACGTTCGTCGCCCTCGCGCTCGCAGCATCCGTCACGTACAACATCGTCCAGTACCAGCGCGCGAAGGGCATCCGCCCCGAAAAGCAGAATCAGGAAGACAATGCAGCCCAGTCCGTCGCGAACAAAGATGAAGCCACAGCCGTATCCGCCGCGACCGCCTCCGTACAGAATCCCGTTTCCGCAACAAAGCCCGCGTCCGCCGCACAGCAGATCACCGCCGTCACGTTCCGTTCCGCCAGGTACGACAAGTACGACGACGAGCTCGACATCTCCTTCACGACGCCCTCCTCGCTTCAGTACAATCTGCCGAAGAACATGATCGAGTTCACGCCCGCGGTCGACAACCTCTCGTTTTACGCGCATGGTTCCACGATTTCCGTGAGCGGCAAGTTCAAGCCCGGCGTCGCCTACCGCGTCCGCGTGAAAAAAGGCCTCATGGACCGTTCCGGCAAGGCCGCGCTCGAAAACGACGCCGTGTTCGACGTCACGGTCCCCGAGCTCACGGAGAAGGTATCCTTCCTCACCGACGGCAGCGTGTTCCCCATCACGGAGAAGACGGTCGAGTTCCCCTATTCCGCCAGGAACATCCGCAAGCTCGACGTCAAGCTCTACCGCGCGTTCGACAACAACCTCAACAACATGTCGAACAACTACGACTGGGACGACCGCGCCGACACGTCCAACATGCTTCTGGTCGGCGAGAAGACCGTCACGCTCTCCGATCCCCGGAACGAAACGGTCAACCATCTGCTCGACATCAACGACATCCTCGTGGTCAACGATTCCAATCCCAATACGACGCGCCACTTTTCCGCCACGCCCGGCTACTATGTGCTCGAGGTCGCGTACGACAGGCAGTCCGACTGGGGCGACTACTCATACCGGGAGACCAAATACCGCAGCTTCATGCTCACCGATTTCGCGCTGGTCGCGGCCACGGTGTCCGACCCCGCGGGCGGCATCGTCCTCTTCGCGCGCCGCATCTCCGACGGCAACCCCGTCTCCGACGCCGAGATCGAGCTCTCCTCGGACAAGAACCAGCTCCTCGCGAAAGGCAAAACGGACGCGTCCGGCAAGGTCGTTTTCCATGTGTCGCAAAACGCCATCAACAAACTGCATGAAGGGGAAAACGACAGCAATTTCCTGAACAGGACGGGCCAATTCGGCAGCCTCTACTCCGCGACCATCCGCAAAGGAAAGGAATTCGCCTGGTTCCCGCTCGACCTCTACACGGGCAAGAACGATCTGGTGCCGCGCGCATTCGCGTTTTCCGAACGCGGCATCGTGCGCCCCGGCGAATCCTTCTTCGCCGCGGCGTTCATCCGCGACCCGACGGATGCCGAGCTGAAAATCGGGCACGAAACGCCGGATGGCTCCAGCAAGGAAGGGAAAGACAAAATGGGCTCGGTGTTTGCGGAAACGATCCCCGTCACGCTCACGGTCCGCAATCCGAACGGCAAGGAGATCTTCTCGAAACAGCTCACGCCCGACAAGAACGGATTCGTCTCGTCCGAGGTCAGGATCCCGGACAACGCCGCGTCCGGCTACTACACGTTCCGGTTCGGCACTCCCAAGCGGACCTGGGGCGAATCGCACATCCAGGTCGGCGCTTATGTGCCGGACCGCATCAGGACGAAGCTCGAGCACGCCCCCCTGCCCGCCGGGCCCGCGGCCGTGAAGGAGCCGCTGCAGGCAGTCCTCTCCGCGGACTATTATTTCGGCACGCCCGTGCCGTCCGCGTCCGGCAAAGTCTACTTCGACTGCTTCCCGTCCGGGAAACGTCCCGACCACTGGAAGGACTGGACCGTCGGCGATTCGTCGCGCTTCAATTTCGACGAATACAATACGGCTATCGCGGTCGAAAACGGCAAAACGAACCTCTCCCTGCCCTCGTTCGGCTCGCGCGGCATGTCGTTCGACCCCGTTCGCGTCGTACTCCAGACGTCCGTGCAGGAGCCGGGCGGCCGCGCCGTGACCGGATCCGAGAACTTCACGCTCTACCCGACGGACTGGTTCATCGGACTGAAGGAAAAGGAAGGCACGGACAGGGAATGCGTGCTTGATCTGGCGCTGCTCGCGACCGAACAGGGCAAGGCCGCCTTGCTCGACGCCGGGCGCGACATCAAGTTCACGGTCTGGAAGCGCTCCTGGGACTACGTGCTGGTGCAGGAAGGCGACGGCTACCGCAGACGCTGGAAGGAAACCGTTTCCGTGGTGGAAGGCGCGTCGAAGACGTTCACGGTCCCGCAGGGTGCCAACCTCGCCTCGTTCACTTCGCAGGTCTCGTTCGACCTGCCGTCCGGCTGCTACGACATCGTGGCGGAGTACGGCAGCGACATCCGCACGAAGATCAACGTGTGGCATTCCGCGGGCGAATCCGGCAGACGCACCGGCGACCCCTCCGGCCTCGTGTTCAAGACCGACGCGAAGACATACACGCCCGGCCAGACCGCCAGGCTCACGTTCACCAGCCCGTTCGACGGCGAGGCGTTCGTGGCGATGGGCGGCGTCAAGTTGGATTCCGCAAGCACGTTCCAGGTCAAGGCGGGGGAAAACACCGTCGAGGCGAAGATACCGGCTGACTGCCTGAACGGGATATTCCACGTCGGCGTGTTCGCGGTCGGCATGCGGAACGGCGAATACATGCGCGCCTCCGGCGACGCCACCCTCAAGCTCGACCACTCCGCCGCGCACAAGCTCAATGTCGGGATCGAGCTCCCCGGCATCGTCCGCCCCGAAACCGAGGCGGAAGTGACCGTCTCCCTCGCCACCATCGACGGCAAGCCCGCCGACGGCCAGGTCTGCCTCTTCGCGGTCGACGAGGGCGTCCTCGCGCTCACCGGGTTCAAGACGCCTGACATCTACAAGTTCTTCCTCCAGTCTGACGATTCGTTCATCAGCATGAGCGAGACCTACAGCAGGCTCTTCCCGAAACTCAAGATCCGCCCGGACGGCACCATCGGCGGCGGCGACGCCCCTGAAGCCGCCAAGTCCGCGCTGGCGGCATCCCTCGTGAAGATGAAGGACTCCGTCCGCCTCGTCGTGCCCGCGGTCGCAGTCTCGAACGGAACGGGCAAGGCCAAGGTGACTATTCCCGATCATTCCGGTTCGCTCAGGTTCATGGCGGTCGCCAGCTCGCCCGACGCCGTCGGCTCCGGCGAACGCGAGATCATCGTGCGCACCCCGGTCAGCCTCACGGTCTCCGCGCCGCGCGTGCTCGTCCCCGGCGACGAGGCGGTCATCTCCGTCCGCGCGTTCAACCACGACGCGAAGGACGGCGCGGTCGGCTTCAAGCTCGCCCTGCCCGACACGCTCCAGGTCATGGGCGACCAGCCGCGCATTGATGTGCTGAAGGCGGGCGAGACCAAAGACGTTTCGTTCCGCGTGAAGGCGCTCGACAAGACCGGCGAAGGCACGCTCGCCGCAACGCTGTCCGTCGGCGCGGAATCCCGCACGGAAAAGACCTTCATCTCGGTCCGCCCCGCGACTCCCCCGCAGACCGTCTCCACGATCGCAGTCGTGAAGCCGGACCAGACACTCACGGTCGATCCCGCCGCCGGGTTTATCTCCGTGGACGGCGCGAAGCTCACTGTCTCCGCCTCGCCCGCGGTCGGCGTGACCGGCGCGCTCGACTGGCTCAACGAATACCCCTACGGCTGCCTGGAGCAGACCGTTTCCGGGGCGTTCCCGTTCCTCTCCTCCGCCGCGCTGGTGAAGGCCGGCCTGCTCGACGCCGAGGTCGCGAAGACCATGGAGCCGAAAGTGGCCGCCGCGTACGCACGCATCCTGAACATGATGGCGGGCGACGGCGCGTTCTCCATGTGGCCCGACGTCCGCAAGGAATGGCCTGAAGGCACGGTCTACGCTGCGCACTTCATCTTCGAGGCGAAGGCGGCGAAACGCGTCGCGATTGACGCCGCCGTGGAGAAGAGCATCATCGCCTATCTCCTGCGCCTCGCGAACAGCGCAGGCAGCTACAAACCCGAGCTCCGCGCCTACGCGGCCTACGTGCTCGCATCGGCGGGCAATAAGGATTTCGTGATCCCGGCGCGCAACATCCTCGCCGGAAGCAAGCCCGGTTTCGCGCAGTTCCTCGCCTCCGCCGCCCTCATCCGCGGCGGCCATGCCGGAGAGGGCGCGGAATCTCTCCGCGCGGCGCTCGCCGATCCCGACTGGCTCTACAAGACTTCAGACCTCGTCGGGATCACCGACACGACTTCCCGTGCAGGCATGGTGCTGAGCATCCTCATGAAGTGCGATCCGAAGGGCAGCGAAAAGGCCGCCGCCGAACTCGCATCCTTCCTCGCCGGACGCATCCGCAAGGACGGCGAATGCTGGGGCACCACGCAGGCAAACGCCTGGGCTTCCATGGGGCTGGCGGCGTTCGCGGAATACAACCCGCCCGCCGATCCCTCCGGCGTCATGACCGCGGCCGACCGGACGAGGTACGAGCTCGCCGGGAAAGCGCTGAATGTATTCGAACTTGCAGCCGCGGGCGCGAATACCCTTTCGAACACGGGCAAGTCCGACCTGTACGTCCGCACCGTCGTCTCCGGCGTACCGAAACAGGCGAAGGCATCCGGCGGCCCGATCCGCCTCAAACGCGAATTCTTCGACGAGAAGGGCAACCCCGTCTCCTCGCTCAAGCACGGCGAACTCGCGTTCGTCCGCATCACGGCGGATTCCCCCGACGTGGTCGAGAACATCGTGATCTCCGACATCCTCCCCGCCGGGCTTGAGATTGAGGACGAGGCGCTCGCGACCCGCATGAACGCCTCCGTCCGCATCCCGAAAAACATCCTCATGAACGGCCGTCAGGAGTTCAGCCGCACCGAAAAACGCGACGACCGCTTCCTCGTGTTCGGCAATCTCTACGGCTCCGCCTACGCCATCTACACCGTGCGCGCCGTCACGCCCGGCAAGTTCAGCATCCCGGCGCTCTACGCCGAGGCCATGTACGATCCCGACATGAACGGCACGTTCGTCCCGGCTGACGGCGAGGACGTCTTCGAGGTGAAATGAGCCTCCGTTTCCACAGTCTCGTCAAACGGAAAGCCGTTCGCCTCGCAGCGGCGGCTTTCCTCCTTTTCGTGCTCCTCGCCCTCGCGGTCTGGATTGCAGCGCCGTACTGCGTGACAGACCCGATGGTCCGTCTGCGCCAGATCACGCCGACGCACACCTACCTCGACCGCAACGGCGTCCCGGTGTTCTACGAAACGACGTACGACTACGAATGGCGTTTCCCCATCGAGCTCAAGGATATCGCCCCCGAGGCCGTGTCGATCATGCTCTCAGCGGAGGACTATGCGTTCTACGAACACGGCGGCGTTGACTATCCGGCGATCCTGCGCGCGCTGTGGCAGGACGTCAAAAATGCGAAGATCATCTCCGGCGCATCCACGATCACCATGCAGCTCGCCGGGTTCGCCCTGGTCGACCATACCCCGAGCCTCGTCCGCAAGTTCAAGCAGGCCGCGATGGCGCGCCGCCTGGAACAGCTCTACACGAAGGACGAGATCCTGACCGAATACCTGAACCGCATCCCGTGCGGCGGCAAGGTCTACGGGATCGAGGCGGCGGCGCGGTTTTATTTCGGGCTTCATGCGTCCCAGCTCAACCGCGCCGAGGCCGCGCTCCTCTGCGGCATCCCGCAGATGCCGAACCGGTACAAGCCGAACGCGCATCCCGAGGCGGCGAAAAAACGCCAGAAGATCGTGCTGGACCTGCTCGCACACCATGAACTTATAACGGCGAACGAAGCACGCACGATCTACGAATCCGAACCGCTCCGCTACCGCGATTTCACGCAGCCCGCCGATTTCGAATTCAAAGCCGTGCCGGACGAAACGATCCACGCCGTCAGGCGCGCTCGAGCCGAAAAAACCACCGAAGGCTGGTCGCCCGCGCAGGGCGAACCTGTCGTCTGCTCCATCGACGCCGATTTCCAGCGGGACATCCAGGCCATTTTAAAACGCCGCCGCGACGCCCTGCCCGGCGTGGGCGACGCCGCCGCGGTCGTGATCGACAACGCCTCCGGCGAAGCGCTGGTCTTCCTCGGCACGCTCGATTTCAGCGAGCCGGATGACGGACAGTACAACGCCGCGAACGCGGTCCGGTCCGCCGGGTCCACGCTCAAGCCGTTCCTCTACGCCGAGGCGGTCGAAGGCGGCCTCATCACGGCGGACACGCGCGTGCTCGACGCACCCGTCCGCTACGGCGGCTACGCGCCCGGCAACTTCGACGGAACCTACCGCGGGACGGTGAAGGCGTCCTACGCCCTTTCCAATTCTCTGAACACCCCGGCGATCCGGCTCGCCGCCACGCTCGGCGAATCCCGCATGATCGAGCTCGCGGACAAACTGCACATCCTCGCGTCCGACCGTCCGCGAAGCGGATTCGGGCTCTCCATGGCGCTCGGCAGCGCCGGACACACGCTCCTTTCCCTCACGAACGCCTACCGCGCACTGGCGACGGACGGCAAGCTCCGTCCTGTTTATTTCCGGCATGATCCCGGACGCGCCCTGCCCCCCGGTGAACGCGTTTTCTCCGCCGGGACCGCGCAGACGGTCATGCGGATGCTGACCTCGCTCCCGCTCGCGGGGTTCGAGGGGACGGCGGCATGGAAGACCGGCACGAGCAACAATCTGCGCGACGCGTGGTGTTTCGCCTGCACGGAAACGCTCACGGTCGGCGTATGGTTCGGCAACAAGGACGGGGCCGCGTCAGAAACGCTGGTCGGCGGCACGGCGGCGGCGCCCGCGGCGGGGGAGATCCTTTCGCTCGCCGCCTCGAAATACGGTCTGACGCCGTTCCGCAGCGCCTGGCCACGGGAAGACAAACTGGAAACAGTCACGGTCTGCGCGAAGACCGGGCTTTCCGCCTCGCCGGACTGCAAGGACACCGAATCCGCCGTAAAGCCCGCCGGGATCCCGCTGGCGGTCTGCAAATCCTGCGGCGACGCGGCATCCGCCGAAAACGCGTTCCGCATCCTCTCCCCGATGCCGACCGTGTACGTCGCGGAAAAGGAAGACGGCATCCTGCTCGATCTTGCGTCGACGGAAGACGCAAACTGGTTCGCCGACGGCATGTATCTCGGCGAAAACCCGGAGTCCCGCCTGTTCGCTCCGGGGACGCACCGCGTGGAGGCGGTCCGCGCCTCGGATTCCGCCGCGGACGCCGTGGAATTCACGGTCGCGCGGAAAAAATAGCCTTTTTTCGCGTCTTTTTTATTAAAAAGCGAAAAAATCATTTTGCTTTTTCAGCAAGGCGGGTTATATTGTGAGAAGCATTTTTATTTTTCAACCCTCAAAAAAGTGAAAGTGTACTCACAATCATGTCGGAACAACCGATTGATACCTGTATGGAAAAGATCGTCAGCCTGTGCAAACGGCGCGGCTTCGTATTTCAGAGCTCCGAAATCTACGGCGGCTTCAACGGCTTCTGGGACTACGGCCCCTATGGCATCGCGCTGAAGCGCGCGGTCGAACGCCAGTGGTGGCTCTACATGGTCGAAAAACGCAACAACGTGGTCGGCCTGGACTCCTCCATCATCTGCCATCCGAAAGTCTGGAAAGCCTCCGGGCACGTGGACCGTTTCGGCGACATCATGTGCGACTGCAAGAAGTGCAAGACGCGCTTCCGCGTGGACCAGATGCCCGACCCGACCACCTGCACGAACTGCGGCTCCAAGGACCTCACCCCGCCGCGCGAGTTCAACCTGATGATGAAGACCTACGTCGGCCCCGTGTTCGACGAAGACCACATCGCGTATCTCCGCGCCGAGACCTGCCAGCCGATCTTCCTCGACTTCCACTCCATCCGCATCGCCACGCGCATGCAGCTGCCCTTCGGCATCGCCCAGGTCGGCAAGGCGTTCCGCAACGAGATCACGCCCCGCATGTTCACGTTCCGTTCCCGCGAGTTCTCGCAGATGGAAATGGAATTCTTCTGCGCGGACGAAGGCTCGATGGAATGGTTCGAGTACTGGCGCAAGGAACGCTGGAACTTCTACCTGAACGTGCTGAAGTTCCCGGTCGAAAAGCTCCACCTGCATCCGCACGACAAGCTCGCCCATTACGCCAAGGCGGCGGTCGACATCGAATACGAATTCCCGTTCGGCTGGGGCGAACTCGAAGGCATCCACCACCGCGGCACATGGGATATGTCCCAGCACCAGCAGTTCTCCGAGCAGGACCTCCAGTACCTCGACCAGTCCAACAATACGCGCTATCTGCCGACCGTCGTGGAAACGTCCGTCGGCCTCGACCGCATGGTCCTCGCCGTGCTCTGCAACGCCTACGACGAAGACCGCGCCCCGACCCAAAAGGAAGGCATGGAGGACGACGTCCGCGTGGTGCTCCACTTCCCCGCCACGGTCGCGCCTGTCCAGGTCGCGTTCCTCCCGCTCTCCAAGAAGCTCAATCAGAACGCGCAGGACCTGCAGGAGAAGTTCCTCGGCCGCTACCGTACCGAGCTGGACGTGACCGGGAACATCGGCAAGCGCTACCGCCGCCAGGACGAGATCGGCACGCCGTACTGCGTCACGTTCGACTTCGATTCGCTCGAAGACAACGCCGTGACCGTGCGCGAACGCGACTCTATGGCGCAGGAACGCATTCCGATCGAAGGCCTGCGCGCCTACCTCGACGAGAAAGTTCTCGGCTGAACATAAAACGCCTCGGATCACACAACGGGAGACAACAGGACCATGAACGGCACGAAACAAATCCTGCTCGCGGGCTTCGCCGCCCTCTGCATGGTCCTGCCCGCGTGCCACACCCCGATCCCGGGGGAAGAATTTGCCCGCCGGATCCCGCTTGTCATCTCTCCCGAACCTCTGAACACGGTTTCCTACACGGCAGAATACACGCAGGACGGCTCCCTGCCCTTCATCTGCGAAGTCAAGCTCGGCACGGACGGACGCATCCGCCGCGATTACGTCTGGAAGGACGAAAAAGGCGCGGAAAAGAAAGCCTCCGTCGTCATCAACGGCACGGAAGCGATCAAGTCGGAGGACGGAAAATCTGTCCCGGCAAAGGATACCGACAAAGCAATGGCGAAACTGTACTCCCGGCTTATTCTGAATCCCGCCTCGGTCATCTGCTCCGCGTTCGACATCGCACGCGGAGAAGATACAAAAACATCCCGTCCCGTCTGTTTCTGGACTCTGGAGCTTGCGGATGTTCCCGGCGCCAAGTCGACGCCGCTGTTGCCGCCGATGCCGTCGGGAGAATATATCGTGGCAATCGACACGGAAACAGATCGCTGGCTCGTTCTCCATGTCCGCATGACAGAGGATCCCGACACGTTTTTTTCCTCATATTTCATGGAATACACAACCGAATCCGGCGTGACCTACCCGTCCCGCATCGTCTCCTCGACCGAGGGCGGCGCGCCCGTCACCTGCGTCATCCGCGACGTCAAGATCAACCCCGAACTCCCGGACGAGCTTTTCCGGCTCTCCGAACCCAACGGATAATCAACGCTTTTCAGCTTTAACAACAGGATATTTCTTATGAAACTTCAGTCCATCCTCCTCCTGACCGGATTCGCCGCCGGTCTCATGACAGTCTCCTGCAAGTCGACCTCGGATGAAGCCGAAGCCTTTTACGGCACGACCTACCCCAAAGTCAAAAAGGTCACGGCCGAGGACGAAGCCGCGGCAAAAAACAAAGCCGACTTCTACAGCCAGGTCAGCGCCCACATCGACCGCAGGATGAACGAGTTCAACGAGAAGGAAGAGGCGAAGCTCCCGGTCTTCTCCTCGAAAGAGGTTAAGGACGAGTTCATGGACCTCTCCTTCATCAAGACCTCGGAACAGCTCAGCCTGCTTTCCGTCGATTTTGCCGGACCGAAGGATGAGAACATCAACGTCCTGTTCGACCGCGAATCCCGCATGTTCACGCGCACGGTCGGCGACAAGACCGAGGAATACACATTCGCCCCCTTCACGGACGGCGTCCCGCCCGCGATCCCGTACGACGCGCATATCCTGTACGCTTTCGTCATCAACTTCGGCCGCATCGCGGAAACGGTCTCGGTCCGCAGCTTCGAGAAACTGGAAAAAGGCGAAAACCCGGCGATCGCCAAGCAGGAGAACGAAGCGAACATCGACGAAAAAGGCAGAAAGAAAGACAAGAACTTCGTCGAGATCAAGCCGAAAGTCACCACCGAGCCGATCGAATACCGCATCGACAACCGCTGGTGCAAATGCTACGACGTGAAGCTGAAAAGCATCTGCGCCCCCGCGACCGCCCTCGCGCTTTATGTCAGCAATGAGGAAAAGACGATCTCCCGCGCGGACGTCATTTTCGACGACGATACCAAGGAGTCCTACTTCTTCGACTGGCGCGAACAGGACGGCATCGTGCTCCCGCGCGTGATCCGCCGCCTCAGCGACAACGCCGTCTACTTCCGCAGGGACGCCAAGGTCATCCTGAAGAGCTCCATCATCGAAGAGGAAGCGGCAGCCGCCCAGGCCGCGGCAGAGGAAGCCGCACAGGAAGAGGCGGAAGCCGCCGCGGCAGCATCGGCGGCATCGGAACAGGAAGACCTCGACGAAGACGAAACGGTCGAGTTCGACGCCTCCGCCGACATTTGAGGCGGTGCCTTCGACGAAGACCGAAGCTCTTCCATCATCCATTCAGGAAAAACTGTCCGGGCCCGCCGCGGCGCATCATTCGCCGGGTGCAGGAAAACCGGGCAGTTTTTTTATGGCGTTCCGGCATTTTCGCCTGATTTCCGGTTGATTTTTCCGCGGATGGATGTATCTTATCATGTTTGACCAAACAACAGCTCATTCAACACACACGAACCGAAAGGAATGTAACGTGAAACTCATTGTCGACGCGAACAATCTCCGGGGGCGGATCAGCCGCCATGTCTACGGCCAGTTCTCCGAACATCTCGGGCACTGCATCTACGACGGCCTGTTCGTCGGGGAAAAGTCCAAGATCCCGAACATCGACGGCATGCGCAAGGACGTGATCGACGTCCTCCGCCGGATCCGGATCCCGAACCTCCGCTGGCCCGGCGGCTGCTTCGCCGACTGCTACCACTGGCGCGACGGCATCGGCCCGCGCTCCAAGCGCCCGTACATCGTGAACGACACCTGGGGCGGCGTCGCGGAGGACAACTCCTTCGGCACGCATGAATTCCTCCGGTTCTGCGAACTCATCGGCGCGGAACCGTACATCAACGGCAACGTCAGCAGCGGCACCGTGCAGGAGATGTCCCAGTGGATCGAATACCTGAACGCCAAGGTGCAGGGCCCGATGACCGAACTCCGCCGCAAGAACGGCCGCAAGGAGCCGTGGGGCGTCAAGTTCTGGGGCTTCGGCAACGAACCCTGGGGCGACGGCCACATGCGCCCCGAATACTACGCCGACCAATTCCGCCGTTACACCACCTACGCACGCGACTACGGCGACACCAAGCTCGTCCGCATCGCGGCGGGCGCCAACGGCGGCGACCTGAACTGGACCGAGGTCCTGATGCAGAGTGCCGGACAGTGGCTCGACGCCGTCACGCTCCACTACTACACCGTGCCCGGCGTGTGGGAGCACAAGGGCTCCGCCACGAAGTTCGACGTGCCGGAATACTACACCACGCTCGAAAAGGCCGCCCACATCGAAAACATCATCGCCGCGCAGTCCGTCGTCATGGACAAGTACGACCCGGACGCCCGCGTCGGACTGTTCGTCGACGAATGGGGCACCTGGTTCGACGTCGAGGAGGGCACCAACCCCGGATTCCTCCACCAGCAGAACACCATGCGCGACGCCATGGTCGCCGCGATCTCCCTGAACATCTTCCACCGCCACAACCGCCGCGTCCGCATGGCGAACATCGCCCAGCTCGTGAACGTGCTCCAGGCCATGATCCTGACCGAGGGCGAAAAGATGCTCGTCACGCCGACCTGCCACGTCTTCGACCTCTACAAGGTCCACCAGGACGCCGACCGCGTCGAGTCCTTCGCGCAGGCCGCCCCGGTCGATGGCTGCAAGCTCCCGGCGGTCACTCACACCGCGTCCGTCAAGGACGGCGTCCTGCACGTCAGCGCCGCCAACATCAGCGCGGACAAGGCACTCCCGGTCGAAATGGAAGCGTGGGGCTTCGACGCCGCGTCCGTCTCCGGCGAAATCCTCGGCGACGGCGACGTCCACGCGCTCAACACGTTCAAGAAGCCGAACGCGGTCCATATTCGCAAGCTCGACCTCTCTGTCAAAAACGGCAAGGTCTTCTTCGAACTCCCGCCCTGCTCCGTCGCGACCATCACGCTCAAGCCCGCCGCCGCGAAGAAAGCTCCGGCGAAGAAGGCTCCCGCGAAGAAGGCCCCGAAGAAGGCCTCCAGGAAATAACGAACAAAATACCACGCGAACCCCGGCACAGCCATGAAACAGCCCGTACAGATCACGCACTCCGGCACATTCCCGGAAACGCACGGAAAACGCCGTTTCGCCGGCGTCCGGCGGTTCGCGTTCGCCTTCTTCCTCCTCGCCGCATGCGCGCTTCCCGCGGCATGTTCCCCTGTCGATTCCGCGGGCACGATCCCGCGTTCCGACGTGCGCGCGCCGCGCATGCCGCATACTCTCACCGTCTTCCATGCCATGCTCTTCGAATTCGGGGAAAACCCGCTGGAAAAGAAGACGGTCAACATCCCGGCGGGCGAATATGTATTCGAGGCAGAGGACGACATCTTCCTGTATTTCCGTTCGCCGGAGGAAATGGAGTATCGCGTCTACCATAAGGAAGGCTACGCGGAAGGCGTCTTCCAGCTCGGCGGCCTGGCGCTTGCACGCAAGGAACAATGGGACGGGATCGAATACCCGGCATGCACCTACATCGACGGCGAAGACCAGCGCCAGAAACGCCTTACATGCCCGCTCGGCACGGCATTCTTTCTGGGAAAACGCGGCACGGACTGGGAAAGCGATTTCGACAAGGAATAAGCCCTTTCCCCTCCCCGAAAAAAGGCTAAAAAATGGAGCGGGCGACCGGAATCGAACCGGCGTAGCCAGCTTGGGAAGCTGGAGCATAACCATTTTGCTACGCCCGCAAACAAAGTGCTGTTATAAGATACAGCCGAAAGCCGAAAAATCAAGCACGGAACAGGGCATTTTCCCAAAAAAAGTTGTCGAACCCATATCCTCACCCGCCCTCTCTTTTTGCAAAATTTCCATATTCAAACATAGCGTCAAATCGCCTGCAAAGGCCGTTTCCGGCGATTTTCGCGTTTTTTTCGGATTTTTCTTCGCACACGCGCACACGCGCGCTTGAAAACAGCGCCTTTCCGTGATATATTATAACATAAAAAATCAACAACTAACCCCACCTTCTTTCTCGAAAGGCAGAAAGCATGTCCGACACTCCTCACAATGTGTTCCCGATCAACATCGAAGACATCATGCACACCGCGTACCTGCAGTACTCGCTGAGCGTGAACGTCGGCCGCGCCATCCCGGACGTCCGCGACGGCATGAAACCCTGCAACCGCCGCATCCTCTACGCCATGGGCCAGCGCGGACTCACCAAGTCCCACAAGACCGTCAAATGCGCCAAGGTCGTCGGCGACGTGCTCGGCAGCTACCATCCCCACGGCGACGCCTCCGTCTACGACACGCTCGTCCGCATGGCGCAGGACTTCTCCATGCGCACGCCGCTCATCGAAGGCCAGGGCAACTTCGGCAGCATCGACGGCGACCCGCCGGCCGCCTACCGTTATACCGAGTGCCGCATGGAGCGCATCGCGGAGGAACTGCTCGCCGACATCGAGAAGGAAACGGTCAACATGGTCCCGACCTTCGACGAGGAGACGAAGGAACCCGAAGTGCTCCCGGCGAAGTTCCCGAACGTGCTGGTGAACGGCAGCGTGGGCATCGGCGTCGGCATGGCGACCAGCATCCCGACGCACAACCTCGGCGAAGTCGTGAACGCCACCATCCATCTGCTCGAGAACCCGACCGCCACGGTCCGCGACCTCATGCAGTACCTCCCCGGCCCCGACTTCCCCACCGGCGGCATCATCTGCGGCATCAACCCCGTCCGCGCCCTCTACGAGACCGGCCACGCCGTGCTGAAGATCCGCGCAAAGACGAAGATCGTGGAGAAGAACGACCGCGAACAGATCATCGTGACCGAGATCCCGTACGCGTTGAACAAGGAACTCCTCGTCAAGAAGATCGCCGACGTCGTGAAGGAAAAGCGCATCACCGGCATCTCCGGCCTCCGCGACGAGTCCAATAAGAAGATCGGCATCCGCATCGTCATCGACATCAAGCGCGGCGCGATGGCGAGCGTGGTCCTGAACCAGCTCTTCGCCACCACCCAGCTCGAATCCGCGTTCGGATGCAACATGCTCGTGGTCGACCACAACCGTCCGCGCGTGATGAACCTCGTCCAGATCCTCCAGGCGTTCATCGACCACCGGTTCGAGGTCGTGACCCGCCGCGCCGAATTCGAGCTTCGCAAGGCGCGCGAACGCGCCCACATCCTCGCCGGACTGCTCATCGCCGTCCGCAACATCGACGAGGTGGTGAAGATCATCCGCGAGTCCCGCGACCGCGAAACCGCCGGGAAGGCGCTCATGGCGCGTTTCGACCTCGACGCGATCCAGGCGGCGGCCATCCTGAACATGCGCCTCCACCAGCTCACCAACCTCGCGGTCGACGACCTCGAGAACCAGTACAACGAACTGATGGCGCGCATCGCCGAGCTCGAAGAGCTCCTCGCCAGCCGCGAGAAACGCCTCGAGCTCATCAAGTCCGAGCTCGCCGCCATCCGCGACAAGTACGCCGACCCCAGACGCACCGAGATCACCTACGACGACGGCGACATCGACATCGCCGACCTCATCCCGCGCCACTCCTGCATCATCACCGTATCCGACACCGGCTACATCAAGCGCGTCCCCGCCGACACCTACCGCACGCAGCACCGCGGCGGCTCCGGCGTCATCGGCATGAGCACCAAGGAGGAAGACCACGTGGCGCGCCTCTTCAGCGCCGACAGCCACGACATCATCTTCTTCATCACCAACCGCGGGTTCATGTACTGGCTGAACGTCTACGACATCCCGGAAGGCGCGCGCACCGGCAACGGCAAGGCGATCGTGAACCTCATCAAGTTCGAGAAGGACGAGCAGATCAGCGCCATGGTCACCGTCAACCGCGCGATGTTCGAGCAGCCCGGCATGTCCCTCGTGATGTGCACGCGAAACGGCATCATCAAGAAGACCCCGCTCTCCGCGTTCAAGAACCTCCGCAAGGTCGCGCTCCGCGCCCTCGTGATCGAGGAGAATGACAATCTGATCGCCGCCGACCTCGCCGACGGCTCCAGCGAGATCATCCTCTCCACCGCGAAGGGCATGGCGTGCCGCTTCAGCGAATCCAGGGTCCGTCCCATGGGCCGCGCCGCACGCGGCGTCCATGGCCTCAAGTTCAAGATCGAAGGCGACTACGTGGTCAGCATGGAAGTCGTCGCGACCGGCCTGCCGCCCGTCATCGAAGCGCCCGCCGCCAATCTGGACGTCGATGCCGACAATGAAGAGAACGTCGCCCCGATCGGCGACGCGGACGTCGACGCCGACGCCGCGGAAGAAGCCGCCGCGATCGACGGAGCCGAAACCGCCGCCGCGGAAGAAGCCGCCGAGGAATCCGCGGAAGGCGCGGACGAGGCGATCCCCGAAGACGCCTCCAAGCCGCAGCTCCTCGTCGTCACCAGCCGCGGCATGGGCAAACGCAGCTACGTCGACACCTACCGCCTCACCGGACGCGGCGCGATGGGCGTCCGCAACATCAAGCTCGGCGAAGGCGAAACCGTCGTGGCGGCGATCAAGGTCCACCCCGGCGAAGACATCATCCTTACGACCCAGCGCGGCCAGGTGGTCCGCACCCGCGTCGACGAGATCCGCCTCGTCGGCCGCAACTCCATGGGCGTCCGCATCATCGCGCTCCGCAAGAACGACAGCATCATCGGCGTCTCCACCGTGATGCAGGTCGAAGAGGAGGAGCCGAAGGAAACCGACGAGAACACCGGCGTCTTCGCGGCCGCAGGCGAACCGCTCCCCGTCCGCGAGGATGCGGAGGCCGAGGCGGAAGAAGTCGTGGAAGAAACAGGCGGCGACGACGATTTCGACGACGACGCGCCGAAGAAGCAGTCCGAAGAAGAGGAAGACGACTACGTCGATCCCACCGACTTCGGCGGAGGCGACGATGGCGGAAATGTCCCGTTCTGACCGTTTCTTCGAAACACTGAAACAACCGATGCGGCCGGGCGAATCAACCCGGCCGCGTCTTTTCGGCATCCTGAACCTCACGCCGGATTCCTTCAGCGACGGCGGCGCGCACACGGCATCGCCGGAAGCCGCCGCGGATTTCGCGGCGAAAATGGTCGCCGACGGCACGGACGCGCTCGACCTCGGCGCGGAGTCCACGCGGCCCGGTTCGGGCGCGGTCCCGGCGGACGAGGAGATACGCCGTCTGCTCCCTGCCCTGAAGCTGATCCGTGCGCAGTTCCCCGATCACTTCCTCAGTGTCGACACGCGCAAGGCTGACGTGGCCGACGCCGCGCTTGCCGCCGGAGCCGACTGCGTCAACGACGTGAGCGGGCTCCAGTTCGATCCGGACATGGCGGCCGTTGTTGGAAAGCATCACGCCTCCCTCATCATCATGCACATGCGCGGTACGCCGGAGACCATGCAGGCCCCGGAAAACCTCGTTTACGGCGATCTGGTCGCCGACATTTCGGCGTTCCTGCTGAACGCAGTGAAAAAAGCCGTCCGCGCGGGCGTCGATCCCGCCCGCATCCTGCTCGATCCGGGCGTCGGATTCTCGAAGACCGACGAACAGAACATGGCGCTCATCCGTCGCGCCGCCGAGTTCAAAAAGCTCGGGTTCCCTCTCTTCTACGGGATTTCACGCAAGGGCTTCATCGGGCGCATGTACGGCATCCCCTGCCCCGCCGACCGCGACAAAGCCACGGCGCAGCTCCAGCTCGAGCTCTGCCGCGCCGGAGTCGAAGCGCTCCGCGTTCACAACGTCGCCGTCTCTCTCCGAACAATCCTCGATGCCGGGCTGTAAGCAAAGAAGGCTTCAGGACTTCTCCTCTTTTTTTGCCTCGTCCGCCGTCTTTTCCGCGCACGCCTGACACTCCAGCGAAAGCGCCTGCTTGGGACAGCGTTCGATGCAGCGGCGGCATTGCATGCAGTCGGGATCTCGGAAAACGCCGTCACGGGCACTGCCGGGCGGGAAGAATCCGAACGGGCACGCCTTCGCGCAGAGTCCGCACTTCACGCACGTATCGGCGACGCGGATGCCGCTCCTGCACGGGCGGATCGTCTTGTAGATTTTGCCCATCGGGCAGATCGCACACCAGAAATACCGGTTGAAGACGAGCCACCCGATCAGGCCGGCCGTCGTCGTGATGGCGATCATGATGTAGAACAGCATCCCCCAGCCGCGGACCGTGGTAGGACGAAGCCAGAGCGCCAGCGCCAGGACCATGACCGCCATGACGGCGATGGACGTCTTGCGCGCCAGAAGCCCGGCGGGGACCTTTCGCCCCGTGTCCGGCAGGAACGAATAGAAAGCGCCGCGCGGACAGAAGTTGCCGCATCCGTGCCGTCCGCCATGGCGCACGGCCCCGACAAGCCCCACGATCACGTTGAGAAAAAGGCAGTACGCGAGATACGGATAGCGCCAGCCGAACGCCAGCACGATCACGAAGAGCAGCGCCTCGATGCCGCGTTTCAGAGATGCCGTTTTGTTTTTCGCCATGTTCATTTCTCCTCGGTTTTATCCCGGTTCAAATCCATGCCCATCTTCTCCGCCATGCAGTACAGGCTTTTTTCGTACTGCCGACGGTCGATCGCGCCCTTCGACAGGAACGTGTCGAGCAGGTCTTTCTGTTTATAAAACAGGGCGCGCTTCCGTTCGTCCGGCGGCATGGTTTGCCAGTTGGTCGCCGGGGAGCTTTTCAGGTCGATGCTGTTCATGAGCGGGTCCGGGTGTTGAAATCGGGTCGTTGTCTTTGCCTGAATATACACCGGCCTGCGCATAAAATCAAGGCGTATTGCGCGAAATCGTCCTGTAAATCCTGCGTAAAACGGGAGTTTTCTTCAGGAAATAACATAGAAAAAGCCATTTTTCTCCTTTTCGAGCCTTGACAAAAACCTCTAGCAGGCTTATTATATGGTGTCAAATAATCGCATCCGGCGATTCCCAACCAATAAACAACCAAAACCTTCTCTCAAAAACCGAATTGATTGAGGCAACAAATGAAGCATTCCAAACTGCTGATCGCGCTTGCCATGACAGGCGCCCTCTCTCTCGGCATCACGGCGTACGCGCAGACGTCCACGAAGCCGAAACACACCTTCGCCAACCCCCTCGACGTCCTCGTCGGGCATGAACGCGGCGTCCGCGGCGGCGAGCCCGTCGTCCTCATCTACAAGGACGACTACTATCTGTTCGTCTCGCATCGCAGAGGCTACTGGTACTCCCCGGATTTCCAGAACTGGACCTACGTCGACGCCCCGAACTATCCCGCCGGCGTCGTTTCCGTCGTGGAGTTCCAGGGCGAGCTCATCGGCTGCTCGATGAACAACCGCAACGTCTACAAGGCGATCGATCCCAAGGCCGGTACCTGGGAGAAGATCGGCGAGCTCAGCAGCGACCGTTACGGCGACGCCAACCTGTTCGCCGACGGCGACCGCCTGTATCTGTATTTCGGCTGGTCCCAGATCATGCCGTTCCAGGTCGTCGAACTCGACACCAAGACATTCAAGGAAAAGGCCGAGCCCATTCCGCTGTTCTTCAGCGACATCAAGAACCACGGCTTCGAGGCGCGCAAGCCCGAGGACGTGATCTACTCCATCTTCAACGGCCGCCGCGATTACGGTCCCGAGGAGTTCCCCTGGATCGAAGGCCCCTGGATGACCAAGCACAACGGCAAGTACTATCTGCAGTACGCCGCCATCGGCCTTGAATTCATTTCCTACTCCCACGGCGTGTACGTCTCCGACAGCCCCACCGGACCGTTCACCTACTCCGAACACAACCCGCTGACCTTCAAGACCAGCGGATTCGAGGTCGGCGCGGGCCACGGCAGCACCTTCCATGACAAGAAGGGCAACCTCTGGACCATCTGCATGATCCCGGCGCACTACGGCGAAAACGGACGCGGCTCCGAGCTCGCGATCTTCCCGACCGCCGTGGACAAGGACGGCGTGATGTACTCCGATACCGCCTACGGCGATTATCCGCAGTATTTCCCGAACGACCGCAAGGTCGGCGGCGCGGACAACTATACCGACTGGAAGCTTCTCTCCTACAAGAAGCGCACGGAAGTCTCCTCCACCGCCGCCAACCATCCCGCGGTCAACGCCCTCGACGAGGACTTCCTCACCTGCTGGGCGGCCGAGACGAGCAATCCCGGCGAATATTTCATGGTCGACCTCGGCGGCGAGGCGAGCATCAACGCCATCCAGCTGAACTGGGACCAGGTCAGAGCCCCGCAGGCGACGACCGGCGGCGCCCGTCAGGGCGGTAACCGTCCGGCCGGTCAGGGCGCCGGTGGCGCTCCTGCCGGCGGCATGGGCGGCGCATTCGGCGGCGGCAGGGGCTGCTTCGGCGGCGGCGCTCCTGGCGGTGCTCCCGCTGGTGGCGCTCCTGCCGGCGGCTTCGGCGGCGGCATGGGCGGCTTCGGCGGCGGTGCTCCCGCCGGCGGTGCTCCCGCCGGTGGCTTCGGCGGATTCGGCGGCGGCGCTCCTGCCGGTGCGGCTCCTGCCGGCGGCCAGGGCGGCAA
>JBGUKB010000050.1:0-3389 GCA_045114235.1 Victivallales bacterium
CCCGTGAGAAAATCAATGCACTATTTGTTTTTTTTCATAGATTTAATGGTTTATTTTTCAAAAAAAAGAGAATGATGAAGAAGGAAAAGCCGCCGTCCGTTGCGGAAACGGATGCGGCGGCAGGCAGAAACGCGTTTGAGAATCGAACTCAGGCGAGGCGAATCATTTCGGCAGGACTTTCAGCTTGCGGATGAAGAGCGCACGGTCACCGCCATCGCCGAATCCGTCGTTGCCGTAGGTCATGCGGAGATGATGCTTTCCGGCGTCAAGCATGACTTCGGCGAGGTCGTACCCGGCGGTCACGTCCGACGGGACCTCGCGTTCGGCGGCGGGATTGCCGTCGATCTCAATCGTGACCTGGGAATAGATTCGCTGGTAGGGATAACAGACGGCGTCGATGTGCACGACGTGAAGCCCGGATTGAGGCGTTTCAAAGTCCGTTTCCAGTTCGACAAGCGTGTTGTTGGAGAGCACCTGCACGAGACCGCCTGCGATGCGCGTCTGAGAAATCAGGTTGTCCGGGTCGTCGGCTTCGCCCGCGTCCCGGCGTTCCGTGTAGAACCCGGCCCCCAGGTTGCGCAGAAGCCCGCTCAGATAGCGTTCACCGCGTGGTCCGTTGTTGTCGCGCAAACAGGTCCAGTTCGCACCGTCCAATACTACGCGTCCTTCGCCGAGCTTCCAGCTCGCGAGCGAACCCGGCACGGCGGGGACTTCGGTTCCGGCGGGATACTCCGCCTCGGAAAGATACGCCTCGGCAAACACGCCCGCGCCGACTCCGGCACGGCCGACACCGCGGACGTCGATCCGTGAGGTCCCGGCAGGGAGATGGATGATGGTGCGATATTCGCCGGGACTGTCCGGCACAAACCAGACCTGTTCCGTGTCGCCGACCGCGATGCGGCAGAGCGGCTTTTCGGCGAACTTGAACTCATAATGGCCGCCGTTCACGCCCATATCGACGATGTCTGGAAGCGGTTCGGGGGCGTCGATGCGGAGCGTGAGGCAGACGAGCCCGGCCTTTTCGCGGACGGCAGAGAAGACGGAATGCGGCGCGGGATCCACGAATCCGGGCATGCCGATCGGCGGCGTGTTCATCGGGACGGAACCGCCGTCGAGCCTGACCGCGCCAGGGACCGGACCGGGCTGCGCAAACGCCTCCGGCACGAACCGCATGGAAACGGCGTCGGGCTGGATTTCGAGCTTGCTGTCCCAGTCGTAGATGCGGCAGTGCGTGAGGTCTTCGTGGGAGACGCCGAAGAGGAGCGGCGACTCGCGGTCGGAGATGAAGCCGGAGCAATCGCCCTTCACGCAGGCGATCCTGTCCGCGCCAATGGCATGTTTCAGGTGTTCGAACGTCCGCGCGTCGGGCATGTGCCAGCAGAAAACGCCGCCGTCGCGGATCCAGGCGGCGAGCTGGTCCGGGGTCATGTTCAGGCCGGGGCATGCGCCGTCGGCAACAATGAAGTGCGTGTTATCCGCGCCGGAATCGTTCACGCCGACGGTCCGCAGCACGCGGAGGACGTCGGGATCGGACGCAAGCACTTTGACCGGGACGGCGGGTTTGCGCGGGAGGTTTTTCAGGTAGGAAACGGCGTTTTTGTACAGGATCTCCGCGGCGGGCTCAACGGCGCGTTTGCTCCCGGCGAGCAGCTGCATCAGTACCACATGGCCGTCCCCGAACGGCAGATCGGCGAACGGTCCCTGCGCGAGCGCGCTGAACCCGCCCGTTACAAGCAGGGCTTCCAGGCCGTTACGGCCCTCGCGGATGATCTCGCGGCGGGAGATATAGTGCCCGTCCGCCCACCATTTGAAGTCGGCGGGTTCGAGTCCGGCGAGCATCGGATGGTTCGGCGCGAGCGGGAACGCCATGGTCGACGCGTGGTCGGTCAGGTTCACGCCGAGCCCGAGCGGATCGAGCGTATTCTGCGCCAGCACGAGCGCGCGGCCGCCCGCCGCGAGGAAATGCCGGAACCCGTCCGTATCGAACCGAGCGGGGCTTTCGGGCGTGCCAAGCACATTTTCCGCGATGACAACAATGTCCGCCGCCGGATTCAGCGAGGCGAAATCGAGTTCGCCGGGCGCATGGTAGACATGCACATTTTCCGTATCGTCTCCGGCAGGCGCGGGATAGACCTTGTACTGGAAACTCTCGCGCTGGACCTCGTTTCCGTTGGCGGTCAGGCGGAATTCGAGTGTGGAAATCTCAAATTCGGGCAGAGCTTTTCCCGGTACGGCCTTCGCCGTGAATCCGAGCGTGACCGTGCGCGCGCCGCCCGGTTCGAGCGTGAACGCAACGGAATCCGTATCAATTCCGTCGACGGCGATCGTCAGCTTCAGGTCCTTCGTCTCCGGCGAATCGTTGAGCACGTCGAACGCGACGTTTTTCCTCGTTTCTGCGAACACGCGCGACGAGCGGTCGCGGCGGAAACATGCGATTCGCCGATAGAAAATCTTTTCCGCCTCGGCCGCACCGGGGACGGACGTGCCGCCGAACCCGTAGGCGGTCCAGGGGCACATCCCGGTGACGTTCGCCATGCGGAACGCCTCGGTCTGGTCGATCCAGCCCAGGTATTTCGCGTCGCGGTTGCATTTCTGGCGGCTGAGGTAGACTTCCTCGCCGAACCAGATGGAGCCGACGGAGTAGTCGGTCTGCGGACACCACAGGTATTCGCCGATGTACAGCGGCTTTTTCCGGTCCCAGAAGAACGTCCCGGACTGCTTGCCGAGCATGCCGCCCGCGGCTTCCGCCTCGATACGGCGGCCGAGCCATTCGGCGGCGTCCGGGTATGCGTACAGCGCGGGCATTTCATGGGGGTAGTGCAGCCCGATCATGTCGTACTTGCCGTCCGGGTCGCGGTCGGCCTCGAACATGGTGGCGCGGGTCGGATCGAAGCGCTTCGCGAGCGTGCCCATCTCGCCGAGTCGGCGGTTGAGATCGGGGCAGAACTTGACCGAGCCCATGAACAGGATCTCGTTGCCGACGCTCCACATCACGAGGGAGGCGTGGTTGCGGTCGCGCCGGATCATGCCGCGCAGCACGTCGGCGAAGTTGTTCCAGAAAACATCCTCGTTGTACGCGTACATGGCGTTGCCGTCGGTGTACACGGGCGACTCGTCGATGGTCATCACGCCGATCTCGTCGCAGGCCTCCAGGTAATCCTCCTGCCATGGCGGGTTGTGGAACCGGAACGCCAGCACGCCGTCGTCCTTCCACTGGCGGACGCGGCGGAAGACCTCGTCGCGCGGGATGTAGCCGTAGGCGGGCCACGTGCTCGACGCCAGCAGACGCCGCTTCACGCCGTTCAGGAAGAAGTCGGGGCCGTCGCACCACACCTCGCGGAACCCGAAGCGCGTGAAGGATTCGTCGCAAAGCGCACCGTTCGAGTACA
>JBGUKB010000051.1:0-13363 GCA_045114235.1 Victivallales bacterium
GCGCACCAGCCGACGCCGTGCGTCAGACCGCAGATGTCCTTGATCTCTTTGGCTTTCGTCCACTTACCTTCCTGGGGGATCGGCGCGGGACCGTGTTTCGGACCCTTGGCGACGCACACCATCTGGTCCACTTCGTGCGTAAACTTCATTGTGTTTCTCCAGTTGTTGGGACGGCGCTCCTGCCGTGTGCTACGGGGATGCCGCCGGTTCGGGTTAAACAAGTGCAGTTTAATAATATACCATGCGGGAGGCCTTTTTTCAATCCCGGCGATGAAGAAAAGAAAACAAAGCGAATGTTTTTTCATAATTATTTGACATCTTTGGAAGGCGGATGTATATTAATGTCTTATTTTTTTTGCGTGTGCGACGATGCCACCGTCGTCCATGCGCGTTTGACTAAATGCGAATCCCACGGAGTCTGTCTCTGATGAAGTTGAAAATCAATATTCCCGCGGCGCTGCTGATCTTCGTCGTTCTTTATATCCTCCTGCTCGGCGTGCGTCCGCTCTACTCGCCGGACGAAGCGCGCTACGTGGAGATCCCGCGCGAAATGCTCGCCGACCACGATTTCGTGACGCCGCGCCTGAACGGAGCCCGGTATTTCGAGAAGCCGGTCATGGGCTACTGGCTGATCGCCGGCGCGCTCCGGGTGTTCGGGGAAAATGCGTTCGCCGGACGCTTCATGCCCGCGATGTCGACCGGCCTGGCGGCGCTGATCGTGATGCTCCTGGCGATGAAGATGACCGGGAAACGGGAGCTCGGCCTGTACGCGGCGGGATGTTTCCTGCTGATGCCGCTGGTGTTCATCGTCGGCACGACCTGTACGCTGGACGCGATCTTTTCGCTGTTCGTGACTGCGACCGTGGCGTCGTTCTATTGCGCCATGGACGGGTACTTGAAGAAAAAGCGCCTGAACTGTGTGCTGTGGCTGACGGCGACCGGAGCTGCCGCCGGATGCGCGTTCCTTACGAAAGGCTTTCTGGCGTTCGCTCTGCCGGTCATGGCCGTGCTGCCGTGGCTGGTCTGGAACATCGTCGAAGAGGCCGTCATGCGGAAAAGATCGGGGCAGGGAAAGGACTCTGTTTTTGATCCGGTCCGGTATGTGAAGGCGGTCTTCACGCTGCCCTGGCTGCCGTTCGTCGTGGCGCTCGCCGTGATCGCGCCGTGGGCGGTCCTGGTCCATCGGGCGCAGCCGGACTTCTGGCGGTATTTCGTGATCGAGGAGCATTTCAGCCGTTTCGGTTTCATGGGCGAGGCGAAGGTGGAGCATCCGCACGGGCCGTTCTATTTCGTTTTGATGCTGCTCTGGGGCGCGGCGGAATGGTTCCTGCTGTCGCCCGCCATCGGGTACGGGTTCGGAAAGATCGGCGTCCGCGGCGAAAAGAATTCCTGGTTCCGGTTCCTGATCTGCTGGTTCGCCGGACCGTTCCTGTTCCTGTCCGCGTCGAGCGGAAAGCTCCCGACGTACATCCTGCCGTGCTTCCCGCCGCTTGCGATCATGGTCTCCGCGGGGCTTTTCCGTTATTTCGAGGAGCGGCCGGACGGGAAAGGCAAACTGTTCAACGTGCCGCTGTTGGTGTTTGCCGTGCTTGGCGTGGTCGCCGGACCGGTCGCGCTGATCGTGATCCATTATGTCCTGCCGAAATACTTCGGTATCGCGCTTTACGGCAAAAGCGAAACATGGAAGGTGTTCATCCTGTTCAATGCGCTCGTCCTGATCCTGTTCGGCCTCTTCGCGGCGTTCACGGAGAAAAAGACGTCCCGCAAACTTTCCTATTTCCTGTCGGCGGTCGTTCCGGCTTTCGTCGCATCGTTTTTTGTCATTCCGAGGTCGGTCAATGACGCCCGAGGCATGGACGCGTTTCTGGAGGAATGCCGGGACGAGATCACGCCCGATACCATCATCGTCGCGCACGGCTCGAATCTGCACGCGATCTGCTTCGCGTATCACCGGACCGACCTGTACGTCATTTTCCCCGGCGAGCTGACCTACGGCCTGACCTGCAAGGAGGCGGAGGAGAAAGACCGGATCCGCAATCAGAATGTCAGGGAAGTCCAGAAATTGATGGACAGAAATCCCGGCAGGAAAGTCGTGATGTTCTTCCCCGCGGACCGTTATTTCACGCACAGCACCAGGTTTTCCACTCCGTATCCGCCCGCGCTTTCCGTGAAGAAGTCGATCCCCGACGATCCGGAAGATGAAGATGCAGACGGCCAGGTGATGGTGCGGTTCCGGTGAGGCGGACGGACGCTTGAAACATCCCTTTGCGCCTTTTCCTGCCGCGTTCCCTCGATGAAAACACGGCGTTTTTCGGGAAACGGACTGGAAAAACGCCAAAAGAATGCTATATTAATATTTTACTACAAAACTTATCGACCTGTTGAAATAACCCAGGAAGGAACAGTCATGAGCTGCACAATCCTCGTTTTTGTGAAGCAAGTCCCGGACACGAAGAATGTCACGGGCGACGCCATGAAGCCCGACGGAACCATCAACCGTCAGGCGCTTCCCGCCATTTTCAATCCCGAAGACCTGAACGCCCTTGAGCTGGCACTCCAGCTGAAGGACCGTTACGGCGCGAAAGTCGTCGTCGCGACGATGGGGCTTCCCGCCGCAGCCGGCATCCTCCGCGACTCCCTGTTCCGCGGCGCTGACGAAACTGTGCTCCTGACCGACCGCGCGCTCGGCGGATCCGATACGCTGGCCACCAGCTTCGCGCTGAGCCGCCTGGCGAAGAAGATCGGAAACTTCGACCTCGTCCTCTGCGGACGTCAGGCCATCGACGGCGACACCGCCCAGGTCGGTCCGCAGATCGCCGAAAAGCTCGGCATTCCGCAGATTTCCTACGTGCAGGAAGTGCAGGAGCTCGGCAACGGCAGGATCCGCGCGAAACGCGCCATCGAAGGCGGCTACGAAGTGCTCGAAGCCCCGCTGCCCGCCCTGCTGACCGTGGTCGACGCCAACCAGCCCCGTCCGCAGAACGCCTCCCGCATCATCAAGTACAAGAAAGCCAAGACTCCGTCCGAAATCGCCGCCGCCAAGGGCGCGCCCGCCTCGGACGACGAGATCGCGGCGCTGTCCGCGAAGGGGCTGCTGATCCAGGAGTGGAACGCCGCGTACTGCGTGCCGCAGGACGAATTCGACCGCCTGGGCAAGGCCGGTTCCCCGACCAACGTGAAGCACATCCTGAGCGTCGTCCTGACAGCCGGGAACTTCCAGGAAGTCGCGCCGACGCCGGACGCGGTCGGCAATCTCGTACACGAACTTATCGAAGATCATACTCTGGGGTGAGCGCAATGGAAAATACCGCTATCGGAAACGTCTGGGTTTTCATCGAACAGGAAGGCGGCAAGATCGCCGACGTGAGCCTGGAACTCGTCTGCAAGGGCCGTGAACTCGCCGACCAGCTCGGCGTCAAGGTCGAGGCTCTCCTCCTCGGAGACAAGATCGAACACTGCTGCGCTACGCTCTTCCAGTACGGCTGCGACAACGTCTTCCTCGTGGAAGACCCGCGCCTGGAACCGTTCACCGTCCTGCCGTTCGCCAAGGTCATCGTCGACCTCATCCGCGAACACCGCCCGAACATCCTCATGTTCGGCGCGACCATGAAGGGCCGCGAGCTCGCTCCGCGCGTGGCGTCCGAAAAGCTCGCCGGACTCACCGCCGACTGCACCGACCTCCGCATCGACGATTTCGACGACAAGGTCCACGGCAAATACTACAAGAACAAACTCATGCAGATCCGTCCCGCGTTCGGCGGCAACATCATCGCCACCATCGTGAACACCTGGGAAGATCCGCAGATGGTCACCGTCCGCGAGGGCGTGATGAAGATGGGCGAACCCGATGCGACCCGCACTGGCACGATCACCCGCGTCACCCCGGCCCTGACCGCGCAGGAGATGGTCGTGAAGGTCATCGAACGCGTCCGCCAGGAAAAGACCGTGAACCTGAAGGGCGCGCAGATCATCGTCGCCGGCGGCTACGGTGTCGGCTCCGCCGCGAACTTCAAGCTCATCCACGAGCTCGCGAAGACGCTCGGCGGACAGGTCGGCGCCTCCCGCGCTGCCGTCGACGCCGGCTGGATCGACCACGACCACCAGGTCGGCCAGACGGGCGTGACCGTCCGTCCGAAACTCTACATCGCCTGCGGCATCAGCGGCTCCGTGCAGCACCGCGCCGGCATGGCGGAAAGCAAGAAGATCATCGCGATCAACACGGATCCGGCGGCGCCGATTTTCTCCGTGGCGCATTACGGGATCATCGGCGACCTGAACCAGGTCATCCCGATGATGATCAAAGCGTACAAATCGAAAGCCTGAGGAGACCATCATGTCCAACTTCTTTACCGACAACGCCGATCTGCTCTTTACCCTCGACAACCTCGAGATCCGGGAGGCCATGAGCCTCATTGAGAAGGATTATACCGAGGCACAGAAATACGACACCGCGCCCGAAAGCTTCGAGGATGCCCTCGACAGCTTCCATCGCATCCTCGACGTCATCGGCGACGTCGCGGGCGAACGCATCGCCCCCCGCGCCCGCCAGGTCGACGAGGAAGGCCCGAAGTTCGAAAACGGCGTCGTGACCTACCACCCGCTCACGGTCCAGAACCTGAACGACCTGAAGGCCGCGGGCGTCATGGGCGTGATCCTGCCCCGCCAGTACGGCGGCCTCAACTTCCCGCTCTCCGTCTACACGATGATGACCGAAATGGTCTCCCGCGCCGACGCCAGCCTGCAGAACCTCTTCGGCCTGCAGGACATCGCCGACACCATCTGCGAGTTCGGTTCCGAGGAACAGCGCCAGAAATACATCCCGCGCTTCGTCACGGGCGAAGCCGACGGCTCCATGGACCTCACCGAGCCGGATTCCGGTTCCGACCTCCAGTCCGTGCGCCTGAAAGCCACGCAGGACGCCGACGGCAAGTGGTACCTCGACGGCATGAAGCGCTTCATCACGAACGGCTGCTCCCAGATCCACCTGGTGCTCGCGCGTTCCGAGGAAGGTACCACCGACGGCCGCGGCCTCTCCATGTTCATCTGCGAGAAGTGCCCGCAGCTGGTCGTCCGCCGCATCGAGCACAAGATGGGCATCCACGGCGTCGCCACCTGCGAACTCCAGTTCAACCACGTCCCGGCGGAACTCTGCGGCATGCGCAAGCGCGGCCTCATCAAGTACGTCATGTCCCTCATGAACGGCGCCCGCGTCTCCATCAGCGCGCAGGCGGTCGGCATCGCCGAAGCCGCCTACCGCGAGGCGCGCAAGTACGCCTCCGAGCGCGAACAGTTCAAGCAGAGCATCGACAAGTTCCCCGCGATTTACGACATGCTCGCACGCATGAAGACCCAGCTCGCCGCCTCCCGCGCCCTGCTGTATGAAACGACCCGCTGCGTCGACCTCCGCCAGGCGTACACCCACCTCGCCGAAGGCGCGGAGAAGCCGGATCCGGCAGTCCGCGAGAAGGCGAAGCTCTACGTCGCGCTGTGCGACGTCCTGACCCCGATGTCCAAGGCGCTCTCCACCGAGTCCGCCAACAAGATCGCCTACGACTGCATCCAGATCCACGGCGGCACCGGCTATATGCACGACTTCGACGCCGAGCGCCTCTACCGCGACGCCCGCATCACGAACATCTACGAAGGCACCACCCAGCTCCAGGTCGTGGCCGCCATCGGCGGCGTCATGAGCCGCACGCTCGACGGTCGCATCGCCGAGATGATGGCCGGTATCCCGGACGAAGGCCTCTCCGGCGAACTCAAGAAGATCGTCGCCGGCATGCTCGAACAGCACCGCGCCTCGATCGAGTTCGTGGCGGGCATGAAGGCCACCGCGCCCGACTACCGCAACCTTCGCGCACGCGCCCTCGTCGAGAACGAGACGTTCATCTTCGTCGGCATGCTCCTCCTCCGCGACGCGCAGAAGGACGCCTCCCGTGAGGCGATCGCCGAACGCTACATCCGCGACGCGAAGTTCGACTTCCTCCGCAACTACGAGCTCATCATGAGCGGCGACTGCACCACCATCGCCCGTCATGAAGAGGTTATCGCCTACTGATCAACTTTTCGAAAGGTTTTGTCATGAACAACGAGTATCTTCTCCGTGCAAGACAGGTCGTCCCGGACGCGAAAGTCCTGATCGTCCTCGCCTCCAAACGCGCCGCCATGCTGGCCTCCGGCAAGTCCCGCCCCATGGTCCGCTGCAAAGACGACAACTTCCTCGACATCGCCCTTCTCGAGATCGCCGAAGGCAAACTTGAGGCGGAATTCGCCAAGGAAGGCGAAAACGACATCCTGAACGAACTCGAAGCCCTGAAGAAAGCCCATCAGGACGAGCTCGAACCCATGAAGAAGACGCCCGGCGAATAAGCCGCGCCGCGTCAGCTTCGACGGAGTTTTCATCATGTCTCTCGTCACCATCGTCATGGGAAGCAGGAGCGATCTCGCTTCCCTCAAGGGCGCTTTCGATACGCTCAAGCAGTTCGGCGTGCCGTTCCGCGCCAGGATTCTTTCCGCCCACCGCACCCCGGACGAGGCGGCGGATCTCGCCAAGAACGCGGCCGCCGAAGGCACGAAAGTCTTCATCTGCGCCGCCGGCATGGCCGCTCACCTCGCGGGCGTGATCGCCGCGCATACCACGCTCCCCGTCATCGGCATCCCGATGGCCTCCGCGCCGTTCAACGGGCTGGATTCCCTGCTCGCCATGGTGCAGATGCCCCCCGGGATCCCCGTCGCGACCGTCACCGCCGGTTCCGCGGGCGGCAAGAACGCCGCGCTGCTGGCCGTCGAGATGCTCGCGCTGTCCGACGCCGCGCTCGCCGCGAAGCTGAAGGACTTCCGCAAGGAACAGGCGGACAAAGTCCTCGCGGACGACGCCGCGCTTCAGGAGTCGTTTGACCCTGCAAATTCGGAAATGAGCGTGCAACCCTTCCTTTAATACTCGGGATGCAAAACAATACCCGGACCCCTCAAACCGAGGAGCCCGGGTTTCTTTTTGATACGGTGTGCGCGAGCATTCGCTACACGCTGTATCAGCACGGCTTGCGGTGTTACTTGATCGGGAAGCTGAGGACGGTGAGGGAGAACGGCTTGACCCTAAGCGCGGTGCTGCTGTCGAGCGTGATGTCCTCCGGTTCGGCGGGACGCACGTTGGTCTGATCCGGAGAGCCGGAAAGCACGGTCATCGTGGCGTTCACCTGGGACGGAACAAGATTGTCGAGCTTCAACGTTGTCTTCATCTCGAACGGGAGCAGGTTCACGATCTTGACCGTGGCGGTGTTCGTCTTGGTGTCGATCACGCAGGAGGACGCGAAACGCTTCAGCAGGGGGGCGTTTCTATTGTTGTCCGGGAGCGCGCGGCCATCGTTGTTCAGGAGGTTCGCTACTGTGCGCGCGTACTTGTCGCCGGCGTTGTTGCCGAAGAGCTTCTGGACGTAGTATCCGGTGGTCGGCTTGACCTGCGTGTTGTTGAAGTAGATCATGTCGGGATTCCACTGCGTGTCGCCCTCCTTCGCGAGGAGCGGCGCGTAGGACGCCATCGCCACCACGTCGCCGTTGCGTTCGAGCGAGATCATGTGGATTGCTTCTGTGAGCGCGGTCTCGATGGTGCTGGTGCGCGGACCGTTGTGGCTGGCATATTCGCCGAGGTAGACGCGCGTGCCTCCGCGCACGTACGTGTCGTAGAAATGCTGGTTGTTCAGGAACCAGCCGGGCGACTGGTAGTAATGCTCGTCGACGATCGGGACATTGTGCTTGCGCGCGAGCGCCCAGCCGTCCTCGTAGTCGGAGCCTTCATAGGTGGGGCCGACTGTGCCGACCACGGTGATCTCGGGGTGTTTGGCTCGGACGGCGTCAAAAATCATGACGAATCGTTCCGCGAAAACTTCGGAGATGAGGTCCTCGTTGCCGATGCCGATGTATTTCAGGTTGAAGGGTTCGGGGTGGCCGGCTTCCGCGCGGACCTTGCCCCATTTGGAATCGGCGGGACCGTTCGCCCATTCGATCAGGTCCAGCACCTCCTGAATGTACGCGCCCATCTCGTCCATCGGGATGCCCTGCTGGCCTTTGCCGTCGCGGAAAGAATTCTGGCAGGAGACGCCAGCGGGGAGGATCGGGAGCGGTTCCGCGCCGATGTCCTCGCAGAACTGGAAATACTCGAAGTAACCGAGTCCGGCGGACTGGTGATAGTCCCAGATGTTGGACTGGGGCACGCGCGCCTCGAGCGGGCCGACGGTGCGGTTCCAGCGGTACATGTTGCCGAGGCCGTTGCCGTGCGCCACACAGCCGCCGGGGAAACGGATGAAACGCGGTTTAAGATCGGCGAGCGTCTGTGCAAGATCGGCGCGGAGGCCGTTTCTGCGCCCCTTGAATGTTTTTTCGGGGAAGAGCGAGACCATATCGAGGGCGAGTTTTCCGCCGATCGGTCTCAGCGCCAGCTTGCCGCGGTCCGTGCTTGATTTTGCGGTGAACTTCAGCTCGGTCTTGGTCCACTCTTTTCCCTTCACTTCGAAGGACTGGACACCGATGATTTCATTGTGCTCGCCAAGCAGACTGACGAACAGTCCGGTTTCGCCGCCGTCCGGGCACTTCGCGAAAATACTGAGGAGATACGTCTCGCCCTCGCGGAAGACCATGCCGCGGAACCCCTCGTTGACGAGCGCGGCGTTATTGCTTTCGGGGGCGTCCAGCACGAGGTAGTGCGGATTGTTCGGGTGGATCGGGACTTCGGTCGCGATGGTCGGGTTCAGCTCCTTCGGGACGTTCCAGCCGGTGAGGGCGTTCCATCCGCCGTGGTCGAGGTCGTTGAACTCGAAATCGCGGTTGCGGACGAGTTCGGCGTACAGTCCGCCGTCGGCGGAGTAGTTGATGTCCTCGAAGAAGATGCCCCAGAGGAGCGGGCTGATATTCTTGGTGCGCCTCAGGTCGACGGAGATCTCGGCGGTGCGGGAGACGTCCTTGAGACTGTCCGGCAGGTCCGTGATCCGCTCGCGGTTCTGTTCGCCTTTCCTGTCGGCTTCCGCTTTCGCGGCGAGGATGCCGTCAAGTTCCGCCTTCGAAATAGTCACGATCTTGCCTTTCCATTCGCGGTCGCCGAGCTTGACTATCGGGGTGTATTTCAGATGTGCATGGGGAAATTCTACATGGGAAAAATGCTTGAAATCCTGCGTGGAGAGGGCTTCTTCGTGCTGGCGATGATTCGTTTCATCGAACCACTCGATGTAATACTTCCCCGAATCAAAGTAGATGCACGGCGCGAAGCCGCGCGGCGCTTTTTCCATGGGGTAATAATTCTGCACGTGCCAGTGGACCAGGTCGGGCGAGGATGTGAGCGCGAACACCGGATCGTCCGGGTTCGGCGTGAAAACGCAGTACCACATGCCGTTTGCCTCGTCGCGGAAGAGGTTCGGATCGTGCATCTTCTTTTCCGCAAACCAGGACCCGTAGTCGCTGCTCACCCAGCCGTGGTCGATTTCGTGCCATTCCAGTCCGTCGGCTTTCCAGGCGTAGTACAGGCGGTTGTCGCGTTCGTATGCGAAAAGCTGAATGGGTCTGGGGCTAGGTGGAAGTGGATCATAGTGGCGCGAAACGCTGTGCTGCGACGGATCGGCGGGGGCGTTGTCGGCTGCCGCAGCGCCGGAGATTGCGAACGATGCGGAGAGGAAGGCCGCGGCGGCGAGAATGCGATGGAAAAGTTTCATGGTCGAGTGTCTTTCGTGTTTTGTTGGTTGCGGAGAAAAATGAACTTATATCAGAGGGTTGGGACGACTTTCCTGATGGAGCCGTCCGGATTGAATTCGAGCTTGTCGATGCAGACTTCGCGGTGGAATCCCGGTCCATCCATGACCTTGCCGTTTTGCCACGCGAACCTGTGGTACACGATGCGCCATTCGTCGTCCGCGCCGTGGACCTTCAGGATCTGGTGGTGTCCGGTGCCGAGGATGCCCTTCGACGGGTCCTTTTCGATCACGACGTTGTCGCGCGGGACGGTGAGTTCGCCGAGCGGGGAATCGGCGGTGGCGTAGCGGACGTGGTAGTTCGGGCTGCCGGTGTCGTCGACGGACCAGCTGAAATAATACTTGCCGTCGCGGTAGATCACGTTCGTGCCCTCGCGGAAGGTGCGGCCGGGACGGAACACGGTCACGGTGTCGCGCTTCACGCTCAGCATGTCGTCGGCGAGCTCGGCGCCCGCCATGTAGCCGTTGCCCCAGTAGAGGTAATACTTGCCGCTCACGGGGTCGTGGAAGACGTCCGGGTCGATCTCCTGTCCGCCGCGCACGCCCTCCGGCTTGAAGTCGACGATGGGCTTGCCGGTGTCGACGAACGGTCCGAGCGGATCGTCCGCGACCGCGCAGCCGACGCATTTCCTGCCGTCGCCCTTCAGCGCGCCGCAGAAATAGAAGTAGTATTTATAGCTTCCATCGGGCTGCTTGCGCTCCATAATGCACGGGGCCCAGGCGTTGCCGTCGGACCACTTCACGTCCTCGCCGAGCGTCAGGATGGTGCGTTCGTAATTCCAGTCCTTCAGGTCGGACGAGGAGAACACCTGGAAATCCTTCCCGCCCCAGCCGGGCACGCCGTCGTGCGTGGGGTAGATGTAGTATTTGCCGGTCTTCTCGGAGTAGAGCGTGCCGGGGTCGGCGTAGAACGCCTCGATGATGGGGTTGTTCTGCACGGGGGGATCGAACTTCTCCGGCTTGCCCCATTTCTTCAGGACGGCGTCGAGCTCGGAGCGCGCGATGGAAACCACGCTGCCGTGGCGCGCGTGGAAATCGACGGAGAAGTCGCCCTGCGTGAACGTCTTCATGTCCTTCGTTTCGGCGAAATACCAGCGGCCGTTGCGGAAGAGGTCGCCCATGAAGACGTAGGTGTCGGTGTTCACGAGCGGGTACACGCTGGAGCCTTCGATCGCGAATCCGGGGTCGAGCTTGTAATCCGGCTCCGGCGCTTCCCATTTGCCGGGGAACAGCGTGTCGGAGACGACCTTTTCCTTGCCGCAGTAGAACATATGGTACTTGCCGTTGAATTTGATGATGTCCGCGTCGAGCACGTGGACGCCGGGGATGCCGAACATGTACATCGGTTCTCCCTCGAGGTCCGTGAAGTCGTCGTTCGCGTACACGCCGTACATCCGGTTGACGCCGCCCTTGAACATCAGCGCCACGTAGATCAGGTACCGTTTTGCGACCGGGTCGTAGATGGTCTGCGGCGCCCACACGTGCAGGAGGTCGCCGATGCCGGGCATTTCGGGGAAGCGTTCGGGGAAGTGGATCGCCTTCGCGGACCAGTTGACGAGGTCGTCGGACTTCATGAGCACGAGGCCGCGATTGGAGTCCCAGCCCTTTGATGAGGTCATGTCCGTGGCGACCATGTAGAACCCGCCGTCCTCGTTGCGCATGATGTGCGGATCGCGGACGCCGCCGGTGCGCGCGAACGTCTTCGCATCCAGCACGGGCTTGTCGCCGTTGAGCGCGAAGAAATGGCGTCCGTCGTTGCTGACGGCGAACCGGATCTGCTCCTGGTCCGGGTTGTTCCCGGTGAAGTAGGCGAAGAGATAGCAGGTGCGGTCCTTCGCGGCGGGTACGGGGTAGGGCTTCTCCGCAGAGGCCGCGAAGGCGATGCCTACGGCACAGAGCGAGGCGAGGGCGAGTTTGCGGAGGGCGGCGGAACGGATTGCGAGGGAGGAACGGATGGACATGGGCGATCTCCTGAGGGAAAACGAGCCTGTCTGCGGCGCATTTTCCCGTGTTTCGTGGTTGACCGGGCGATTTTTCCATAATATACATTAGCATCGAAAGGAAATCAAGGCGGCGGAACGTGTTTTTATACGGAAATGACGGAGAAACCCGATGCCGCGCGTTATCGGTAACGTTACGGCAAAAAACGCTCCAACCGATGCCGCGCGGTTGCCACATGGTCGGAAAAGTGATGCAATTAGAATACAACCTTTTGTAAGTTTTTTTTTCGCAACGACTTGACAAGATGTTTGTGCTGGTATATTGTAAACTGGGAAAGATGCAAAAAAAACACCATGAAGGAATTTAAATGAAACATAAAACTGCCTGGATCATTGCCCTGATCGCGATGCCGCTTCTCGCGGTGGCGAGCGTCCTGCACGCGCAGACGAATGACAGGGAACAAGAGGCGTTATTGTGGGCCAGCTTCCTAAACGATCTGCAAAGCCGGATCGACGCTGCGGAATTCGACTTGCTGTTCACCATCACGGACACCGACGGCAAGCCGCTGGACGGCGTCGAAGTGGAAATAAGCTGGTCGCGTCCGATCCCCGGATTGATCCTGAGCGGCAGGGGGGAAACAAAAACCGAGGAAAAGACAGTTGATTCCCAGTTCCGTATTCAGGAAAAAGGCTGGACGGGGCTCGAACTCAGGTTCAAAAAGAGCGGTTATTATTTCGAAACCCGCCGTTATACGATCAACTTCATGCCGGATTTCCTGCCGAACAACCCGGACGAGCTCGGCCTGGACGGTATATCGGAAAACGTGCTGCGCGAGAACATCCAGATCAAAATGTACAAGGGCGTCCCCGCCGCCGACCTGACCTGGACCAGCGGATACCTGATCTACGATTTCGAAAAAGCGACAAAGACGGTCTGCGATCTTTCCGCGTTCGACAAAAAGCCGGAACAACCGGAAAAGAGGACTGTTTCGGAGAAAGACGAGGAGGACGAGGAAGAATATGATGAAGAAGACGAAGAGGAATATGTGGAGGAAATCAGGATCGGAATGAAGAAGGTCGACCTGAAGACGAAGCCGGAACTGACCAGATATATCGAACTGGATTTCAGGCGGGACGACAAGGGCGAAGTCCTGTTCGACGGGACGCTGGGGGACACCCCGTGCCCCTCATCGTTCATCATCCGTCTCCACTCCGACGATCCCGACGACGGTTTTATCATCGTGGACGAATTGGGCCCGGGGTTCGTCAGGCGGGATGAATACGACAAGCGCTGTCCGACCGCCCCGGAAACCGGCTACAAAAAAGAACTCGTGTTCGACTTCGGGAAAAAAAGCGCCAATGGGAAATACACGTATAATGATATTTACACGTTCGCTTTCGTGAAATGCGGACCGCACTACGGAAAAGTCTTTATCGATCCCGTTTATGTCGACATCGGAAGGAACCGGCCGCTCCGTCTGTTCCACAGGAAAATCGAGTTGACGATCAACCGCGTCGAAGGCGACAGGAACGTTTCGGGCGGCAGTTTCTATGTCGAGCGCGAACTGCCGGTGATAAAAAGGATCGTCCCGGATAAGACCGAAGCAAAGAACGAAGCCAAAGACGTTCCCGAGGACAAGGCGGAAACGGTGAAAGAACAAATCCTGCTGATTCATGATGCACTTGAGC
>JBGUKB010000052.1:0-45796 GCA_045114235.1 Victivallales bacterium
GCCGCCGTCCGGGAGCGCCAGTTCGAGCTGGCGGACGTTGCGTTCGGCGCGCTTTTCGCCGTCGACGAGGAAGGTCAGGCGGAACGCTCCGGCGGTCCCGTCGGGCGTGGCGATGGAGTTCGCCTGGATCCTCTGCGGAACGGGGTAGCGCTGGGTCACGACGAGCACGTCGGGCTTCAGGCCGCTGCCGGGCTGGAACGCCTGGAAGTTGCCGCCCGCGGCGTTCAGGATGCTGACGAGCGACTGCTGGGGCTGGCCGCCGCGACCGCCCATGCCGCGTCCGCCGCCGAAGCCACCCTGGCCGCCGCCCATTCCGGGGAAGCCGCCCTGGCCGCCGCCGAAACCGCCGCCGAAGCCGCCAGGCTGCTGGCCCTGAGGCTGCGGATTCTCATAGACGGCGTAAGTCTTGCCCGCGGGGAGCTGAATCTTGGAGTTGTCGACGGCGGTGACTTCCATTTCGCCCTCGGCCTTGGTGCCCTTCAGGAACGCCTTGATGACGGAGACGCCGGGCTTGTCGACCTGGATCCGAACCTGCTCGGCGAGGAGTTCGCCGTACACGTCGCCGCCGGTGACCTTCACGGGCTGCTCGATCTCCTTGACGGCCTTGCCGTCCTGGATGAGCTGCGTCACGAGCGTGTATTCGCCGTTCAGGTTCTCTTCGTTGATGATGTGGATGTCGGCGGAGATGGTATTCGGGACGGTGAAGGACGGGGTCGGGGTGTGAACCGCGAGCTTCAGCGGGGCGTTGTAGGCGCGGAGGATGGCGGGGTCGCCCTTCGGGTTGCGGAAGGTGTCGACGACGCCGGAGTTGTTCTCGCGGAGCATGGCTTCCCAGCCGTTGATCGCGTAGCCGTCGGTGATGTTGTTGAGGCGGATGATCTCGATGCGGCGGCCCTGGTGGCGGATGCCGACCTTGCCGAGCTCGGAGGTAAAGGCTTCGACGGTCGGGTAGTCCTTGCGGAGCCCCTTCTCGTCGAGGTACTTGTTCATGCGCTTGTACCAATTCTTGTAATCCTCGCCGTCCATGCCGTCCTGGCCGATCTTCTTCAGTTCGTCCATGATGAGCTCGAGGCGCGGCGGGGTGGAGATGGCGCCTTCCTCGCCCCAGAAGACGAGTTCCTCCTTGTTCTCGGTGTAGTTCCAGTAGCGCTTGCTGTTCGTGTAGTAGTTCGCGGGATAGGAGATGTTCGGGCCGGTCGCGTTGTGGTTGTCGCGGAATCCGACCTGGTACACCTTGTCGTCGAACGGCATGCAGTTCATCTTGTTGTAGTCTTCGACGTTGATGCCTTCCTTGCTCCAGCCGCTGGTGAGCACCACGATGCGCGACGGGTCGTTCTGGTGCGTGAAGGAGACCATGCTGGAGTACCAGTTCTGGTCATGCTGTTCGCGGCCGAGCCCGAGCTCGTTGATGAGGTTGTAGATGACGAGGGACGGGTGGGAACGGAACTTCTTCACCATGCGGCGGACGCGTTCCTTGGCGATCACGCGGCCTTCGGGGGACTGGCTGCCGGAGATGAATCCGCCGGGCTCGGCGTAGTACAGGAGGCCCTGCTTGTCGGCTTCCTGGAGCACGATGTCCTGGCCCATGTGGCGGTGGAAGTTCAGCATGTTCATGCCGAAGTCCTTCGCGGCTTTGATCTGCTTCGCGGCGTATTCCGGCAGCGGGATGGTGCCGGTGACAGGCCACCATCCCCAGCTGATCGCGGAACGCAGCACGATGCGCTTGCCGTTGAGGCGGAACATGGCGTCCTTGCCGACGCCTTCGGGTCCGAACCAGCGGAATCCGAACGACTGGATCTCTTCCTCGTCGCCGATCTTCACGCTCATGGTGTAGAGGTTCGGGTTGTCGAGGTCCCACAGCTCCGCGTTTTCATAGGTAAACTTCCGGGTGATGAGGTTTTCGCCGGGCTTGAGCGTGACGGTTTCGCCCGCCATGACCGGGACGTTGTCCTGCACGAGGCGGACGGTGCAGTCCTCCTCCACGTCCTTGCCCGTGTCGTTGACCGCGGTGATGCGGACTTCGACCGTCTTCGGATCGGGAGTGTTCATGATGTACACGTCGTCGATGTAGACGGGGTCGGTGATCTCAAGGGAGACATGGCCGGTCACGCCGCCGACGGCGCGTCTGCCGTTCAGCTTGACGCCGTTCCAGGTGAACGGGATATAGTCGGTCCAGTCATAGTCGCCGCCGGGGTTGGTGATGCGGATGTCGAGCGCGGCGGTGTCGCCTTTCTTGAGCTTGCCGGTGATGTCGAGTACGAACTCGGTGTCGCACGCGGCGTCGCACGCGATGAGTTCATGGTTCAGGAATATCTCGGCCTGGTAGGTGAGCGCGGAGAAGCGCAGGAACACCTTCTTGCCGGTCAGGTCCTGGTCGACCTTGAACGTGCGGCTCCACCACGAAACGCCCTGCAGCGGCTGCCAGAAGTTCTTCGGGTCGATCGTGTAGTCCTTTTCCAGTGCGGACATGTCGGTGAAATACTGTTCGACCGTGCCGGGGACCGAGACGTCCTTGCGGTCCGCCTTGCTCAGCGCGTCCCAGCCGCCGGTCGGCTGATGCGCCGGGATCCGGTCGAGCGGAGTGCCGGGCACGACGACTTTTTCGGACTGCCACTGCGCAGCGGTGTCGCGCCAGAGTTTCCAGCCGGAGCCGGAGAGGCTGACGACTTCGCGCGCTTCGGCGGTCTGCCAGAGCATTCCGGCGGCAAGCGCGAGGAGGAAGATGGATTTTTTCATGGGGGTCTTTCCTGTTTGTATGGGGTTTTGTGTGATTGTTTTAGAAAATAATTTTTTGATAATATACCCTTTCGAGCGGGATTTTCAAGCTGAATCCGTAAAAATCGGAACGTTTTCGGGGCATTGTACGGCGGATCGCGGCGTCTCCGCCGAACGGCGCGCGATGCAAGTCCGCGATTATCCGCCGTGAAAAAAAAGCTTATCACTTAAAATAAAAAAAGGCGCCGAAAAAAAGCAGACGGCACAATTTTATAAGATACTCTGACGTTAATTGTTAAGGATTGATTTATATTCCCTGTTTCAGACAGGGAGAAAGCGAGAAAAAACGTGAAGAGCAGTCACCCCCGAAGTCTTTGGTTCATAACGATATTCCTTATCCTGTTTGCGATTGTCCCGATCGCCGTTTCCGCACAGACGGAGAGCGCCGCCCGGAAAACCGAGGCGAAGGCGCCCGCCGGATCCGAAGAGATCACGCTGACCATTTCTGGCGCGATCCAAGGCGGACGGTTCTTCTTCAAGGAAAAGACGATCCAGTTCGACACGCAAAACAAATACATGATGCCGAGCGGAGACATCCTCGTCAACGGGAAACCGTGGGAAGACCTCTCCCGTCCGTTCAAACTCGACTTCACGCCGGATTTCGCGAAGACGGTCATCCTGCGGAAGGACGGCGGATTCCAGGGCCGCATTTACATCGTGCCGCGTGATAATCTCTTCGCGCTGATGATCGTCCCCAGCGAAAAGGAACCCGAAGAGGCTCCGTTCCGGGTCACGCTCGCCGTGAAGAATCAAATCGCGCACGACGACCTTCCCCCGGACGAAACGCCTCTGGCGGGCGGGACTCCGAAGCGCTCCGCCGTCATCGCGCCGCGCAAGGTGGAGAAGCCCTCTCCCGCCGCCGAGGAACGCCTCACGCTGGTCCTGGCGGGCGAGATCGAAGGGCGGGGAAAGTTCCGGCTTCATTCCAACTGCATCGAATACCAGCCGGAGTCCCAGGCCGACTCGAGCTACCCGGAAGATGTCACTGTCAACGGGAAGCCGTGGGAGGACCTGCACGCTCCGTTCTACCTGGACTTCGTGACGGATTACACCACGGGGAAGATCACGGCCCGGTCGGGGGAAGCCTCGGTCGGCTGGAGAGGTCTGCCGGTCGGCGATTCCGTTTTCGACCGCTACGAAAAATCCGTGGGCGAGCTGTCCGTCGACGGCGGTGGAAAGGACGACGCTTCGCCGTTCAGTGTTACCCTTTCGCTGCGGAAATTCCCGCAGGACTACGCCGCGCGGATCATCGCCATGCTGAACGACGGCAAGGAAAAGAAGCGGAAAGGAAGCCTGGACAGCGACTATATGGCGAACGCGGAGGAGCTCACCCCGGACGAACGGAAGGAAGTGGAACAATGGAGGGCGGAACGCCAGAGGGAACAGCTCGCCTGGACGAACGACCGGAATTATACGACGGACGGAAAGGAACTGCCGTTCCTGGCAAAGGCGGCGGTATCCGGCGTCCGCCCGTCCCCGCCGGACCAGTTCGACATCACGGTCGAGGCTGTCGTGAACTGCAACGCCGTCTTCGCGTTCCTGGGGGACAAGATCGTTTACAGCGACCAGTCGTATCCCAATGAAGGCAAATACCCGAGCCAGGTCAAAATCAACGGAAAGCCGTGGAAAAACCTGCATCTGCCGTTCACGCTCGACAGCGAGGTCGACCCGGATTTCATCGTCGGGATGAACGTCGAAACGGAATACTACCGCTACTATCTCTGGCCGGAGGGCAGCAGGATCGCCCTCGGGATCGTCAACCACGGTCCGCGCGACGAGGAGCCCGTGAAGATCCAGCTGTCCCTGCGGAAAAAGACCGAACCCGCGAAAACCAAGTAACGGCGGGAGAAAGCGAAAAACAAACTCATTCCCCGTGCAAACCGGGAGAAAGCGAGAAACGATATGAAAACAAACCGGTTCAAAACTCTTTGGGGTATCGCGCTGGGCTTCCTCCTGCTCGTGACCGCCCTCCCCTTCATCGTACAGGCGCAATCCGAAGCAAAGACGAAAGATTCGCAGGAGATCACGCTCACGATCGAGGGCGCGATCCGGGGCGGACGGTTTTTCTTCAAGGAGAATACGATCCAGTTCGACACGCTGAACAAATACGAATGGCCGCAAAACGATTTCCTCATCAACGGAAAACCGTGGAGCGAGCTGAACAAGCCGTTCGAACTCGATTTCACGCCGGATTTCGCGAAGGCGGTCATTCTGGAGAGGAACGGCGGTTTCGAGGGGCGCATTTACGTGGTGCCCCGTGAAAACCTGTTTGCGCTGATGATCGTCCCCGACGATGCGGATTCCAAGGCCGCGCCGTTCCGGGTCAAGCTCGCCGTAAAGAACCAGGTCCCGCACGACAATCTCCCCCCGGATGAAACGCCGGCCGGAAAGACCGTGAAGAGCGCCGCGCGCCGTCCGGTGACGCAAAGCGACTCCAACGACGGCGAGATCCGTTCCATCACCATCGTGCAGACCGGGACGACCGCCGCCGACCGGAAAACCGCCGCGGAACTGAACCGCAAGGGGTTCGAGCTCTTCCGTCTGCTCAGCGAGAGGAACGCGAACGAAAACGCGTTCGTCTCCCCGTACAGCATCGACAGCGCGTTCGGGCTGGTCTACTGCGGCGCGAAGGACAAGACTGCCGAGGAGATCCGGACGACGCTGGGGCTGCCCGCCGATCCTGCGGCCTGCGGCAGGTTCTTCGACAAGGTTTCGAAGGAATACGCGGCGAACAAACAGATCGATGTCCTGGTGTCGAATTCCGTCTGGTACGAACAGAAGTTCGAAAAGGACATCCTGCCGACGTTCATCTCCATGGTCAAGCAGTACTACGGCGGGACGTTCTACAAGGAGGACTTCGGAAAACCGGAAGCTCTCGTCGCGAAGGTCAACAGCTACGTCGAGGACCGCACGAGAAGCATGATCCGGGACCTCCTTTCGCCCGCCGACATCAATTCCGACACCTTCATGATCCTGCTGAACACGCTGTATTTCGAGGCGAAATGGGAGACGCCGTTCGAGAAGGAAAACACCCGCCCGATGGTGTTCCATAATTTCGACGGCTGGGAAAAACGGGTCAAGATGATGCACCGGAGAGGATTCGACATCGGGTACTGCTCCGACGAGAGGGACAATGTCCACGCGGTGGTCCTGCCGTACGAGGATCCGCGGTTCGAGCTCGTCGCCCTCATGCCGATCCAGCCGGGTGCCGACCAGGGGAAAGCCGCGATGCAGGACATCGTCTCGAAGCTCGGGACCCGGCTCGATTCCTGGCTCGCGAACCGTTCGGAGTACGAAACGCTCCTCTGGCTCCCCGTGACCGACCTGACCTGCAGATACGACCTCAACGACGCGCTCGGGGCGCTCGGCATGAAGACGCCGTTTTCCAAGACGCAGGCAAATTTCCACGGCATCGTGGAACCGACCGACCTTCTGAAATACATCTGGATCGACAAGGTGATCCACAAGACCGCGCTGAAGATGGACGAGGAATCCACGAAGGCGGCCGCCGCCACCGCGATCACGATGGCATTCGGCGGAGCCGCCGCTCCAAGAGAGCAGCCCCCGGTCAACATCTTCCGCGCCGACCGCCCGTTCCTCGTCCTGATCCGCGACAGCCGGACCGGGCTGATCCTCTTCGCGGGACGCATCACCGATCCCGGCGTGGAGGCGCAGGCCCAGCAGGAAGGCTTCGGATTCGGGGGGAGACGGGCTTCTTCGTTCGCTCCGGCGGCTCCAAAACCGTGACGCTTCCCCGGCCGATCCGGGCGAAAGAAAGCGTTTCCGTCGACGGGGCCGCTGAAGCCGTCCGAGCTCGCTTCAGGCAGGGATAACGGGCAGTCGGCAATCCGTTGCGCCGAGATAACAATTCCATCCTGCCAAATAATCTTCCAGCTTTTTATTAATCAGGACTTGATTTTTCTCAAAACCGGATTAATATAGTAGACTAGTCCCGTTACGGCCCTTCCGTCAGGATGCGCCCGGAAAAATCTGTTTTTTCAAATCGTTTTTCTTGCACCATAACATAATAGAAAGGTCTTCGCAAGTCATGGTTGTCATCATTCCCAGCACTTATGTCGTAAGCCCGGATTTCGATCCGACCGTCATCCCCGAAGGTTACATTTGGGACGAAACCGCGTTCAAGGAACTCGTCAAAGCGACCGACAAGGCCACTGCGGACGAGACCATCTATACCTATGGCGGTCCCCAGGGCGATACCAATGTCGATTATCTAAACGCCGCCGATCTCACGATCAGTGACCTGAAATACAACGGCGACGGACAAGTCGTCGGCACGACCGTTACCGCCAACGCGTTCAACAATACCGGCACGGTCACGACGGAAGGCGCGATCGTCTTCTCTGTTAAGAGCTTCACCAACTCCGGCACGTTCGATCTGGACAAAACCGCGTCTATGACGGCCAGCAGCGCGATCACGAACATGGAGACGGGCACGATCAACCTCAATGCGGGCAGCACCCTGCAGGGCTCCACGGTCGTCAACGGCGGCACGATCACCGTCGTAAGCGACCATGCCACCATCAATGGCGCAATCACCAACCACGGCACCATCGATGCCTTGATGAGAAAACTGATCGTCACCGGCGACGTCCAGAACGCCAACAAGGACGATGCGAGAATCGTGCGGAATGCCTGCGTGATCAAAGCCAGGGAGTTTGAAGTTACCGGAAACGTCGTGAACTATGGTGCGATCGGCGGAGAAAGCATACCGGTCAACACGATGACTGTTTCCGGCACACTTAGCACCTATAACTACCTCAAAGCCACTGTTCTGACTGCGGATTCCATCCTGAATGACAGCATTCAATCTGAAGTCGAAGGAGAAGGCTCACGGGGTTTTATCGATGCAGGAGAGATCAACGCAGGATCGGTCGATAACGTTTCCGGCATAATCATGACCGGCACGTCCAAAGAAACCGGTGTAGGCATCAATGTCACCGGAACGATCAACAACGGAAGTGCCGACCTTGTTGTTCCCGCCAAGATCAATGCCGGTACCAACGGCTGGATCAAGGCCGCTTCCATAAACAACATCGGAACCGACATTGAAAACAGCCTGATTACAGCCGGTAAGATCACTGTGGCCGACATCGTGAACAATGGCGGGTTCTCCACCAGAATCATCGAGAACACCGGCACCATCACGAACAACGCGACCGGTCTCTTCGCTGTCATCTATATTGATGATCCAATCGTAACCGGGTTTGTTGAAGGCGCATCCATCAACGCCGGGACAATCATCAACGGCGGCACATTTGCTGTCTACAGCGAGGCTGCGCTGCCCACCCCGGTCAGTGTCACGTCGTTCGAGAACAGCGGCATGTTACTATTCTCCGGCGCCGGCATGACGCTGACGGGCGACATCGTCAACAATGCCGATGGCCAGTTTGATGTCGCCGGGACCGTGACCGGAACCACTGCCACGATCACGAACTCCGGCACGATCAGCGTCGGCAACGCCGACGACGTCACCGGAGCCCTGACCGTCGGCGCGATCTCGAATGAAAAGACTGGTACGGTCAACCTCGACAACGGCAGCACGCTGACGGGCACCACGGTCATCAACGGCGGCACGATCACCGTCGCAAGCGGCCATGCCGCCCTCAACGGCGCGATCTCCAACCACGGCATGATCGACTCCGTGATGAAAACCCTGACCGTGACCGGCGACATCCAGAACGCCAACGAGGACGACATGAGGGAGGCGCGTAACAGCAGCATCATCAAAATCAGGAACCTCAACGTCACCGGAAACGTCACGAACTATGGCGTTATCGGCACGGAATGGCAGGAGGCTAACGATATTACGATTTCCGGCGATCTCAGGAACTTCCACCAGATCATCGTCAAGACCACCCTGACCGCGAACTCCGTTTACCAGGACTACATCGACTCCGAGGTCGAGGAAAAACGCTGCGTCGGTTATATCATTTGCGGACAGGTCATCGCGGGCGAGATCAACAATGCTTCCGGCGAGATCAGCGCAGGGGCGGACAAGGACGCCGGGATCGCCATCAACGCCTCCGGCAAGATCACGAACGGCAAGGTCGACGCCCTCTTTACCGCAACGCTTCAAGCCGGCGACGACGGCTGTATCCAGGCGGTCGATGCGCTGAACAACATCGGAGCGGGCAGCACGATCCATGCCGGTTACATCACGGTGCTCAAGGGCACGGAGGCCGGCGACCTCACGAACGACGGCATCATCCAGACCAAGAGCATTACCGTCGACGGCTCCGTCACGAACAGCGCCACCGGCAGCATCGAAATCGACGGCGCCTCCACCGAACCCGGCAACCTCTCCGGGACGACCATCGGGAACGCCGGCACGCTCAACCTCAACGGAACCGTGACCCTGGCGTGCGACGTCGACAACAGCAACCTGCTCAATTTCCAGGGAACCGTGACCGCCACCGGCTCGATCACGAATGCGGAGACCGGTACGCTCAACCTCAAGTCTGCCGGTTCGATCGCGGGCGGCGCCACGGTCAGCAACGCCGGCACGCTCCACATCGCGATCCTGTCGGGCAAAGAAAACAAGATCACCGCCGACAAGTTCACCAATACTGCCGGCGTCGGCAAGATCACGATCGGCGGTTCCTTCGCGGGCGGCGTCGCAACCGTGATTACCGCCAAGGAAGGCGACGTGAAGGTTTCCGACATCACGTTGAGCGTCACCTCCGCCGACGAAAAGGAAGTCACGGCCGCCACACGTGGCGGCAGCGTCGCGATCGCCTCCGGCGTCGACTACAGCACGGTCTACCTCAGCAACTCCATCGACGAGAACGCGATCGGGACTGTCGTTCAGGACAGCACCGGCGCTTCCTACTACGTCGACTTCAACGCGTTCAAGCTCCCGGCTTCCGCTCTCGAGGACGGCGTACGGGCTGCGACCACGACCATCCTGATCGACGGCGGCACAGCCTCCGCGCTCAAATACGAGTCCGAGACGGCCGCCGCCATCGACGGCCTCGCGTTCGCGAAGGACGGCACGAACGGCGCCTCGCCGGAAGAGGAAACGAACGTCGAGCTCACGCTCACCGGCATGGACCCCGCCAACCCGGAATCCTACCGCGACCTGAAGAAGGGCATCACGGTCGGAGCGGGCGTCACCCTCACGGTCGACAAGCTGCGCCAGACCGGCGAGGCTGCCGTCACCAACATCAACGGCGAACTCCGGGCGGGTACGTACAACACCGGCATAGAAGCCGCTGTTGCGACCGGCACCATCGAGGTCGCTGCCGGCCGGGTGAACGTCACCGGCGGCTCACTGTACGATTGCACGGTCCTGACCGGCGGCACGGTCACCGTTTCTGAAGGCGGATATGCCGAAGACGCCGCCGTGGAAAATGGCGGCGATCTCGAGATCGCCATCGGCGGCGTGGTAAACGGCGTCACCGTCAGCTCCGGCGGCAGCCTCCTGGTCTACAACGGCGCCAAGCTCACCGGACGGATGACGTTCGAAGCCGGCGCGGAAGTCATCCCGTTCGTCGGCTCGATCCTCGATTTCGACCTCACGCAGACCACGGCGGGCGCGGACGTGCTCGTGAACGACCTCTCCATCCTGATGGGAACGCCGTCCTACACGCTCACGGTCGACGGCACGCCGGCGTACGGCACGTACGATCTGGCCGGGGGCGCGGCGAAATTCGACAAGACCATCACCGTGGTCAATACCGCCAGCCAGGAACTCGGCACGCTCACGGTCGGCAAGACCACGACCATCGGCGACGCGGATTACACGCTCAGCCTGGGCGGTGACAACGTGCTGTCCGTCACGGTCGCCTCGGTGGCTCCGACTGTCTATACCGCGAAGAGCGACATCGACGCCAACGGCATCTCCGACGTGATGTTCCAGTATACCGGCGGCCAGGGCCAGATCGGATTCTGGATGAACGGCACGAGCACGTGGCAGAGCACAAACACGACGCACCCGGTCGACACCTGGGAAGTCCTCGGCGCGTACGACATGAACGCGAACGGCAAGGCGGATTCCGTGCTGGTCGGCAACGTGGAGGTCGGCGGCGTGAAGGGCGCATTCGTCGGGTATTATCTCGACGCGGAAGATACGGACGCCAACTGGGTGAACATCAGCTACCTCACCAATAATGAAGGCTACGTCTGGAAGAACAAAGTCGGCAATCTGACCGGAAACGCCGGGATGAACTCCATCGTGTGGCACTCCACGGAGCTCGGCGCGCTCGGCGCGTGGACCGACGGCACCGATACCTGGGTTTCCCTCGGCGCGGGCTACGATGCCAATTGGGAAATGATCGGCTGCGGCGACTTCGCCGGTTCCGGCAAGGACGCCGTCGTGATGTCCTACGCGGGCGGCCAGGTGTTCTACACGATCGGCATCGACGGCGCTCCCGCCGAGCTCACGAAATCCGACCTCGGCTGGGAAGTCCGCGCCATCGGCGACTTCTCCGGTGATGGCAAGGACGACATCGTCGCCTTCCACGCCGAAACCGGACTCGTCGCGATGTGGGGCGACGGCTCTACCGCCAACTGGTCGCTGCTCGGCCAGCTCGACGCGAAGGACTGGTTTGTGGTCGGCGCGGGCGATTACAACGGCGACAAGCAGGACGATCTCCTCGTCCGCCAGTATTCGACCGGCATGCTCGGCTACTACACCAACGGCGACATGAGCCAGTGGAACGTCCTCGGCTACGGCGTCGACATGTCCTGGACCGTCATCGCCTGACACCGCAAGCGGTGCCGCGGTAGTGCGCTCAGCTTCGCTTGCGCACGGGACGAAATGACATGCCTCCGGCTTCTCGTGAAGCCGGAGGCGTTTTCATTCCCCCGCACGATGCCCCCGAGCGCACCCCCCCCGGCACGACATCGGCACTGTGTCCGGCTTCGCCAGGCACGGGGGGAGCCCTGAGGAACCGGAACGAAGCCGGTCTTCAGAGGTGTTTCATGCCGTCTTTTCCCTGATTTCCGCTTGACTTTCAGTGTTTTTATAGTATATTATTGTTTCCCCGTTTTTTATTTAAGGGAAAAGCACCCTCAACCCTTTTGGACAACGAAAGATGGAAAACAAACTTCAGCAAATCGGCAATCGCATTCGCGACATCCGTCAGATCCGGGAAATCTCCGAAGAGGAAATGGCCAAGGTCACGGGCGTCACCGTAGAAGAATACCGGAAGCATGAAGACGGCCTCGTCGAAAGTCCGTTCGCATTCCTTTACCTCTGCGCGGAGAGATTCGGTGTCGATGTCGGTGTACTTGTGAGCGGCGAGTCGCCCAAGCTTTCGTTGTATGACATCACGCGCAAGGGCGAAGGCATGCCGATCAAGCGCCGCGAGGAGCTCGATTACCGCCACCTCGCGCCCCTGCTGAAGAACCGCAACACGGAACCGCTCTACGTCACGGCGCAGCCGCAGGACGAGAGCCTCCCGATCCACCTCACCACGCACCCCGGGCACGAGTTCGACTACGTGCTGTCCGGCCGCCTCCGCATCCAGCTCGGCAGCAAGGTCGAAGTGCTGAATCCGGGCGACAGCGTCCTGCTCGACTCCAGCCTGCCGCACGGCATGGTCGCCGCCGACGGGAAGCCCTGCGAATTCCTCGCGATCGTGATGTACGGCGAAGGCACCGAGGCCCCCGCGCCCGCTCCCGCCGCCGCGGTCCCCGAGAACGACGAAGCGCCGTCCGGACAGCGCCTGCTGTACCAGGACTACCTCGACGCCGAGTTCGACGAGAACGGCATCCTGAATAAGGTCAAGTTCCATTATCCCGACACCTTCAATTTCGCATACGACGTGCTCGACCGCCTCGCCGAGAAGACCCCGGACAAGGTCGCGCTCTGCTGGCTCAGCCGCACGCACGAACACCGCGACTTTACGTTCCGGCAGATCGCCGACATGTCCTGCCAGGCGGCGAACTACCTCGTTTCGCTCGGCATCAAGAAGGGCGACCGCGTGATGATGGTCCTGCGCCGCAACTGGCAGTTCTGGGTCCTCATGAACGCCCTGCACAGGATCGGCGCGGTGGCGGTCCTCGCCCCGAACCAGCTCCTCGTGCACGATTTCCAGTACCGGTTCGACAAGGCGGGCATCCGCGCGATCATCTGCACCTCGGACGGCGAAGTCCTCGAACAGGCGGACGCCGCCGCGAACCTCTGCAAGTCCGTCGAATTCCGTATCGCCACGAACGGCACGCGCCTCGGCTGGCTCGACTTCGACGCCTCGCTCGAACGCTACAGCACGGTCTTCAAACGCCCCGCCGGCCTGAAGGCGACCGACCTGATGCTGATGTTCTTCAGCTCCGGCACCACCGGCTACCCGAAGATCGTCACGCACATTTTCTCCTATCCGCTCGGACACATCATCACCGCCCGCTGGTGGCACTGCGTAGACCCGAACGGCCTGCACCTGACCATCTCCGACACCGGCTGGGCGAAGTCCATGTGGGGCAAGCTTTACGGCCAGTGGCTCTGCGAAGCGCCGCTCTTCGTGTACGACTTCGACCGCTTCAGCGCCGCCGACATCATGCCGCTCTTCAAGCAGTTCGGCATCACCACGTTCTGCGCGCCGCCGACCATGTACCGCTTCTTCATCCGCGAAGACCTTTCCAAATATGATTTCTCCACGCTCAAGCACACCACCATGGCGGGCGAGGCGCTGAACCCCGAGGTCTTCAACCAGTTCCTGAGGCAGACCGGCCACAAGATGATGGAGGGCTTCGGCCAGACCGAAAGCACCATGATCATCGGCAACATCCACGGCATGGAGCCGCATCCCGGCTCGATGGGCAAACCTTCGCCCATGTACCCGGTCGAACTCTTCGACGCCGACTGCAAGCCGGTCAAGCAGGGCGAGGTCGGCGAGATCGTCATCAAGGCGGAACCGGGCGAGATCCCCGGACTGTTCGTCGGCTACTACGGCGACGAGGAGGCCACCAAGGCCGCCTGGCACGACGGATATTACCACACCGGCGACACCGCGTGGGTCGACGAGGCCGGCTACTACTGGTACGTCGGACGCACCGACGACCTCATCAAGTCCTCCGGCTACCGCATCGGCCCGTTCGAAGTCGAAAATGCGATCATGGAGCTCCCCTACGTGCTCGAATGCGCCGTGGTCGGCGTGCCCGATCCCACCCGCGGCCAGCTCGTGAAGGCGTACATCGTCCTCACGAAGGACAAACAGCCCAGCGAAGAGCTCAAGAAGGAGATTCAGGAGTACGTGAAGCACAACACCGCGCCGTACAAATATCCGCGCAAGATCGACTTCCTCACCGAACTCCCGAAGACCGTCAGCGGCAAGATTCGCCGTTCTGCTCTCCGCCAGCTCGGCGACCAGCCCCAGCCCTGACCGCAAACATTTCACTGAAAGTGCGAAGCCTGCTCCGATTCAACTCGGGGCAGGCTTTTTTCCGTTTGCACCATTCCCGTGCCCGGACAAGGCGCGGTTTTCCTGTTTCCTTTTTCACAGGCCGGTGTTTTTTTTCCGTTCCGGATTTGAAATTCGGGTTCGGCGTGCTATTGTAAACGTATCCCTTCCTATCCTCTTCAACTCCAAGCTCGATTAAGGAGTCCAGCATGCCCGAAAAGATCTATTTCTGCAACTTCCGCACGAAAATGTACGGCGCGCCCCTGCCCGACAAACTGCACAACCTCATGGCGAAGGCCGGATTCGAGACGCTCGACCTGCGCGACAAGTTCGTCGCGATCAAAATGCACTTCGGCGAGCTCGGCAACCTGGCGTTCCTGCGCCCGAACTACGCGAAGGTCGTCGCCGATTTCGTGAAGCAGCGCGGCGGGAAACCGTTCCTGACCGACTGCAACACGCTGTACCCGGGCTACCGCAAGAACGCGCTGGAGCACCTCGAGACCGCCGACCTCAACGGATTCGGCCCGCTCACTACGGGCTGCCACGTGATCATCGGCGACGGACTGAAGGGCAACGACGAGGTCGAACTCCCCGTCCCGAACGGCGTCCACTTCAAGACCGCGAAGATCGGCCGCGCCATCTCCGACGCGGACGTGATCATCACGCTGAACCATTTCAAGGGCCACGAGCTGACCGGCATGGGCGGCGCGATCAAGAACCTCGCCATGGGCTGCGCCTCGCGCGCGGGCAAGATGGCGATGCACAGCGACGGCAAGGCGGAGCTCGACCAGGACCTCTGCATCGGCTGCAAAATGTGCTTCAGGCAGTGCGCGAACAACGCCCTGCACTTCGACGCTGCCAGCAAAAAGATGTCGCTCGACCGCGAAGCCTGCGCCGGATGCGGCCGCTGCCTGAGCGTGTGCCCCGTCGACGCCATCCACGCTTCGATGGCAAAGGCCACCGAGCCCCTCGACGAGAAGATGGCCGAATACGCCGCCGCCGTCGTGAACGGCAAGCCGTGTTTCCACATCAGCCTCATCTGCGACGTCTCGCCGAACTGCGACTGCCATTCGGAGAACGACGCCCCCATCATCCCCGACATCGGCATGCTCGCCGGATTCGACCCCGTCGCGCTCGACGTGGCATGCTGCGACCTCTGCAACAAAATGCCGCGCATGCAGGGCTCCTGGATGGACGAGTGCGAGCACGGACACGACGTCTTCGACGACGCCCACGGCAACACCCGCTGGCGCGTCACCGTGGACCACGCGCTGAAAATCGGCCTCGGCACCGACCAGTACGAGCTCATCGACCTCGACAAGTAAAGGCGGGCTGAGCTGGACCATGGAGCCGATCATCCTGCCGCACGGCGGTTATCAGAAGCTCGAATCGTATCAAAACAGCGTTATCATTTTTGATGCAACGAACGATTTCTGCGCCCGTTTTCTGAAGAAGGGCGACAGGACCGTGGACCAGATGATCCAGGCGGCCAGAAGCGGAAAGCAAAACATCGTGGAAGGCTGCGAGGCGTCCGGCATCAGCACGGAGACCGAGATCAAGCTGCTGGGTGTTGCCCGCGCAAGTTTGGAGGAATTACTCGAAGACTACCGCGACCATCTGCGGACGCATTCGCTCCCCTTGTGGGAAAAAGACGATAAACGCGTGCTGGCGATCCGCCGTCTGGCGAAGCTGAAAGATAGGTCTTATAGGACCTATAAGTCCTATTTTGATCGTGCCGGAAACGGTGCAGAAGTCTTCTGCAACGCCATGATCTCACTGATCCACCAGACCAATTATCTGCTCGACCGGCAGATCAAGTCGCTGGAACAGAGTTTCACGCAGAAAGGCGGACTCCGGGAAAGGATGCATCGTGCCAGAATAAAGGAGCGTGAGGACAAGCCGGACACGAAGCGGGCGTTGGCGCTTCTCCGGGGGCTTTACCACGACATAAAGGCTGCCGCTATTGAAGATGCGGAAAAGGGTTCCTTTCTCGCGAAAATACAATCCATCGCCGGGGTACTGAAAGATTCAGGAAACGCCAGTCGGAAATAACCGGCCTTATTTGAACTCTTTCAGGAGTTCGGCGGCGTAGATGTCGCCTTGGGCGGCGGCCTTTTCCAGCCAGGTCCGCGCCTCGGTTTTATCCTTTTTCACGCCTTTGCCCTTAAGGTACAGATACCCCAAGTTCCGCTGGGCGGCAAAATCGCCAAGCTCCGCCGCTTTTCTAAACCATTCCGCGGCCGTTTCCGGTCGTTCGCTCGTCGCATAAAACATCCCGAGCGACCGCATCGCCCGCGCATCTCCCTGATCAGCCGCCTTCCGGTACCACAGGACCGAATCGGGATTCCATCTGTTCCTGTTTCCTTTGTAACCCAGCAGGAGCCCGAGGCAGAACTGCGCTTCGACTTCGCCCTGTTCCGCGTGTTTCCGGAAGACATCTTCAACCTCCGCCCTATGCGTTCCCCAAAAATCACCCGCGCGGACAATGGCCAGCCGGATTTCGGCCTCACTGCTTCCCAGTGCGGCGCCTTTCTGAAACAAATACTCAGCCATGGCACGGTCTCTCCTGACTCCGGCGCCCTCGTAATAGAGCTTGCCCAGCTGAATCAGCGCGGCAACGTCGTTCCGTTCCGCGTCTTTCTGCAACCGCTCAAGGTCGATCCCCTCCGGGAGCTGTTTTACGACGGCTTTCGCAGCCTCCGTGCCCGGTTCCAGCCAAAGCCCTTTCGCCTTCAGTTCCTCGTCCGAAAGCCTGCCCAGGTCCTGCACGACATCCGGGTCCAAAACAACATAAAACAGGTCTTCCTCCAGCCAGAACGGCTGCGTCCGCCCGGCGGGATACTCGAACAGATCGTCAATGCCGTCGGGGTAATGAAAATGCGTGCCCAGACCACCCACCTCGATTTCCTTTCCGGCCAAAGGACCGTTTAAGACATCGGCATAAATCTTCGTCTCCGTGTCCATATTCCACCGGAAATGCGTCACGCGGAACAAGGACCCCGGAGGAAGCGCGAAACGGATCACTTTTCTTTCCTCCCTGTCCCAGATCATGCCGTCGCCTTTGCCGCCGATCGAATACCCCTGCGAGTTCAGCTCCTCATACGTTTCCAAACTGGCCTGATACCCCTCGCTTGACACCTCATATCCGGAAAAATCCTGATCATAGGCATACAGCAAATCCGTTTTCCTCAGGTAATCCAGCGGATCCTGCGATTCGAAGTAATCGTAATCCACGCATCGCCCGGGCACCTTCACCAGATAAACATGGCCGCCTTCGTAGCCCTCGCCGGACATGGACCAGGAATAATAACACGACGATGCGAATAACGACAGCAGCAGGAACATGCCGTTCAGCAGAAACAGAGGCAGGCGGGATTTGAATTCCATCGTATTGCATCCTTTTTTTGCCGTTCTGCGGATAATATAACTTCTATTCTTTCGTTTTTCAAGTCCCGATCGGGCAAAAAGAAGGGACCGGAAATCCTTGTTTGGGATTCCGGTCCCGTGGAATCGCAAGAGTTATGCGAATCCGACTTAATTCTTCTTGCCGTCGAGCTCTTCGAGGGCGGCCTTGCGGCTGAGACGGATCTTGCCGCTGCGGTCGATGTCGACGACCTTCACGCTCACGACGTCGCCTTCCTTGCAGATGTCGGTGACGTTCGCGACGCGGTAGTTCGCCATCTCGGAGATGTGCAGCAGGCCGTCCTGGCCGGGCAGGATCTCGACGAACGCGCCGAAATCCTTGACGGTCTTGACGACGCCGCGGTAAATCTTGCCGATCTCGGCCTCGGCGGTGTAGAACTGAATCTTGCGCTTGACCTCTTCGAGCACGTCTTTGTTCGCGGCGAGGATGCTGACGGAGCCGTCGTCCGCGATGTCGACCTGCGACTGCGTGGATTCGGTGATCTCCTTGATGTTCTTGCCGCCGGTGCCGATGAGGGCGCCGATCTTGTCCGGGTTGATGTGGATGACTTCCATCTGCGGGGCGCGCGGGCTGACCTCGGGACGCGGCGCGGCGATGCAGTCGCGGACGACCTTGTGGATTTCGGCGCGCGCGGCCTTGTTCTGCTGCATGGCGCGTGCGAGCGTGGCGATCGGGATGCCGGGGAGCTTCAGGTCGAGCTGGAATCCGGTGATGCCGTCCTCGGTGCCGCAGACCTTGAAGTCCATGTCGCCGAAGTGGTCTTCCGCGCCGATGATGTCGGTGAGGAGGAGTTCCTTGCCGGTGTCGTCGGTCACGAGGCCGCAGGAGATGCCCACGACCGGAGACTTGATGGGCACGCCGGCGTCCATCAGGGCGAGCGTGGCGCCGCAGACGGATGCCATGGAGGTGGAGCCGTTCGACGCCATGATCTCGGAGACGCAGCGGACGGTGTACGGGAAGTCCTTCGGCACGACCTGCGCGACGGAACGTTCGGCGAGGTTGCCGTGTCCGATCTCGCGGCGGCCGGGTCCGGCGATGCGGCCGGTTTCGCCCGTGCTGTAGTTCGGGAAGTTATAGTGCAGGTAGAATTTCTTGACGTTGGTGCCGCCGTAGATCTTGTCGGATTCCTGGGCGTCCTTCGGACCGCCGAGGGTGGCGATCACGAGCGCCTGGGTCTCGCCGCGCTGGAAGAGCGCACTGCCGTGGACGACGGGGAGCACGCCGACTTCGGCGGAGAGCGGGCGGATCTGGGTCACGCCGCGTCCGTCGGGACGGTAGCCCTTCTCGAGGATGGCCTTGCGGATGGTGGCGCGGACGTACTTGTCGAACGCCATGCCGAGGTAGAAGTTGAAATCCTCTTCGCCGTAGGCTTCGAGGTACTGTTCCTTCAGCTGTTCGGCGCAGAGTTCCTTCAGGGCGGAGAGGCCCTTTTCACGGTCTTCCTTGCCGGGGACGAGGCACGCGGCCTCGATCTTGTCGGAGATGAGCGCGATCATGGCGGCGTTGAAGTCTTCCGGGACGAGGTGGAGCGTGGGCTCCTTCTTCGGGCGGCCGACCTTGGCGGCGAGCTCGAGCTGAGCTTCGCACTGCTTCTTCACGATCTCGTTGGCGAAGATCATGGCCTTTTCGAGCGTCTCTTCGGAGCATTCCTTCGCCTCGCCTTCGATCATGATGACCTTGTCCGGCAGACCGGCGTACACGAGCTCCAGCGTACTCTTTTCCATTTCCTGGATCGTCGGGTTCGCGATGAACTGGCCGTCGATGCAGCCGACGCGGACGGCGCCGATCGGGCCGCGGAACGGCAGGTCGGAGAGCACGAGCGCGGTGGACGCGCCGAGCATGGAGAGCACGTCGCCCTCGTTCACGCCGTCGGCGGAGAGCAGGAGTCCGCAGACCTGGACTTCATCGAAGAAGCCTTCGGGGAAGAGCGGGCGGATCGGGCGGTCGGCCATGCGGCAGATCAGGATTTCCTTGTCGCTGGGACGGCCTTCGCGCTTGATGTAGCCGCCGGGGAACTTGCCGGCCGCGGAATACTTCTCGCGGTAGTCGACCTGCAGCGGGAAGAAGTCCTGGCCTTTCTTGGCCTCGCCGGAACAGGCGGCGGAGAAGACGATGGTGTCGCCCTGACGGACCGTGCAGGAGCCGTTGGCGAGGTGAGCGAGCTTACCGGCTGCCAGCGTGAGATCGCGGCCCGGTCCGATGTTGATTTTTACGGAGATTTCCTCCAGCATGTGGTACCTCCTTGAGGTGGTTTGGTGCCTCAGGAGCCTGCATGTCCCCGAATGGATTATCGGTCTGGTTGCCCGCGTGGAACCGCGGTATCAGCCTCCGCGCCCGGACTTGGATTGCTGTCCATGTCGGGAGCTGATAACGTCAATTCCACACCGGCCGCCGGAGAAAGGTGCATCCATTCAGTTTCAGGGCTCGCGGACGCTTCGTTTTTGCGCGTTGCGTAGGAACGGAGCAAGTGAGCGTGGCTCCTGTTGGCGGTTGTGGGTATTGGTTGTCTGCCTCGCCGCTGCTGGAAAACCAGCTTTTTTTACGTGCGAGGCAAACGTTTCGGTTAAGGGTTATAATACACAAAATGGCCGCATCCCCGAGTTCAGCCCGGGAACGCAACCATTTTCGCGTGTCGATTCAAAGAGCAGCGTGCTGTCACTTCTGGCCGCGGATACCGAGTTCGGCGGCGAGGGAGAGATAGCGCTCGTGGTTCTCTTTGGAGAGGTACTTCAGCAGGCGTTTGCGGCGGTTGACCATGGCCATGAGGCCGAAGCGGGAGCTGTTGTCCTTCTTGTGAGAACGCATGTGGTCGGTGAGTTCGGCGATCTTGGTGCTGAGCACGGCAATCTGGACCTCGGGGGATCCGACATCGCCCTCGTGGCGGGCGTATTTCTGCATGATCGCGGTTTTAGTTTCTTTTTCCATTGAATTCCATTCCTGTTTCGGGGATTAAAACGAATTTTATCCTTTTAAGATACATGCCTTTTCGGAAAATGCAAGTCCGTTTCGTCTTTTTTTGCCATTTTTCGTCCTTCCCGGCCGTTCTCTGAGCCGTCCCGAAACGAAATATTTCCGCTTCCCGCTTGCATCGGCCCGCCTCGCGTGGTATATTAATAGGTTATGACATTTTCAACCAAAAACGAACGCGCCCGCCGCGAAACCGAACGGCGGCGCACCAACATTCAGGAGTTTTCCCATGCTCGAAGCGCTGAAAAAGAATGAATCGTTCCACACCCGCCGCGGCCCGGTCGTCCTCGTCATCATGGACGGCGTCGGCATCGGCAAGTACAAGGAAGGCGACGCCGTCCTCGACTCCAACACGCCGTTCCTCCACAAGATGATGGCCACCCTCCCGATGACCACGCTGAAGGCGCACGGCACCGCGGTCGGCCTCCCCAGCGACGCCGACATGGGCAACAGCGAAGTCGGGCACAACGCCATGGGCTGCGGCCGCGTGTTCGAACAGGGCGCGAAGCTCGTCTCCGCCGCCATCGAGAGCGGACGCATGTTCGAGGGCGCCACGTGGAAAGCCCTGATCGAACAGGCCAAAAAAGGCGGCACGCTCCACTTCATCGGCCTCTTCTCCGACGGCAACGTCCACAGCCACCTCAACCACCTGAAGGGCATGCTCGAACAGGCCAAGAAGGAAGGCGTGAAGAAGATCCGCATCCACGCGCTCCTCGACGGCCGCGACGTGCCGGAGACCTCCGCGCTCGACTACATCGACCCCTTCGAAGCCTGGCTGAAGGAGTTCAACACCGACGGCATGGACTGCCGCATCGCCTCCGGCGGCGGACGCATGGTCATCACCATGGACCGCTACAACGCCAACTGGGACATGGTCCGCAAGGGCTGGGAAACGCACGTCCTCGGCAAGGGCCGCTACTTCAAGTCCGCCCACGAAGCCGTCGAAACCCTCCGCGCCGAGACCGGCGCGATCGACCAGGACCTCCCGCCCTTCGTGATCTCCGACGACGGCTCCACGCCCGTCGGCCCGGTCGTCGACGGCGACGCCGTGGTCTTCTTCAACTTCCGCGGCGACCGCGCGCTCGAGATCAGCAAGACATTCGACGCCGAGACGCTTACCGAGTTCGACCGCGGCCCGCGCCCGAACGTGTACTACGCCGGCATGATGGAATACGACGGCGATCTGCACGTCCCGAACCATTTCCTCGTGAACCCGCCGGAGATCGACCGCACCCTCAGCGAATACCTCTGCGCCACCGGCATCAAGTCGCTCGCCATCAGCGAGACCCAGAAGTACGGCCACGTGACCTACTTCTTCAACGGCAACCGCACCGGCAAGTTCGACGAGGCGCTCGAGACCTACATCGAGATCCCGTCCGACATCGTCCCGTTCGAACAGCGTCCGTGGATGCAGTGCGCGCTCATCACCGACCGCGTCTGCCAGGCCATCGACAACAACGAATTCCAGTTCATCCGCCTCAACTTCCCGAACGGCGACATGGTCGGCCACACCGGCGTCTACCAGGCCGTCCAGACCTCCATGGGCGCGCTCGACATCTGCCTGGAACGCATCTACAACAGCGTGAAGGCCGCTGGCGGCGTCATGCTCGTCACCGCCGACCACGGCAACGCCGACGACATGTACGAACACGCCAAGGACGGCTCCGTCAAGCTCGACGCGAACGGAAACCCGAAGCGCAAGACCAGCCACTCGCTGAACCCGGTCCCGGCGATCCTCTTCGACCCGGAATACCAGGGCGAATACGACACCGCGCTGAACTCCGGTCTCGGCATCAGCTCCATCACCGGCACCTGCATGACCCTGCTCGGATACTTCCCGCCCGCGGACTATGACAAGTCCATCGTGAACCTGAAGTAGTCCTTGCACAACCCCGGAGCGGACGAAGAGGCTCCCCTCTCCTGTCTCCGCTCCGGCTCCGATCTTTTCTGCTCAAAAAAGCTCCGGCGTTTTCCCCCATGCGCTCCCTCATCCTGATCGATTCCTACGCGCAGATCTTCCGCGGATACTTCGCGGTCCGCGTGCTCACGTCCCACGACGGCACACCTACCAACGCGGTCTTCGCGATGGCGAAGTTCCTGCTCAAGCTCCACGCGGACTACCCCGTCGACGCGTTCGACGGCGCGTTCGTCTTCGACCTCGGGAAACCCGCGCACAGGCTGGAGCTCGCACCGGACTACAAGGCGAACCGTCCGCCCGCGCCGCCCGACCTGAACGCGCAGGTCCCGATCATCCGCGACCTGATCCGGGCGTTCGGCTGGCCGCTCTTCGAACAGCAGGCATGGGAGGCGGACGACCTCATTTCCGCGCTCGCGAACGCGTTTTCCGAACGCGAGATCCGCATCATCTCTGCGGACAAGGACCTCGCCCAGCTCGTCAACGACCGCGTCGCCATGCTCGTCCCCTCCCGCACCGGGACCGGATTCGAACTGCGCGACGAAGCCGCCGTGCTTGAAAAGTTCGGCGTGCCGCCGTCCGGCATCATCGATTACCTCGCGCTCGTCGGCGACTCCGCCGACAACATCCCCGGCATCGAGGGCGTGGGCCCGAAGACCGCCGCCAAGCTCATTTCCGAATGCGGCTCCATCGACGCCATCCTCGCGAACCCCGCCGCCGTCGCCAGCGAAAACCTCCGGCGCAAGCTCGTCGACGGCGCGGAACACCTCCGCAAAAACCAGGCGCTGGTCCGCCTGCTGCGCGAACCTCCGGCGGGCGCGAACTGGTCCGATGCCATGCTCGAACGCACCGAGCCCGATTTCCGCCGCATCCGCGAGCTCGCCGCGAAGCTCGATTTGAGCAGCGTCATCCACGACCTCGACAAGATCGCGCCGGAGACGGCGTTCGAGGTTGCGTCCGACGATTCCGACGACCTTTTCTCCGCCGCTTCCAAACCGGAACCGGCTCCCGCCGCCGAAAATGTCCCGGAGAAGAAACCCGCGTCCGAACAAATGGAGTTCGATTTCTGACATGAATACCATCCGCGAACACCTCGAATCCGTACGGGAGCAGATCGCCGCCGCCGAAACCGCGGCCGGACGCCCCGCGGGCTCCGTCCGTCTCCTCGCCGTCTCGAAGACCTTCCCCGCCGAAGACGTCGCCGAGGCGTTCGCGTGCGGCCAAACGTGTTTCGGCGAGAACCGCGTGCAGGAACTCGCCACGAAGGTCCCCGTCCTGCCCGGCGAGATCGAATGGCATCTGATCGGCTCGCTCCAGTCGAACAAGGCCGCGAAGGCCGCCGCGCTCGCGAGCTGGATCCACTCCGTCGACTCCGAAAAGCTTGTGCGGAAGATCTCCGCCGCCGCGGATTCGCTCAACAAGACCGTCAACATCCTGTTCGAGGTCAATTCCGGCGAGGAGAACAAGACCGGGTTCCGTTCCTCCGACGACCTCCGCGCCTCGCTGGAGGCCGCGCTCGCGCTCCCCGGCATCCAAGTCCGCGGCCTGATGACCATGGCCCCGCTCGGGTCCGACGAAATGACACTTCACCACGTGTTCGCCGCGCTCCGTACGCAACGGGACGAGCTCGAACGTGAATTCGGCGTCAGGCTGCCCGAGCTCTCCATGGGCATGAGCGGCGACTTCCGCGAAGCCATTGCCGAGGGTGCGACCATCGTCCGCATCGGCACCGCTATTTTTGGTGGCCGCACCTATCCGGTGCGCTGATAACACATTCAGCACAAGCTCTCGCCGTCCGCGCCTCGCGGCAACGTAAAAAAGATGCCACGCGTAAGCGAGGCTGCCACGGCGGCGCAGCCGCCCCCAGCAACGCGTGGACGCAACGCGTCCATTTCTCTCCTCCTCGAAGTGGGAAAAGATTAAAAAAAGCAGAAAAACCGTTTGATTTTTCTCTGTTTGCGTGTAAATTGTGTTTTGGAATCGCTTTCCTAACCAACGGGAATCCGGTTTCAAGCTCATTTCAACCGTATTTCAGCAAAAAGCACGTGAAAACCGACCAAGTTTAACAATACCCTTTTTGCTCATAGAATTGGAATACCAGCAGGAGCATTGTATCCTTGTGCCTTGCTGGGCGTTTCTTTGGCGTTCTATGAGCAGGTTCTTGGTCGGACCTTCACGTGCGCGCACGGGGAAGCGTCCGGCTTTTTTTGTGTTCAGACATTTTTGAACCTGTTTTTTTTATTGCCTGGCTGTTACCTCGTGTGCATGATTATACTTCTTACCACAAAGAACATAGCGAGGTAAAAGATGAGTTCAAAGAAAAACGAATTCGATTTCGTGGACTACATGCAGAAACACAATCGGAATGCAGCTTTAGCCCGTAGCGCTAAAGCTGCGGAAGAAGCTGCCCAGGCAAAAAAAGAACTGGCAAGACAAGCGAAACTTGACCGGGAAGCAAACGATCGTCATCGTGCACAAATGAAGGAAATGGCAAAGGCAGAAAAAGAAGCGAATGATCGTCATAGAGCGAAATTGGAAGAAATGGCAAAGGCAGAAAAAGAAGCAAATGACCGCCACAGAGCGGAAATGAAGGAACTGGCCAGAAAGGAAAAAGAAGCAAAAGAGTTTACGAAGCAACAACAATTTAAGCTGTATGACATATCGTGTAGACTTGAGGAACTGGAGACACAGGAAACGGTCATAGCAAAAATACGACTATTCAATGAAGTCAATGTGGAATTTGAAAAGATTTCCCAAGATACTATAGAAGATTTGCAATATCGGAAACTATACACTAAGGTTAAAAAGACTCTGGAAAAAGAGCAGAAAGTTATATCGCGAGACTATTCTAAGGAATGGATGCTTTATCTTAAATTCTGCGATTTAAAGAAACAGGCAGAGCCTTATAATGCCCTTCAGACTCTTCAAACATTTGATGATTTCCATATGGCGAAAATATTGCTTGATGAAATAAAAGTAATAACAGGTGAAATGCCGGAATTAACCATAGAGAATTCTGTTTTTTTACAGAAGAGCATTGAAAGATTTCAGGAGTCCGTCGAAAATGTCAAATGGTTTTGGAATAATTTTACCCGGAATGGTCTAATCGAATCTGTTTCCCAACTGCAATTTCTTCTTTTCTCATTTTATAAGCTTGATGGAAGAATTATGAGACATAAAGATTGGGAAAATGTCACCCCTGCTGGACCGTCTCCTGAGGTTTTTAAAATCTTTTGCAAACATTGTCTCGAATACGTCCAAGAAAACAATGATTGTTTTGATACCGCTCTTCAGTTAATGGGAAATATTGATAACCCTGACGCTGAACTGGCAACTCAAGTTTTAAAAAACAAACAAAAGGAATATGAAGAGGAAGAACAAAGAAAACGAGAAGAAGAAAAAGAAAGGGCAAAGGCAGAACAAAAAAGAAAAAGGAGAAAGATGATATGTATTGGTGCTTGTCTGACAGCTGTTTTGTTTGCCGTTGGGACATGTTGTATTTACGCTGAGAAGTTATTGTTGGGTATTGGGTTTATCATGATAGGCATTTTGTTTGCTGTTTTTGGTATTGCATATCTGGTAGATAAAAAAGAAAGCGAGAAAAAAAATTCAGATCAGGAATGTATATTGAAACATTGAGAGGAATAACCTCATATAAAAACAAAATAACTTAGGAGGAATTGATATGTCTGAAAAGAAAACAGATAAACAGATTGTCGGCAATGTCGGAATGTTTTACGCCTGCTATCAGCTTTCGCTGCTGGGATGGAATGTCATGCCGACTTCCAGGAATGCAAAAGGCATTGATATCATCGCGTATTCGCCGGACGGGAAAACGTTTAAGGGGATTCAAGTTAAAACCCTTTCCAGCCCAGCAAATGTACCCGTTGGGAAAGAAGAAAATATAATCATGGGAGACTTTTGGGTTATTGTAGTTCTTTCCCCTGACGAGCCACAAAAGAGTAGCCCAACAGCATATATTCTCGAAAAGACAGAAATAGAAAAACTCTGTGATCACTACGGAAAGGGCCTATGGTTACGCAGAAACAAATACGAAGAGAAAGAATTTGAAAACAATTGGAGCAGGATTAAATAACAGAACGAAGGAAGAATTTGCCGCTTCGCTGGGGGCGCGCATCCGCGCGCCTCGGTAAGCTCGCATACGCTCGACTTTTTTATATAATCGCGTGACGCGAACGGCATAACATAACTTCCCCCCTTAATGCAAAACGGGCTGCCCGATTCACCTCGGACAGCCCGAATGTTTTTTGCCTGTTACAGTTTCCCGCTCACTTTTTGAGTTTGGCGGAGAGGAGGTCCTTGATCTCCTGCGTCTTCGCCTCGTCCACGATCTTCTGCGTGACCTTTACGTTCATGGCGAGCAGGCGCTTGACCATATCGACGTTTCCGGCGCGCGCGGCGAACAGGAGCGGGGTCTCGCCCTTCTTGTTCGGCAGGTCTTCCTTGATGCTGTAGTACAGGAGCTTGCGGATGGTCTCCTCGTCTGCGGTCTCGGCGCAGAGGTGCAGCACGCTGTTGCCGTCCTTGTCGACGCCGTTCACGTTCGGCATCTTGTCGGCGAGGAACTTCACGATCTCGGGGTATTTCGCGCCGGAGATGAGGACGGTGGTGCCGTCCTTCGCGGTGGCGGCGAAATTGGCCTTCTTGCTCACGAGGAACTTCACGAGCGCGACGTTTCCGCTGGCGGCGGCGAGGTGAAGCGGGGTGATGCCGGCCTTGTCGGCGAGATTGACCTCAGCCTTCTTTTCGAGCAGGAAGTTCACGGTGGACGCCTTGCCGCGTTCGGCGGCGTAGAAGATCGGCGTGCGGCCGTTCTCCGCGACAGCGTTCACTTCCGCGCCCGCCTGGACCAGGTCCTTCACCATGTCGAGGTTGCCGCGTGCGGCGGCCTGATGCAGCGGGGTGAGCCCGGCCTTCGTGGCGACGTTCGGATCCGCGCCGTAGTTCACGAGGCTCTTCACCATCTCATACGTACCCATGCGGGCGGCGTCGTACAGCGGAGTCGCGCCGGACTTCTCGATCTGGGTGCGCGGGGTGCAGGCGCGGACCTTCAGCAGGTAGGTGATGATCGCCTCCTGTTTCTTCAGGACGGCGCAGTGGAGCAGCGACATGCCGGAATTGTCCACGGCGTTCGGATCGACCTTGCTCTTCCCGGCGCTGTCGAGGTTGCTCAGGATGGTGAAATTGCCGTTTTCGACGCAGTAGAACGCGGGCGTGCGGCCCTTCTCGTCCTTGGCGTTCACGTCGGCGCCCTCTTCGATCTTCGCGAACGCGTTTTCCCAGTCCTTTTCTTTCAGATAGGCGAACATCTCCTTGTTGAGCTTGGCGACGCGCTTCGCCTGTTCGCGGGCGGCGGCGTTCTGCTCATACTCGAGGCGGAGCTCGGCGATCTTGGCTTCGCGGGCCTTGACGGCCTCCTCGCGCATCTGGATGCGCTTCTCGCGTTCCTCCTCGTCGATGCCCTCCTCGTCCGGGTCCGGCGTCTCCTCGAGCGGGACCATCGCCTCGAAATCGGGCATTTCCTCTTCGCCAAGCTCTCCGGCCTTTTCCCCGGCTTCGCCGTCTTCCAGCGCGCCCTCCGCGGCGGCCATTCCGGCCTGGATGGCTTCGAGGATGGAGTCTTCGGAGATATTGAAGGTGATCACGGCGTCGTTGCCCTTGGTCTCGATGTTCAGTTTTTCGAAGATCTTGGCGGCTTCGTTCGCATTTTCTTCCTCGCCTTCCGCCGGGGTCAGCATCTTCTTCACCGTGTTGAACCGCTCCACGAACTCGCCGCGCGCCTTTGCGTCACTGTACCGGGCGGTCAGGAAGAGGTCGATGGAGTTGTCCGCGCCGGACGCGATGCGGAAGATGAGGCTCTTCAGGTCGTCCTTCTCTTCCGCGAGCGCCTTGATCTGTGCGAGCTGTTCGCTCAGTCCTTCCGGGCCAGCCTCGCCTTCCAGGAAACTTATGAGTCCTTCGCGTTCGACCGCAAGTGCGAAAATGGAGTCCTCGGCCTTCAGGGAGCGCACAAGCGCCGACGGAGCCTCGACTTCGGGGTAGAGCGCCGGTTTCGCGTCCATGTCCTCGGTGAGGAGGGCCTGGACCTGGTCGTCGGAAACGATCATCAGGATGAGGTGAGAATCGTTTTCCGGATCCTTGATCTCGTAGGTTTCCGCGTCCTCGAATTCGACCTTCGCGGCAGAGAAATTCTCGTTCTCCGTCACGGCCTTCTTGAGTTCGCCGGACTTACCGTTCGTATTGGCGATCAGTCCGGCACGGTGGTCCGGCGTGATGAAAACGACAAACTGGGCTTTCATGTCGTCCGCCTCGATCCCGGCGGACTTGAGCATCTCATCCGCGTTGATGTCGAAGGCCTTCAGGACGGAGTTGAACGCCGGCGAGGCGAACAGGGTCTCGAAATTCAGGTACAGCGCACCTGCGGCGTCCGACGGCACATAGGTGGTAACAGGTTCCGTGCAGAATGCAGGTATCGCAGCGATCGCGAGAGCCAGGGAGACGGCTGCCGATTTCAAAGCAAGCTTAATATTCATAGTATCGGTCTTTCTTTGGCTTGAGGTTAAACATTTTCAGGATGGGGGGCGAACACGGGCGAAAACACGCGTATCCCAACTGGTATTATACAGCAAAAACGCGAAAAAAGCAAGCCCGAACGCCGAAAAAAACGGTTTTTCGCCGAAAAAAAGCCCTGCACGGCACTTCCCGGCTGGATGCTTCCCCCCGGCGGATCGATCATGACACTTGCCGGATCGAAGAAGAAAAAAACATAAAAACCGCCTTCCCGCGCACATACGCAAGTTTCAGTTAAAACACCTCATTTTAACTGAAACTTGGAAATTCCGGAATGGAAACGTTTTTTTGGAAGTATCAACCTCAGCGCATCCGTTTCTTCGCCCTCAATGAACGCCCATGTGCCGGGTTCTTCTCCGCCTTTTCTCATTTTCCGCGATTTCGTCCGCTTTCGACTTGACTTTTTCCGCATAACGGGGTATCTTATGCAAGTATTCTTTAATAAAAACAAAACGACGCACGAAACAAGGAGCCCCCATGGAGCAATCCGCCTTTGTCATGAAGCTGAAACCCGGCGTGATCGAGGAATACAAACGCCGCCACGACGAGATCTGGCCCGACGTCCTGAAGGCGCACACGCTCGCCGGTATCCGCGACTACTCCATCTTCTACGACCCGGAGACGCTGATGCTCTTCGCCGTGCGCCGCCTGACCGACAACGAGACAACGGAGACGCTGAAGGAGGAAGCCTGCATCCGCAAGTGGTGGGACTACAACGCCGACCTCATGGAGTGCAAACCGGACAACGAGCCTTGCTCGCGTCCGCTCCGCCTCGTGTTCCACATGGACTGACCTTTCACGCATTCAAACGGAGTACCGATCATGAATAGACGCCATATCGCCGCCGCGGCAGCCGTGCTGCTCGCCGCCGTTTCCGCCCAGAACCTCCGCGCCGAGGACGCCGAAGCCCGCGAATGGGAGGACGAGAGCATCAACTACGTGAACACCGAGCCGGTCCGCCCGGACTGCATCGTGCCGGAGGGGAAGGACGCCATGCTGCTGAACGGCGACTGGAAATTCCGTTTCTCCCTCACGCCGGAGACGCGCCCGGTCGACTTCTACAGGCCCGGCTACGACGTTTCCGAATGGGACACGATCAAAGTGCCGTCCACGCTGGAGCTCCAGGGGTACGGCACGCCGCTGTACTCCGGCTGGGAATACCCGTTCAAGGTCGATCCGCCGTTCGTGACGAAGGAGCCCGCGCGCGAGAAGACGACGTTCCTCGAGCGCAATCCGGTCGGTTCGTACGTGCGCGAGTTCGACCTGCCGGAAGGCTGGCTCCATGAAAGCCAGGTCTTCGTGCGCCTGAACGGCGTGGCGTCGGCGTTCTACCTGTACGTCAACGGCGAGGAGGTCGGCTACGCGGAGGATTCGTTCAGCCCGGACGAGTTCAATCTCACAAAATATCTGAAGCCGGGGAGGAATCTGATCGCGGTCGAAGTGTACAAGTATTGCGACGGCTCCTATCTGGAGGACCAGGATTTCTTCCGGTTCTCCGGCATCTTCCGCGACGTGGTGCTGTTCCGCACGCCGGACGTCGCCATCCGCGACGTCTTCCTCCGCCCGCAGCTCGACAGGTCCGACTACAAAACGGGCTTGCTCTACGGCGAGATCACGGTCAAGAACTACGGCGACATCGATAACGACCGCCGCCTGTACGGGGTCCTGCACGGACCGGACGGCGAGACGGCCTACAGCTTCTCCCTGCCCTTCCGCCTCGATCCGGGCGAGGAAAAGGTCGTCAGGCTGAACGGCATCCGGTTCCCGGACGTAAAGGCGTGGTCCGCCGAGACGCCGGACCTGTACCGCCTCGAACTCGGGATTGAAAGCGACGTCCACCGCCACAAGCAGGACCTGAGCATGAACATCGGATTCCGCACGGTCGAGATCGGCCCGGAGGACCAGCTGCTGGTGAACGGGCGCGAAGTCATCCTGAAGGGCGTGAACCGCCACGAGACGCATCCCGACCTCGGCCGCGCCCTCACGCACGAAGTCATGGAGCAGGACGTCAAGCTCATGAAGGCGAACAACATCAACACCGTCCGCACCTCGCACTACCCGAACGACCCCTACTGGTACGAACTCTGCGCGAAGTACGGCCTGTACGTGGTCGCCGAGGCGAACATCGAATGCCACGCGCACCAGGAGCTCACCGAGGACCCGAAGTGGACGCAGGCGTATATCGAGCGCAACCTGAACAACGTGCTCCGGCTCAAGAACAACCCGGCGATCATCATTTGGAGCCTCGGCAACGAAAACGGCTGGGGCGAATGCGCCAACCTCGTCGCCGCCTCGAAGGAGGTCAGAGCGGTCGACTCGACGCGCCTCATCCACGCCTGCGAGCTCGGATACCGCCCCGGCCTCACCGACATGGGCAGCACCATGTATCCCTCGGTCGAAGCCGTCGAGAAGACCGGAAGCGACCAGGAACACGCGAACTGGAACTGGGCCGCCCCCGAGGCGAACCGCGCGAAGACCGGACCGTTCTTCGTCTGCGAGTTCGCGCACAGCATGGGCAACGCCCTCGGCAACTTCAAGGATTATATCGACCTGTACGAGAAATACCCGAACCTCATCGGCGGCTGCATCTGGGACTGGGTCGACCAGGACATGCGCGCGGAACGCCAGGAGGACGGCAAGTACAAGGCCGCCCCGTTCACCGGGTCCGCACTCGCGTTCGGCGGCATGTTCGGCGACAACCCCGGCGACGGCAATTTCTGCGACAACGGCGTGATCTTCGCCGACCGCACGAAGAGCGCGAAGCTCCGCGAGGTGAAGCGCGTCTACCAGTACGTCAAGTTCTCCACCGGGACGCCCGCGCCGAACGTTTCCAATTTCTTCACCGTCAAGCTCACCAACGGCTATTTCCACAAGGACCTCTCCGGGCATACGCTCGTGGTCCTCTACGCGGGCGGACTCCGCGCCGGACTCGACGGCGAACGCATCTGGAGCGCGCATCCGATCCCGGCGCTCGCGCCCGGCGAATCCGTCGTCATGAACTGCGCATACCCGCCGCAGGTCGCCGGGAAGGACGAGGCTCCGGCCATGCTCCTGCTCGTTTTCGACACCCCGATCAGGATTGGCACGGCACGCCTGCTCACGCAGTTCAACTTCCTGCGGGAACCCGACGTGATCGACCTGCTGGACGCGGGCAAGCTTGACGAGTTCGTGGACGCCGCCGTCGCGACGTATTCCGTGGACGGCGCCGCGTACGAACCCGTGTTCCCGGTCAAGAAGGCGAATGCCGACGGGGAGTTCAAGCTGCTGGACGTGACCGAAGACGACGTCGAGACCATCACCGTGAAGGGCGACGGCTTCCAAGCTGAATTCCGCGACGGCAACCTCGTTTCGCTCGCCTACGACGGCAGGGAAGTCCTGAAGGCAGGCCCGCAACCCGAGATCTACCGCGCCCCGGTCGACAACGACAAGTGGATCTTCGGCGACGACATCGGCAAGGACCTGAACGCCGAAGTCGTCCCCGCCCCCGAAAAGGCCCGGATGTCCTGGGAATCGACCGACAGCGGCGCCAAGGTCACCACGACCAAGGATTTCATGGCGGCGGGCAAGCTCCGGATATCCGTCTCCACGACCTGGGAGATCGCACGCGACGGCGCGATCACCGTCACGGCTGTGGCATCCGGCGCGGACCAACAGCATTTCGACCTCTACCGCAACGGCTTCTCGTTCGTTCTCGACGGCGCATACGACCGCGTCTCCTACCTCGGTTACGGCCCGCACGAGAACTACCGCGACCGCAGGCACGCCGCCTGGTTCGACCGTTTCAACACCACCGTGCCCGGCATGATCGAGCCTTATGTGAAGTCCCAGAGCTACGGCAACCGCATCGGCACGGAGAACGTGATCCTGTACGGCAACACCAAGGACCTCCCCGCCGTCTCGTTCACCCTGCTCTACAACGGGGAGCCTTCCGCCGAGGAGGCCAGGGAAGACGGCATGGAGTTCTCCGTTTCCCCTTGGACCGAGGGCGAGATCGCCGAGTCCTTCACGCGGGACCGTCTGCCCGTGCCCGGCAACAAGACCGTGCTGCACCTGGATTCGGTCGTGTCCGGCCTCGGCGGCGCCAGCTGCGGCCCGGAACCCCTGCAGCAGTACAAGGTCGGCAACGGCGTTTTCATGCTTCAGTACGTGATCGCGCCGTACCGCGCCAAGCAGATCCCGAAATAAGCATCTCCAGCACAAAAAACACGCCGGGAGCGTCCAATTCGGGATGCTTCCGGCTTTTTCATGCTTTGAGCGAAAAAGTGCTTACTTCCGGCGGGGCTTGTTTCCGCCTCTCTGGCTGCCGCCTTTATTCCAGCCGTTTTTCCGCTCATTTTGCGGACGTTTTCCCTCGTTTTGATTGCCGTGCGAAGGTCCGGCTTCGCGGTCGCGCCGGAGCAGGTCGCGCTGTCCGCGGCGTTCGGCGAGGCCCTTGTTGACCCGGATCGGCTGGCCGTCGGGCGTGGTCTCGGCGCAGTACATGGCGCAGCCCATGGTCATGGCGAGCGGAATGAAGTCCTGCACCTGCTTCGGGCTCCAGTGGTATTTCGCGAGGTAGCTGTCCACCACGCGCATGTGACGCTCCGTGCAGCCGGGGAAATTCGAGATGAAGTACGGGATCATGAACTGCTTCTTCCCGGTCGCGGCGTTTACGCGGTCGAAGATATCCTTGAACTTGTCGAACACGCCCGCCTGCCCCTTGCGCATGAGGCGCAGGACCTCGCCGTCGAGGTGTTCCGGGGCGACGCTGAGCTGGCCGCCGACATGGTCGCGGATGATCTTTTCGGTCAAATGAGGCTGGATCAGCGCGAGGTCGAGGCGGATGCCGGAATTGATGAAGACGTGTTTCACGCCGGGGATGCGCCTGATGCGGTCGAGCAGGTCCATGAGCGGCTTCTCGTCGGCGTGGTAGTTCGGACAGATCGAGGGGAAGAGACACGAAATGCGGCGGCACTTTTTGCATTTTTCGGGGTCGAACGGCCCGTGCCCGTAGATATTGCCCGCCGCGCCGCCGACGTCGCTGATGGTGCCGTGGAAATACGGCTGTTTCGCGAGCTTTTCGATGCCGCGCACGATGCTTTCCGGCGACCTCGAAACGAGGTGGTGGTTCTGATGCGACACGAGCCCGCAGAACGCGCATCCGCCGGGGCAGCCGCGCACCACGGGCACGGAGTCGCGGATCACGTCCCACGCCGGGATGCGCTCCTTATAGCTCCAGTGCGGCAGTCCGGTGAACGGCAGTTCGCAGACGTGGTCGAATTCGGCGGTGGTCATGGGCGGGCGCGGCGGCTCCACTAGCAGGATGCGGCCGCGCGTCCACTGGACCAGGCGGCGACCGTTCCACGGGTTCATCTCCGCCTCGACGGTCTTCGTCTGGCGCATGATCGCGTCCTTCTCGGCGGCGACCTCCTCGCAGGACGGCAGCACGGCGCACGATTCATCCGGCTTGAAGGCTTCGCTCTCGCGTCCGCCGAGGTAACGGCACGTGCCGCGGATGCCGTCGAGCGGCTGATTGCGCTTGATCCGGTCGAACACCTCCAGCATGGTGAGCTCGCCCATGCCGTAGCACAGCAGATCGGCCTTCGCGTCGACCAGCACGGAGGGGCGCATCTTGTCCTGCCAGTAGTCGTAATGCGCCACGCGCCGCAGGCTGGCCTCCACGCCGCCAAGGATCACCGGAAGCCCCGGGAACGCCTGCCGCACAAGCTGGCTGTACACCACGGACGCGTGAGGCGGACACAAACCCGTCTTCCCGCCCGGCGAATACATATCCTCGTGCCGGAGGCGGCGGCCCGCCGTGTAGAGTTTCACCATGGAGTCCATGTTGCCGCTCGCCACGCCGCACCCGAGCAGGGGCCGTCCGAACGTCTTCACGCTCTCGGGATTCTTCCAGTCCGGCTGCGCCACGATCCCCACGCGGTATCCGGCGTCAAGCAGCACGCGCGCGATGAGTGGCGGCCCGAACGTCGGATGGTCCACATACGCGTCGCCGGTCACGATCAGGATGTCGATCGCGTCCCAGCCGCGCGCCTCCATTTCCGCACGGGTCATCGGGACGAATGCTGTAAGTTCTTCGCGGGTCATGGTCTCCAATATCGGGGCGGTTCGGGTTTTTCTGGTCGGGGCGGTTCGGACGGATAACATTTTCATAAATATACAGCCGAAACGTCAAATTGCAATCCCTCCGGCGGGAAAGCGCCGCGTCTTCGCGTCCGTGCGTTCTTTCTTTTGAAAAAAAATAAGGTATGCAAGCCCTCTTTTTTCCGGTTCCGGGGTTGCCTTTTTCCCGAATACGGTGTATTTTATTTGTTTGTAACGTTTTTTTCACCTGAAAGGTATTTATTATGCTGACACTTCTGATCTCCCTGATCGCATCCCTGCTCGTCGGAGCCGCGTCCTACCGCGGCCTGCCGACTTCCGCCGTCGTCGTCATGATGATCGCGGTCTTCCTCGTCGTCCACCTCGCGATCTCGCTGCTCCTGCGCGCGAAGTCGAAGAAGATCAACGAGAAGCTCCAGGCGCTGATGCTGGAGATCCAGCAGAAGATCCAGGGCATGCAGAACCGCATGATGCACCGTCCCATGGGCAGCCCGAAGCAGATGATGCAGATCCTGGAGCGCGAGCAGCAGGCCGGGCTCGACCGCATGATCGAGGCGCTCGACATGTTCAAGCCGCTGTACAAATGGAGCTTCCTCATGAAGCGCCAGGTCAACACCATGAAGATGGCGTTCCTCTTCCAGCAGAAGAAGTTCGACGAGGTCGACGCGCTGCTCCCGAAGTGCATGTTCTTCGACCCGCAGAGCGTGACGATCAAGCTCGTCCGCATGTACAAGAACAACGATCCGAAGCTCGACAAGTTCTTCAAGACCCGCGTGCGCCGGTTCAAGGGCGACAACGCCGTGATCCCGTACGCCGCGTATTCCTGGATGCTCGTGAAGCAGGACCGCATCGAGGACGCCATCGCCGCGCTCACCGACGCCCGCAAGCAGACCTCGAACGAGGTGCTGGAGAAGAACCGCGAACTGCTGCTGAACGGCAAGGTGAAGCAGTTCTCCAACGCCCCGCTCGCCGAAGCCTGGTACGCCCTCATGCTGGAGGAGCCGAAGATGCCCCGCATCCAGCAGAACGTCCGCTACCGCTGACCGTCCGGCGCGCCGGATTCGATAAGCCCGAACTCGCACAGTATCCCGACCGCGGGAGGCCGACATGGAAGAACTCGAATGGAAAGACTCGCTCCTCCGGATCCTGGAAAAGGATTCCCGGTACGACGCGCACGCCTACATCTTCATGAACAGCGCCGTCTCCTACACCGTGAACAAGCTCTCCAAGCAGGGACGCCCGCTCGGCACGCGCCATGTGAGCGGCGCCCAGCTCATTCAAGGCATGCTCGAATACGCGGTCAGCACCTACATGTTTCTTGCGCCGGACATGCTCCGCTACTGGAACCTCCTCAGCGGACGCGACGCCGGCAACATCGTTTACAACCTCATCGAGGAAGGCGTGCTCTCCGCCGGCCCGAACGACCGCATCGAGGACTTCGACTGCGTGCCCGACCTGATCTACGTCACGCAGGAGATCGTGCGCCGCAGCTTCGGCAGCCGTCCCGCGCCCGCGTCCGATCCCGGCCCGCTTCCGGTCATCGACGTCTGATCCGCGCGGCCGCCTTCCCCGGAACCGGGAGCCCACCACATGCCTGAACCCGCCCTGCCTCTGCTCGACCTCGTCCGCGAACACCGCCTCGCCAACGGCATCCGCGTTTTCCTCTGCCCCATGCCCGGCGTCCGCACGGTCAGCTGCAATGTCTGCGTGAACACCGGCAGCGCGTTTGAGGGCGCCGACCTCGGCAGCGGCCTGTCGCATTTCCTCGAGCACATGATGTTCAACGGCACGAAAAGCTATCCGGGCGGGTCGGAGATCGCCGACCGCGTGAACGCCCTCGGCGGCAACCTGAACGCGTTCACCAGCCAGGACCAGACGTACTACTACATCAACCTCCCCGCCGCGAACGCCGTCGAAGGCGTCCGCATGCTCGCCTCCATGATGCGCGAACCGCTCTTCCCCGAGGACGAGTTCGCTCGCGAGAAGGATGTGATCCTGAACGAAAGCCGCATGCGCCTGGACAACCCCCGCCTCGGCGTCTATGAAAACATGCTCGGCGAACTCTTCCGCGGCAGTCCGTACCGCGTGCCGATCATCGGCTACGACCATCTGCTCGAATCCGTCACGCGCGACCGGATGGCGGCGTACCACAGCAGACGCTACACACCCGAACGCATGACATTCCTTATTGCCGGACGGTTCGACGCGGAAGCCGTGCTCGCGGAACTCCGCGCGAAGCTCGAAGACTGGCAGACCGGTTCCTTCGAGGACGCCACCCCCGCCCGCCCGTTCAGGCGCGCCGGGCAGAGCACGGTCGACCTGACCTGGAAAGACTCGCTGGCGTATCTGGCGTTCGGCTGGCAGCTGCATGACCTCGACGCCCGCGCCAACGCCGCGCTCCGCGTGCTGGCGTTCCTGCTCGACGACGATTCCGGGCGCGTCTACCGCGCCATGCACATCGAAAACGAACTCATTTCAGGCTCGTGGGCGGATTACGTGATGTTCCAGGACGGACAGGGCTTCTTCTTCACGGCGTTCGAGGGCGATCCCGCGAAGCTCGACGCGATGCAGGCGGGATTCCTCGCCGTGCTCGACGACTTCAAAAAACATCCCGTCACGAAACGCGAGATCGAGCGCGCACGCGCCGCCGTCGAATGCGAGATCCTCAGCCGGTTCGAAACGCCGTCCGGGTTCGCCGCGCTCGTCTCCGGCGCGGTCCGCATCAACGGCAGCTACGACCTCAGATCCATGCTCCGCGACCTCGACGCCGTCACGCCGGACGATGTGATGGACATCCTCCATACCATGCTGTCGCCCGACGACCTCACCTGCGTGCGCATGTCCCCCGCGAACAGCTCGAAAAAGACCTCTCGCAAGAAAGCCGCGCCCGCCCTGCCCCGTCCGGTCGTCGAGACCGCGAAGTCCGGCCAGACCGTGCTGCTTCTGGAGGACCGTTCGCGGACGATGGCGGAGATCACGCTCGTGCTGCCATGCGCGGCGGCGTTCGAGTCCGCCTCGGAAAGCCTGTTCTCCCGCCTCGTTTCCGAAACGCTTTTCTGCGGCGCGGGCGGCTATAACGAGGTGAAGCTGAACGAATATCTCGCCGACTACGCCATCGAGGCCGACTGCACCGCGGGCAACAACTCCATGTTCCTCTCGCTTCAGTTCCCGCTCAAAAGCTTCCGCCGCGCGGTCAGGATCGCCGCGATTCTCGCCGGTGAACCGGAGTTCCCCGCCGATGCCGTCGAACGCGAAAAAGTGAACCTGATCCGCGAGATCGAAAGCTCGCTGCTTCAGCCCGACGCGGTCGCGTTCGCGCGCCTGAAGGAACACCTTTTCGGCGCGTCGCATCCCTACGGACGCAGCCCGGAGGCCTCGCTCGCCGCGCTCAAAAAAGCCTCGGCTTCAAAAGTGAAGGATTTCTACCTCAAACGCGTGCTCGCCGCGCCGTCCGCTTGTCTGGCGTTTTCCGGCGCACTCTCGCAGAAACAGGTCCGCGAGGCCGCGCAGGAGATATTCTCCGCCGGACGCTGGGCCGCCCCCGCGCCGAAACGCCCCGCGCCGCCCCGGATGAACAGGCCATTCGACCTAGAATTCGCGTTGGAACAGCGCAAGCAGGCGGTCGTGACCTGCGGATTCCGTTCGTGCGGCGTGGAGACCGCCGATCCCGCCTGGGACCTGGTGCTGAACACGGAGAACGGCATGTCGGCGAAGCTGTTCAAGAAGGTGCGCGGCGAAAAGGGCCTCGCGTACTGGACCGGATTCGTCCGCATGTACGGGTTCGGCACGGGTATCTCGGCGTTCGCAGCCTCGACCGCGGACGAAAACGCACGGGAGGTGCGCGGGTTGCTCCTCGACGAATTCCGCCGCCTCGCCTCGGCCGGGCTCGACAGGGACGAGTTCGACGCCGCCCTCGCCGCCCAGAAATACGCGTTCGACGCCTCGCCCTCCGGGTCCCTCGCGAAACAGTCCGCGCTCGAACGGTTCCTGACCGGGGACGCGCTCCAGCCGTGGACGCGCCGCGAACAGCTCGACAAGCTCACGCGGGCGGAGGTGAACCGCCGCCTGAAACGCGACCTGAAGGACGTGAAACCGTCCACGCTGATCGCGTTCGCGAACGGCGTTCCGGCAGGCAGAAAAGCCGCGAAAAAGGCGTAAATCCGGCCCTTTTTCCCCGTCCGTGCCCCCTTTGCGGAAAAAAACGCAAAAAAAGTCAAAAAAAAGGCCGGACTTCATTTGAAATATCGGCTTTTTGCCTTACAATATATGGTGATGTTCTTTTTCGGGACATCAACCGCTACTACGTATTTTGAAATTCAAATAACTTTTTCCGGAGGTTCCACCTGTCATGAATGCCAAGTTCCGCATCGTCATCCCCGCGTCCGCCGCGGTCGCCGCTCTTCTCCTCACCGGCTGCGCCGACAAGCCCATCCGCGTCCCCGGCGGCACGTTCGTCGAAGAGCCCTACACGGGTGAAACCACCACGAAAACCCACACCGTCATCTCCAACGGCGAAGAAATCACCGACACCGAAGTCATCTTCATCGACGACGAGGTCCCGGTCGGCCCGGTCGAAGACAAAACGCAGGCAGGCAAGCAGGACGGCGCTTCCGCGGCGCAGGGCGGCGACACCTCCGCGCAGCAGGGCGACGCGACCGGACTCCAGCCCGTCGACCAGGAACAGGCCGCGAAGAGCAACGCGCCCGAAGGCTCCGTGGAATACAAGGTCGTGAAGGGCGACACGCTGTGGGGCATCGGCATGGTCTACGGCGTTTCCGTGGCGCGCCTTGCCGAGATCAACAGCATCGACGAAAAGGCTCCGCTCAAGGTCGGCCAGGTCCTCATGATCCCGCCGGACGCCAAGAACGCCGTCGGCAAGCCCGTCGAGAAGAAGACGGAACCGAAGACGGAAACGAAGGCCGAGACGAAGCCCGCGACTGCCACGACGACAAAGCCCGCCACCTCCACGAAGGCGCAGCCCGTCGCGAAGGACGGCGAGACCCTCTACGTCGTGAAGAGCGGCGACAACCTCAGCACGATCGCGTACCGTCACCACGTGAAGCTCGCCGACCTCGTCGCGGCGAACAAGGTCGATCCGAAGGCCACGCTCCGCGTCGGCCAGACGCTCGTCATCCCGGCCGCGACCGCCAAGGCCGCCTCCTCCAGCACGACGACCACGAAGACCGCGACCACGACGGCCACGACGACCACGACGAAGACCGAAACGAAGACCGAAACGAAGGCCGCGACCGCCACCACCACGAAGCCTGCGACGACCACCTCGACGCCGAAGGCCGGCGAAGGCACCGGCGGAGTCGTCGAGCCCATCGGCGGCTCCATGGCAGGCACGTCCGCCCCGGCCTCGACGCCCGCGACCGTCTCGACGCCCGTGGAAACCGCGAAGCCCGCGACCGCCACCACCTCGGCTCCGGCGCTCGACCCCGTCTCCAGCCTCTCCGACGCTGACATCATCGCCATCCCGATCAACTCCGAATCCACGCTCGAAGAGGTCGCGGAATACCACGACCGCAACCTTCAGGACCTGATCCGCCTGAACCCCGAGTTCAAGCCCGGACAGAAGATCCCCGCAGGAACGGCAATCAAAATGCCGCTTTTCTGAGCGAAAACTCCGAGAATCCGCGATCCGCAAAGCCTTTTGCGGGTCGCTTTTTTTAAGGCTGTTCCATGGCTGATCTTCACATGATGCCCCCCTCGCCCGTCCCGGCACGCTGGCGGATCCTGTTCGCCACGGCGCTTGTGCTGGCGTTCATGTTCGGCGGACTGCTGTTCGTGCGAAAGGACGCTGTGCCGCCGCGCGACGGCGCGGACAACGCCATGGACGCCCGGCTCCGGTTGCAGACGGCCGCCGTCGCTTTCTCCTCCGGCAAGCTCGCACCGCGCGTGCTGATCCTGACCGACTGGCCGGAATTCTACCAGAAAAAGGACGAACCGTACCCGGAATTCCGGTTCTTCCAGGGAAACGGCAAACAGGAGGATGAAGCCTCTTCGGTAGTTTATTATCCTCATGCCGAGCTTGTCGTGATCGCCCCTGTGTCGGTCCCGGAATTCGGACTCGGCGGACCTGGTGACGTTTTCTCCCAGTTCAGGAACATTCATTCCTATGATCGTTTTCAGCGCACTTTTGGGGTTAAGAAACCCGATCCCGACGCGGGTACACTGGAACGCGCCGTGAAGAATAACGGAGCGGTCGCATCCAAATTCGACGTCGTTCTGCTGGACTGCGCGTTCCCGGACCGTCTTTTCTCCCGGAAATCCCTGCTCTGGTCATCCTCGCTCTTCGATATGATGAAGGAAAATGCCATGAACTCCGGCGGCATCTTCGCGGTCGTCCTGCCGCCCGACCAACCGGAAATATCCGCCTGCGTCCTCGCGTTTCTGCGCCGTTCGTTCGGCAACACTGGCGCGTTCTGCTTCGGGAACCGCGTGATCCTCGCCTCCGGCCTGAACGCCGAACCGGTTTTCGATCTGGAAAAACTGAGCGCCACGGCGGAGCTCGCCGGATACTACGACGGCGAAGGCATTCCCTACAACGCCATCGGGTTGGTGCTGGAGGAGGATTATTCCGATTCGATCCCTGCCGGACTGTTGGAAAATGCCCACGATATCGCGATTCCCGGTGTCTTCACGTCGCTCCGCGCCATCTTCGCCCGCGCGCAGTACGGAGCACAAGCAAAACGGTTCCTGCCGGCCGGATTCCCCGTTCGGACGGTCTGCGCCTGGCTCCTGGGGATCCTCCTCGCCGTCTACCCGTTCCTGCGTTACTTCATCTCGTGGAAGCCCGTCCACAAGCAGGCGTTCCGCACGTTCGAGGACATGTTCTACCTCACGGGGGTGCTTGCTCTTTTCATGTTGTTCCTCCATGAAAAGATCAGGATCGACGGCGCATCGCTGCTGCTTTTCCTTGTCATCCCAGTTCTGCTCTGGTACGACGATGACTGGAAATGGAGCTGGAAATGGACCAAAGCCGTCGTGGAGAATGCCTTCGGGCGTTTCCTCATGTATCTGCTGGCGGCGGTCCTGTTCGGGCTCGCGTTCTTCCGGGTCGTTTCCGATCCGGTGACGCTCAGCCTGACCGTTCTTCTCGCAGTGGCCTTCGCGGTCTGGCCGTTGCGCGCCCGCATGAAGGAACCGGTCCAGCCCGGCCCGGCGATCCCGCTTGCGTACCTGTTCGGCGTGGCGGCCTCTCTGGCGCTGTTCGCCGTGAGCCTGTGCTTCCCGCTCGGCCCGGCCGTGTTCGCGGCAGTCGTCTGCGTGTACCGCCTCATCCTTCTGGACTGCTGAGCTTACGATTTGCGCCCCGCGGCGCACAGCCAGCGGTGTTCCGGCTCAAGCTCGACCGTCACGTCGGTAAACCCCGCCCCGGTCATCAGTCCGCGCAATTCGTCCCGCGTCGGGCAGACCATCTTCAGATGCTCCACGATCGCGCGCTGGCGTTCGTTCATCATGCCGCCGACCATCTCCAGCGCGGTCATGAACCATCCGCCCGGCGCGAGCACACGCCGTATCTCCTTCAATCCGGCGATCTGGTCCGGCCAGAAATACAGGCTCTCGACCGAAAACACCGTATCGAACGCGCCGTCCCCGAACGGCAGGTCCGGCACGCCGCACCGGAGAAACCGCATCCGCCCGGACTTCACGAGCGCTTCGTTCAGCGCCGCAGCCGTCTTGACCGCGAGCGGCGAGATGTCGCACCCCGTCAGCTCGGCACCCGGGCAGCGGTCCGCCAGTTCGCGTAGCGCCGCGCCCGCGCCGCACCCCACGTCCAGCACGGACCGGCCGACGGGGATGTGCGCGAATCCCCACGCCCGGAGCGGGCCGTGTTCGCGGTTCATGCGGAGGATCATGTCGCGTCCCGCGTCGCCCGCGGGGCATCCTGCCGTTTCGACGTTCGAGAAATCCGGTTCGGTCATATCGTGCAGTCCCATGTCGGTTGGTGACGAGTTCAGATGACGAATAAGATAAAGCATGGCGTCGCGGAATTCAAGAGCGGAAGCGAAAAAAGCATGTTTTTGGCGTGTTTTTTCGGAATCGCGTTTGAAAATGCCGGAATCTGTGCTATCTTTTATGGATATATTTTTGTACGCGAACCAAATCCAACAATTATGGAGAACAACAATGGGAAGACAGTATAACAAGCACGAGAAACAGGCCCGCCGCAAACAGTACCTCAAGCGCGTCAAACTCCGCGTGAAAGAGGCGATCAAGGCCGCCAAGAAGAAATAATCCGAGTTCAATTCAACCGGATGACCTGACATGGCGCAGATTCACCAGACCGCCATCATCGGAAACGACGTCGAGCTTGCCGACTCCGTTTTCGTCGGCCCGTACTGCATCATCGAAGACCACGTGAAGATCGGCGAGAACACCCGCCTGATCGCGCAGTGCCACATCTACTCGAACACCACGATCGGCGCGGGCAACACCATTTTCCCGTTCGCCACGCTCGGCGGCCCGCCGAACGACATCAGCTACGACCCGACGCAGGAATCCTACACGCGCATCGGCGACAACAACATCATCCGCGAGGGCGTGTCCATTCACCGCGGCGCGCATGCCGGCACGGAGACGGTCATCGGAAGCAACTGCTTCCTCATGGGCAACGCCCACATGGCGCACAACACCGTCATCGGCGACCACGTCATCATGGCGCTCGGCGCGCTTGCCGCGGGCTACGTCCAGATCGGCGACCGCGCGTTCATCTCCGGCAACGTCTGCATCCACCAGTTCGTCCGCGTGGGACGCTACGCCATGATCTCCGGCGGTTCCGCCATCTCCATGGACCTGCCGCCCTTCATGATCGGCGACGGCCGCAACGGCGGCGTCCGCAGCTTCAACAAGGTCGCCCTGGAGCGCGCCGGATACTCCAAGGAAGACATCCGCACGATCCACAAGATGTACGACATCGCGTTCCGCCGCGGCCTCAATATGAAGAACGCGCTGGAAGAGATCGAAACCACCCTTCCCCAGATCCCGGAAGTCAAGGAATTCGTCGAATTCGTGCGCTCCGCGAAACGGGGCGTTCTGAGCGGGGGCAGCACCCGCCGCGCATAATCCGAACGTCCTGCGGGCTTTCCTCGCCGCCGACGCGAAAGAAACGGCACGTATCGCCAAAGTGTGATGCGTGCCGCGACTGTTTTTAAATCCCGGAAATGTACAGCTTCCGACTTGTAAAATTAGGAAGAGTGTAGTATATTCTGACTACGAACAGAAACCAGAGATCGGAAAGGCTTCACGATCATGAAAAACAAAGCGGACAATCAGGTAAAATCTCCGGCGGAGGGCGATGCGCCGCGCGTGCCGCTCATCGAAAGGGTCAGGCCGTTCGTGCTGATCTTCCTGCTGGTGCTCCTGCCCATTGCGCTGTTTCAGGCGTTCATGGACTACATGTACGTCTGCCGGATCCCGGCGGGGACCAAGGTCGTTGACATGTCCATGGTCCGTCCGCGCTCGCCTCTGGGGGAATTCATTTACCGTTCGGGCCTGATCGAAAAATGGGATTGCCCCCAGGTCAGGCCATATCTTCTTTATCGGCATTATGTCATCCCGAACGGCGTGGAAACGATCGACAACGGCGCATTCCTGAACTACAGGCATCTGACCTCCATCCGCATCCCGGACAGCGTACGGGAAATCGGACCTTGGGCATTCCAGAATTGCACAGCCCTGCGTGAGGTGAACATTTCCGACAAGGTGGAAAAGATCGGATACGAAGCGTTCAGAGACTGCACCGCCCTGGAGAGAATACGGCTCCCCGCCGGGATAGCCGGAAAGGAACCGGGCTTGAATAAGGTGTTCCGGGGATGCACCGCCCTGCAAAAAGTCACGCTCCCGGATGGCATCACGAAGATCGGGGAATCGGCATTTCAGGATTGTTCCGCCCTGTCCGAGATCAACATCCCGGACAGCGTGACCTCGATCGGCCCGCTCGCTTTCCAGGGCTGCAGCAGCCTGCCGCCCGTTACGCTCGGCAAACAGGTCACGGACATCGGCGGCGGAGCGTTCGCCGGGACCGGCTGCCGCCTCACTGTGCCGGACGACCACCCGACGATCCGGCTCGAGGACGGGATTTTTTATTCAAAGGACCATTCCGAGCTCATTTCCTGCGTTTCCGTGCCGGACGGCCCGTGCGTTGTGGCTCCGGGGACGTCGATCATCCGGCGCGGCGCTTTTCTCGGCTGCAAGGACCTGACGGAAATCCGTCTGCCGGAGGGGCTGGAGACCATTCCCGAAAACGCGTTCCGGTACTGCACCGGGCTGAAGCATGTCGAACTGCCGGATTCCCTGAAAAGAATCGGCCACAGGGCGTTTTACGCCTGCTTCGAGCTGGAGGAGATCGCGATCCCGCCGAACGTGACGGATGTGGAGGACGGCGCCTTCATCGAGTGCAGAGCCCTGAAACCCGCCGTGCTTTCGCCGAAAATGGACAGGATCCCGCAGGACATGTTCTCCCACTGCCGAAGCATGACGGAGGTCGTGATCCCGGAGGGCATCACGAAGATCGAAGAAGATGCGTTTGCACACTGCGCCGCTTTGAAACACGTTGCATTCCCGGACAGTCTGGAAACCATCTCCCCGGGCGCTTTCCCTTATCCGAACTTTCTCAATTCCCTGGATCAGGAAACCAAGGAACGGATCGATCAACTG
>JBGUKB010000053.1:0-8333 GCA_045114235.1 Victivallales bacterium
TTTAGTGTCTAAATTTTATGACAACTTTGATGATTATGCTTCAAATTTCAAATCACATGATAATACCATTAAAAGGGCCTACCGCGAAAGATTATTGCATTTTTTGTATAAAATGAGAAAAAAACGTTCAAAAGAACGGTTCAAAATCTTTTCGGAAACAGAATATTATCCTTTCCCGGATCCGCCGAGAGATGAAATTGAAGCGGCAGAACGTAACTTATTTGATTTGTGTGCGTTTTCCATTTTAGAGCATGAGCAAAAAGTCTTAGACAATAAAAATAGTTCTTTGCTTCTTCTGTTTAAGTTGCTTAGAAAATTTATTGCAAATGACGCCACTTTTTCTGATAATCTTTGTGAGATTTTGAATTTAACCCCAGATGATGCAGCTAGTTTTAAAAACATTTGTCAGAGCACTTCGTTGCCCGCACTAATACAGCATTACAATGAAGCATTAAGAAGAGAAACTTTTCTTGATGTGCTAGACACCCTGGTACACAAGGATTTCTATAAAGACAGACTAAAAGAACGGACCCAATTACATAAAATTATCGAAAAAGAGACATGGATTTTTGGCGACAAATTTGACTATACACTTAGCAACAGTGACCAAGGGCTGACTAACATTTTGAAAAATAATCTGAGGATCCAAGAATTATCATTGTCGGAAATAGAAGAAATAAAGCGATCTATTGAAAAAGATGCAAAAAATACAGATTCGTATTTAAGAAAAATCCCGGACCTGTATATGTGGAAAAGAATTCCCAATATCCAGGAGAAACGAAATTTGAACTTAATTGTCGAGCTGAAAGCTCCAAGGGTTCCTATTGGGGTTGATTTACATGAGCAAGCGATGAATGTTTATCGTGGTATCTCTAAGACAACTGGGGTGGAGATATCAGAAAAGAACAAATGGGAGTACTGGCTTGTTTCTTCGGATATTACTGATGAAATGAAATCATTGTTCCAAGGCGACCAAAAAGAGCAAATATTGTATGATTATAAAAATGGAAACTATCGCATCTGTTGCCGCACATGGAATCAAATTATTAGCGAGGCTCGTTTTAAGCTGGCAGAGCAAAGACGTGGTCTTGAAATACAAATTCAAGAGGAACAAAAGAACAATCTTTTGAACAAATATTTAGAGGAAGTAAAATTTAAGTAGTCCAACTCCTAATAAATAGCTCGCAATTATATTAAACATGCAGCAAATATGCTAGAGTTACTGGATGGGGTATTGTGCTATTCTGAAGATGAGCTGAACCAAGAAACAGGAGTCCGCCGTTGTTTTGTGTTTTTAGGTCGCGTGCGAGGGGATGTCCCTTCGGGGGTCGCTTCGCTCCTTGGAAGGCGAGCTAACGCTCGCACATCTTCATTTTACCGCGAGGCGCGAACGGCGGAATGAATAGGGATAGAGCAGATAATTTGTGCTTGAAAGGCATGAAAAAGGCGGGCTCCTGCCCAACCAAGAAACAGGAGTCCGCCGATTATTTTTGCGTTTTAGGGGGGCGCTGCGCGCCTCGGAAAACTCGCTTGCGCTCGACAGTTTATTTACCGCGAGGCGCGAAAAACCGAGGGGGGATGTGATCGCATCTTACCACGGAGGGGGACACGACCACATCTTATCGCGCGGATGAATTACATCATGCCGCCCATGCCGCCCATGCCGCCCATGCCGCCGTCACCGGGGACTGCGGGTTTTTCCTTCTCGGGGATCTCGGTGATGAGGCATTCGGTAGTGAGGAGCAGACCGGAGATGGACGCGGCGTTCTGGAGGGCGCTGCGCGTGACCTTCTTCGGGTCGATGATGCCGGCCTTCAGGAGGTCGACGTATTCGCCGGTGGCGATGTCGTAGCCTTCGGCGCCCTTGCCCGCGAGGACCTTGTTGACCATCACGCTGCCCTCGAAGCCGCCGTTGGAGGCGAGGGTGCGGAGGGGTTCTTCGACGGCGCGGCGGACGATGTCGGCGCCGACGGCCTCATCGCCGGAGAGCTTCAGGGAATCGAGGGCCTTGACGGCGCGGAGCAGCGCGACGCCGCCGCCGGGGACGATGCCTTCTTCCACGGCCGCACGGGTGGCGTGGAGGGCGTCTTCGACGCGGGCCTTCTTCTCCTTCATCTCGGTCTCGGTGGCCGCGCCGACGTTGATGACGGCGACGCCGCCGGAGAGCTTGGCGAGGCGTTCCTGGAGTTTTTCACGGTCGTAATCGCTGGTGGTCTCTTCGATCTGCTTGCGGATCTGGTTGACGCGTGCGAGGATGTCGGACTGCTTGCCGGCGCCTTCGACGATCGTGGTGTTTTCCTTCTCGATGGTGATGCGTTTGGCCTTGCCGAGCTTGTCGAGGCCGACGGTGTCGAGCTTGATGCCGAGGTCTTCGGAGATCAGGGTGCCGCCCGTGAGGATGGCGATGTCTTCGAGCATGGCTTTGCGGCGGTCGCCGAAGCCGGGGGCCTTCACGGCGCAGACGTTCAGCGTGCCGCGCATCTTGTTGATGACGAGCGTGGCGAGAGCTTCACCCTCGACGTCCTCCGCGATGATGAGCAGGGGCTTGCCGGTCTTGGCGACGGCCTGCAGGACGGGGAGCATGTCGTTGAGGTTGGAGATCTTCTTCTCGTTGATGAGGATATAGGCGTCCTCGAGGGAGCAGGTCATCTCTTCGGCGTTGTTCACGAAATAGGGGGAGAGGTATCCCTTGTCGAACTGCATGCCTTCGACGACGTCGAGTGTGGTCTCGATGGTCTTGGCCTCTTCGACGGTGATGGTGCCGTCCTTGCCGACCTTGTCCATGGCGTTGGCGATGATCTTGCCGATCTCGGAATCGCCGTTGGCGGAGATGGTGGCGACCTGGGCGACCTGTTCGCTCTCGCTGACGTCCTTCTTGATGGTGTCGAGCTTGGCGACGATGGCTTCGACGGCCTTGTCGATGCCGCGCTTCAGGCTCATCGGGTTCGCGCCGGCAGTAACGTTCTTCAGGCCCTGCTTGAAGATGGCCTCGGCGAGGACGGTGGCGGTGGTGGTGCCGTCGCCGGCGATGTCGCTGGTCTTGCTGGCGACTTCACGGACCATCTGGGCGCCCATGTTCTGGAAGGGGTTCTGGAGCTCGATCTCCTTGGCGACGCTGACGCCGTCCTTGGTGATCAGCGGGGAGCCGAATTTCTTGTCGAGGACGACGTTGCGGCCGCGGGGACCGAGGGTGGCCTTGACGGCGGCGGAGAGCTGTTCGACGCCGGAAAGAAGCTGACGACGTGCTTCGTCGTTGAAAAGCAGTTGTTTAGCAGCCATGATATATTATCTCCTGTGATATGTTTCGGTTTAAATGGTGATGCGTCAGCCGACGATGGCGAGGATGTCGCTGGAGCTGAGGATCTTGTATTCTTTGTCGTTGAGCTTGATCTCGGTTCCGCCGTACTTGCTGGTCAGAACGATGTCGCCGACCTTGACGTCGAATTTGGAACGGGTGCCGTCGTCGTTGAGCTTGCCGGTGCCGAGCGCGATGACCTTCGCGGACATGGGTTTTTCCTTGGCGGTGTCGGGGATGTAGATGCCGCCCTTGATCTGTTCGACTTCTTCGACGGGTTCCACGAGGACGCGATCGCCCAGGGGCTGGATTTTCTGCGTTTTTGCCATGGTCACATGACTCCTTGTTTGGTTGTGCGGATGCCTCTGCTGTTCAATTTGTTTCACAGAGGCATCCTTTTGTATTGGTTGTTATGGGTTATTGATTCAGGATTTTCTTACCTGTGATTCAATCTCAATCGTCCACGACTTCGGCGTCGACCACGCCGTCATCGTTCTTCTTGCCCTGCGCAGAGGCATCGGGTCCGGGCTGTGCACCCGCGGCGCCGCCGGCCTGTTGCTGCTGGTAGACGGCCTGTCCGATCTCCATGAGCTTGTCTTCGAGGGCCTTGGAATCGGCCTTCATGGCGTCGGTGTCGTCGCGCTCGATGTCCTTCTTGAGCTTTTCGATGAGCTCTTCGACGGGCTGCTTGACGTTGGCGGGGACCTTGTCGCCGAGGTCCTTCAGCTGTTTTTCGGTCTGATAGACCAGGGAGTCGGCGCGGTTTTTGACCTCGATCTTGTCCTTGGCGGCCTTGTCTTCGGCCTCGTGCGCCTTGGCGTCGTTGACCATGCGCTGGATATCCTGTTCGGAGAGTCCGCTGCTGGCGGTGATCGTGATCTTCTGTTCCTTGCCGGTGCCCATGTCCTTCGCGGTCACGTTCAGGATGCCGTTCGCGTCGATGTCGAAGGAGACTTCGATCTGCGGGACGCCGCGCGGAGCCGGAGCGATGCCGTCCAGGCGGAACCGGCCGATGGTCTTGTTGTCCTTCGCCATGTCGCGTTCGCCCTGGAGGACGTGGATGTCGACGGAGGGCTGGTTGTCGGCGGCGGTGGAGAAGATCTGGCTCTTGCGGGTCGGGATCGTGGTGTTGCGTTCGATCAGGCGGGTGGTGACGCCGCCGAGGGTCTCGATGCCGAGGGACAGCGGGGTGACGTCGAGCAGGACCACGTCGCCGAGGCTGGCGTTGCCGCTGAGCACGCCGCCCTGGATGGCCGCGCCGGCCGCCACGACTTCGTCCGGGTTCACGCCCTTGTGCGGGTCCTTATTGAAGATCTGCTTGGCGACTTCCTGGACGCGGGGCATACGGGTCATGCCGCCGACGAGGATGACTTCATTGATCTGGGAGCTGCTGAGGCCGGAGTCCTTCAGGCAGTTGTTGCACGGGATCTTGGAGCGTTCGAGCAGCGGATCGGTGAGCTTTTCGAGCTGGGCGCGGGTAAGCGTCATCTGGAGGTGCACCGGGCCGTCGGCGTTCATGCTGATGAACGGCAGGTTGATGTCGGAGCTCATGCTGGAGGAGAGTTCGATCTTCGCCTTTTCGGCGGCCTCTTTCAGGCGCTGGAGCGCCTGCGGGTCCTTGCGGAGGTCGACGCCGTTTTCCTTCTGGAATTCGTCGGCGATCCAGTCCATGACGACCTTGTCGAAGTCGTCGCCGCCCAGGTGCGTGTCGCCATTGGTGGCCTTCACTTCGAAGACGCCGTCGCCGATCTCGAGGATGGAGATATCGAACGTGCCGCCGCCGAGGTCGTACACCGCGATGCGTTCATCGGATTTCTGCTTGTCCATGCCGTAGGCGAGCGCGGCCGCGGTCGGCTCGTTGATGATGCGCTTGACGTCGAGACCGGCGATGCGACCGGCGTCCTTGGTGGCCTGGCGCTGCGTGTCGTTGAAGTAGGCCGGGACGGTGATGACGGCTTCGGTGATCTTCTCGCCGAGGTAGGCTTCCGCGTCCTGTTTGAGCTTCTGGAGGATCATCGCGGAGATTTCCGGCGGCGTGTAGGTCTTGCCGTTCGCCTCGATGCAGGCGTCGCCGTTGTTGTTCGCGACCACTTTATACGGTACGCGGGAGATCTCTTCCTGCACTTCGTTGAACTTGCGGCCCATGAAGCGCTTCACGGAGAAGATGGTGTTCTTCGGGTTCGTCACGGCCTGGCGTTTCGCGGTCTGGCCGACGAGGCGTTCGCCGTTCTTGGTGAAAGCGACGACGGACGGAGTCGTGTTGGCGCCTTCCGCGTTGGGGATGATCTTGAAGGAATTGCCGTCCATGACGGCCATGCAGCTGTTGGTGGTGCCGAGGTCAATACCGAGAATCTTGCTCATAGTAACTGTCCTTTCGTGTAAAAGGGTTTGATGTTTTGTTCGAGTTTCGCCTTTTGGTCAAGCATACATGATGCCAAGTTTTTGACGTTCTCAAAAACAATTCATCTACAGTTGGTTATGAAAGGCGTTTGCCGGCATTATCTGTTGTTCGTCGCTTTTTGGCGCGTCTCACTGTGTCATAATGTCGCAAAATCCTGTCGCATTGGTACAACCGTGTCCCGATTCCGGGAGGGCGACAGAATCTGGCATGTCCGGTCTGCCCCCGTTGCTTTTTCAGGCGTTTTTCCTTTGTTTTCGGATGGAAGCATGGTATATTATACCGAAAAACCTTTTTTCTGTCGAACTGAGGGAAACATGAATTTCGGTTTTTCTTATGTCGGGCTCGTCTATCTTGCCATGCTGATGATCCCGAATCTCATCTGGGCGCGAAACAAGCCCGAAAACTACGGGCGGTATGCCGGAAACGAAAACCGTGTGCTTCTGGCGTTCGAACGGATCGGCGAAGTGCTGGTCAGTGCCGTCGCGCTTGTCTTCGCCGATTTCAATCTGCGCCCGTGGGATGCCTGGTGCCTGTGGCTTGTACTGTCGTTCGTCCTGATGCTGCTGTATGAGGCGTTCTGGATCCGGTATTTCGGAAGCGAAAGGACGATGCGCGATTTCTACCGCGGCTTTGCCGGGATCCCCGTGGCGGGCGCGACGCTGCCCGTGGCGGCGTTTTTCCTGCTGGGCGTTTACGGAAAAAACATCCCGATGCTTCTTTCGACCGTCATCCTCGGCGTCGGCCATATCGGGATCCATCTGGCGCATGCGAAGGAAGTGAACGGCACCCGCCGGGACTGAGCATGGCGCGAATCCGAACGCAGACGCCGCCGGCAGTCTTGAAAATGAGCCGAAAGGAAAGTATATTATTAGGGTCGTCCCGCCCTGTACGATGATGCGACACGGAGCGCGGGCAGCGTTTTGAGGGACAACAAAGATATTTGGAGATCGAACATGAAAGTGATCGGGCAGCAGCGAAACAGCCGGATGTGCGTGATCTGCGGACTGGACAACCGGTTCGGGGTCCGGGCTCCGTTTTATAACATGACGGACGGGAGCGTCGCCTCGCCGTTCCGTTACCGGGAATGGCATCAGAGTTATCCCGGACGCGTCCACGGCGGCATGATCACCGCCATGCTGGACGAAATGGGCCTCCGCGGCCTGTGGGCGGCGAAAAACGACGACACGGAATTCGGCGTCACCATTTCCCTCGAAACCCGCTACCGGAAGCCCGTGCCCTACGAAACGGAGCTTCTCGCCACGGGGAAACTGATCGAGGACCGTTCCAGGCTGTTTGCCGTGGAGGCGCGGATCCTGACTTTGGACGGCGAACTGCTCGCCGACGGGATCATCCGCTATCTGCATCTGCCTGTCGACCGGATCGCCGAGGGCGCGTCCGTCCACGAGGAAATGCCCTACAGCCCGGAGTGCACGATCACGGAGCTCCAGGTCCCGGAGTGACCCCCCCCGTATTTGCGCCTTACGCCGGGGGCCTGGCCGCCGCGCGGATCGCGCCCAGACAATGGATCCTCACGACGCGGTTGCCGTCGGTCTCCGAGATCGCGCGCAACTGTTCGATGTACGGGTGCACGAATTCCGGGCGGCGTTTGCCGAGAACGCGGAATATCTCCGGCGCTTCCATGCGGACTTTGTCGTCGCTGTCGTGCAGGAGTTCCGCGAAGACGGGCAGGAAAGGCCCGTACGGACCGGGCGTGTTCGTGGCGATGTTTTCCGATGCCCAGATGAAGCTCAGCCGGACGTTCGCCTCTTTGTCGTGCGCAAACTGGAACAGATCGGCCCAGTACGGTTCGATCATGGTGTAATCGGCGCGTCCGATCCGGCCGAGGGCGTTGACGGCGCGTTCGCGCAGAAGCGGTTCAGTGCTGTTGAGAAACGATGCGACCGAGGAAACCCCGTCCCACAAAGACAAAGGAAATGCCAGGCCCATTTCTCCCAGCAGCCACAGCGCTTTCGCCCGGATCCTGACCGAATCCGTGTTCAGAAGCGACAGGACGTACGGGGTATTCTCCTCCCACTGGTCCCTGTGCTTCGTCAGCGTTCCAAGCTCTTTGTAAAGCTCCGATTCGGTCATATTACCTTCGTTCCGGTTTGTCGCAAGAAAAACGGACCCGGGATCTGTTTTTGGAGACCGGGTCCGTGTGTATAACGAATGGATTGGATCAAGCCTGTTTGCCGCAGTATTTGAGGTACTTCGGATACAGGGCGTGCAGGATGCCGTATTCGAGGCCGCGGAGTTCGGCGAGGCCGCGCATGCGTCCGAGGGCGGAATAGCCGGGCGTGATGGGCGAGGTCGCGTCGAGGTCGTTGGCGATCACATGGCCGTGGTCGGGGCGCATCACGATGCGCCAGTCCTTGCGGCCGGATTCGATGCGGCGGATCTGTTCCTCGATCACGGCTTTCACCATGCTGTACATGTCGACCACGCCCTCGAGGTGGTTCGCCTCATAGAAATTGCCCTCGGGGGTGTGCTCCGTGCTGCGCAGATGGACGAATCCCACGCGGTCGGCGCAGCTCTTGAACATCGGCACGAGGTCGTTTTCGGCGCGGCCGCTGAAAGACCCGGTGCAGAAGCAGATGCCGTTCGCCGGGCTGTCGTCCATGGCGAGGAGCTCGGTCA
>JBGUKB010000054.1:0-30337 GCA_045114235.1 Victivallales bacterium
CGTGATGCTCAAGGAAGGCGTCGACGAATACGTGTTCGAAGACATCACGCCCGGCAACTGGAACCTCACCCACTCCTACGGCCCCAATCTCTGGAGAGGCGAGCTGACCGAGAAGGAACTCATCTCCAGCGAGGATAATCCCAAGGCCACGCTCGACGTCCCGCTCACGAAGCTCGGCGTCGGCACCAAGGTCACCGGCACCCTCCGCATGAAGGTCATCCCGGGCAAGGAAAAAGGCAAAATCGTCGTCTACATCGACAAAAAATAACAGGCGACTGCCTCCGTGCTCTCGCGTAGCAGAGCACAGGATCATCACTGCTTGCAGTGTGCCTCCGGTCCAGCTATACGGGCCGGAGGCTTTTTTACGTTCCATTTCCCTGTCCCGTGTCCCGGATCGAACAAATTCGACGCATCCGGTGTCTAAGGATATGTTTTGCACCGCACCCCAAACCCTCACGGAGACATTTATGAGACCATTCGTCCGCATATCCCCCATGAACAAGCTCCTGGTCGCCGCCATAGCCGCCTGCGGCAGCTTCGCGGCTTTCGCACAAGATTTCGAAGAACCGCAAAACGACCCGCTGAACGCCGTCGTGCGCATCGAAACCGTGTCCACGGTCCCGAATTACCTGCTCCCGTGGCAGAACAGGACGCCTCAGTCCAGCTCCGGCTCCGGCGTCGTGATTCAGGGCAACCAGATCCTCACCAACGCCCACAATGTCGCCGACAGCACGCTGCTGACGGTCCGCAAGCAGAACGAGGATACGCTGTTCGTGGCGAAGGTCAAGTTCGTCGACCACGAATGCGACCTCGCGCTGCTGACCGTCGACGACCCCGCCTTTTTCGCCGACATCACGCCGATGGAGTTCGCCGAGACGCCTCCGCCGCAATCCATGGTGATCGCCGCGGGCTTCCCGATCGGCGGCGACGGACTTTCGCTCACGCAGGGCATCATCTCCCGGATCGAGGTCCGCAGTTACGCGCACTCGGACAAGAACCTGCTCACGGCGCAGATCGACGCGTCCATCAACCCCGGCAACAGCGGCGGACCCGTTTTCTACAAGGGAAAAGTCGTCGGGATCGCGTTCCAGGGCAGCAGACGCGGCGAAAGCCTCGGATACATGATCCCGTACGAGATCATCAGCCACTTCTTCGACGACATCAGGGACGGCAAGGTGGACGGCTTCGGCAGCCTCGGCTTTCTGTATCTGCCGCTGGACAACCCGGACACCCGCGCTTTCCTGAAGATGAAACCCGACCAGACCGGCATCCTCGTCCGCAAGGTCTTCAAGGAGACCGTGGACAACGGGCTCAAGGCCGGGGACGTGATCCTTTCCATCGACGGGAAGAAGGTCGCGAACAACGGGAACATCCGCCTCGCGGACGGCCAACCGCGGTACTTCAGCACGGTGATCTCCGCCAAGCAGATCGGAGAAACCGTCAAGGTGGAACTGCTCCGCGACGGCAAAGTGCTGACCTTCGATATGCCCGTTCAAAAGACCAATGAACAAGTCGAACCGTACCTGTATGACAAGCGGCCGGAATACTTCATCATCGGGGGGCTTGTGTTCACGCGCCTGACGTCCAGCTATCTGCTGACCTTCGGCAGCAACACTCCGCCGATGGAGATGATCGAAAAGCTCCGGGACGTCAAGGATTCGCCCGACGACAACGTGGTCGTGCTGACCCAGGTGCTGGGCGATGAGGTCAACGTCGGGTATCAGAACTTCGATTCGATGGTGCTCGAATCCATCAACGGGAAAAAGGTGCATAACCTCCGCGAGGCGGTCGAGCTGGTGGAATCCTGCAAGGACGAGTACATCACCTTCGAGTTCGAGGGCGACATCCCCGTTACGCTGAACATCGGCAGGCTCCGTGAGGCGACGCCGAGAATCCTCGACCGCTACCATATCACCGCCGACCGTTTCCTCGAGTGACCGGACGGAGAAGAGAACCATGCCGTTCCCGACCAGCATCCTCTTCGTCTGCCACGGAAACATCTGCCGCAGCCCCATGGCCGAATTCGTGATGAAGGACATGGTCCGCAGAAAGCGCCTTGAGAGCCGGTTCGAGGTCGCTTCTGCGGCGACGAGCCGCGAAGAGCTCGGCAACCCCGTCTATCCGCCGGCACGAAGAAAGCTTGCGGAACACGGCATCGCATGCGACGGACACCGTGCCCGGCAAATGACGAAGGCGGATTACGACCACTATGATCTGATCGTCTGCATGGACCGGAATAACATCCGCAATGCTCTCCGCATCACGGGCGGCGATCCCATGCACAAGATCGTGCTGCTCCTCGACTATGCCGGCCGGACTGGCGGGGAAGTCGCCGATCCGTGGTATACCGGCGATTTTGACGCGACGTGGGACGATATCGTGAGCGGATGCGAGGGACTGCTGGAAGAGTTGGCGGGGAACTGACCTCTCTGGCGGCCGTGACGCGGTTCGCGCCGCCGGTGCATGTCAACGCGGATCGATGCCGCCCTACAGGCATTTCTCCGGCAGAAACAAGTTCCCGAAAGTTTTTTTGATTTGCCGCGGATTCCGGCGCGCGCGTGTTGTATTTTTATAAAAACCGTGCTATATTATAGTTTATACTTGTTTTCCAAAGCTTTTCACAACCACGAATCCCTATGCAGAACATCCGAAACATCGCCATCATCGCGCACGTCGACCACGGCAAGACCACGCTCGTCGACGAGATCATCCGCCAGGCCAAGCTCTTCCGCGAAAACCAGGAAATGCACACCTGCTTCCTCGACAGCAACGAACTCGAACGCGAACGCGGCATCACGATCCTCGCGAAAAACATCAGCGTGAACTACCGCGACACCAAGATCAATATCATCGACACTCCCGGCCACAGTGATTTCGGCGGCCAGGTGGAACGCGTCCTGAACATGGCGGACGGCGTCCTGCTGCTGGTCGACAGCGCCGAGGGCCCCCTGCCCCAGACGCGTTTCGTGCTGGACAAGGCGCTGAAGCTCAAGCTCCGCCCCGTCGTCATCATCAACAAGATCGACCGTCCCGACGCCCGTCCGCAGGAGGTCCTGAACGCCGTCTACGACCTCTTCATCGACCTCGACGCCACCGAGGAACAGCTCGAGTTCCCCGTGCTCTACGCCAGCGGACGCGACGGCTGGGCCACCACCGACCTCGAAAAAGGCTCCCGCGACTCCATCCTCCCGCTCATGGACGCGATCATCGACCACATCCCGCCGCCGCCCATCAACGATGGCCCGGCACAGATCCAGATCACCACGCTCGACTACAACGACTACGTGGGCCGCATCGGCATCGGCCGCGTCCACCGCGGCACGCTCTCGCTCGACAAGCCGCTCTGCCAGATCAAGCGCGACGGCCAGACGTTCCAGACCTCGATCAAACAGCTCTTCGTATTCGAAGGCATTTCCCGCAAGGAAGTCCGCGAGGTCCCGTGCGGCGACCTCTGCGCCCTCGTCGGCGTCGAACACATCGACATCGGCGACACCATCGCCGACGCCGCCGCCCCGGAGGCCCTGCCCCCGATCTCCATCGACGAACCCACGCTCTCCATGATGTTCCGCGTGAACGACTCTCCGTTCTTCGGCCAGGAAGGCAAGTTCATCAGCAGCCGCCACATCCGCGAACGCCTCCTGAAGGAAGCCGAACGCGACGTGGCGCTGCGCGTGGAGGAAGGCGACGGCGACAGCTTCAAGGTCAGCGGACGCGGCGTGCTCCACCTCGCGATCCTCATCGAGACCATGCGCCGCGAGGGCTACGAGCTCACGATCACCAAGCCGCACGTCATCATCAAGGAGATCGACGGCGTGAAGAACGAGCCGATCGAGGAGCTCACGGTCGACGTCGACGGTTCCGCCGCCGGAAAGGTCATCGAGATCGTCGGCCTCCGCCGCGGCGAAATGATGAAGATGGAGCAGCACGGTTCGCGCCAGCTCCTTGAGTTCATGATCCCCACGCGCGGCATCATCGGCCTCCGCAGCAAGGTCATGACCGCCACCGCCGGCGAAGCCATCATCTCCCACCGGTTCGACCACTACGAGCCTATGAAGGGCGACGTGCCGAGCCGCACCAACGGCGTGATGGTCAGCATGGGACGCGGCAAGGCCGAAGCCTACGCCATCGACGCCCTCCAGCTTCGCGGAACGTTCTTCATCGACCCCGGCGTGGAGACCTACGAGGGCATGATCGTCGGCTCCCACTGCACCGACGACGACCTGGAAGTCAACCTCCAGAAGGCGAAGAAGCTCACCAACATGCGCGCCGCCGGTTCCGACCGCAACCTCAAGATCGCGCCCGCCGCGAAACTCTCGCTCGAGGAAGCGCTCGAATACATCGAGGACGACGAATACGTCGAAGTCACCCCGCTCAATATCCGCCTCCGCAAGAAATACCTGACCTCGCTCGAACGCCGCCGCATCCGCGGCAAGATGCTGAAGGGCGAAGGCGCGGCCGAATAAGGCGAACACGACCGGACGCGTTTCAGGTTCAGCCGACCCCACGAAGACAGCCCCATGATCGATTTCCAGAACGTCACCAAGCTCCTGGGCGGCAAGGCCATCCTCGACAACGCCTCGTTCCGCATCAACCGCGGCGAGCGCGTCGGCATGGTCGGGCCGAACGGCACGGGCAAGACCACCGTCTTCAGCATGATCCTCGGCGAGCTCCCGCCCGACAAGGGCGAGATCCTGATCCCGGAACGCCTCCGCATCGGCATCCTCCGCCAGCAGATCGACCTTTCCGACAAGACCGAGGACGTGCTCTCCTACGTCGCCGCCACGGGCGAACTCCCGCGCATCCAGGCGCGCCTCGCGGAGGTCGAACGCGCCCTTGAGACCGATCCCGCCAACCGCCAGCTCCTCGACGAGTTCGGCCACCTTCAGACGACCTACGAACACCTCGGCGGATACGACTCCGGGCACCGCGCCGAAGCCGCGCTCGCCGGGCTCGGGTTCGACGAGGAGGTCTTCCACAATCCGCTGAACTCGTTCTCCGGCGGCTGGCAGATGCGCGCGTCCATGGCGCGCGTCCTGCTCTCCGAACCGGACATCCTGCTCCTCGACGAGCCGTCCAACTACCTCGACATCCCCGCAGTGGAATGGCTTCAGCGCCGCCTGCGCGGCTACACCGGCACGCTCCTCCTCATTTCCCACGACCGTTTCCTGCTGAACTCCCTCACGGACGTCACGTTGGAGATCAACGGCGGCAAGGCGACGCGTTACTCCGGCAACTACAGCAAGTACGTGGTCGAACGCGAAACACGATCCGCGCTCGCCGAAGCCGCCCGCAAGAACACCGAAAAGCGCCGCGACAAGCTGAAGGAGAACATCGAGCGGTTCCGCTACAAGGCGAGCAAGGCTGCCCAGGTCCAGATGTGGATCAAGATGCTCGACAAGATCGAGACCGAGGAGCTGCCCGAACAGCTTCATTTCCAAGGGCGCATCCGCATCCCGGAGCCGCCGCGCTGCGGAGCCGAGGTCTGCGCCGTCGAAAACGTCTCGCACTCCTACGACGGCTCGCGCTTCGTCTTCCGCGACGTCTCGTTCACGGTCAACAACGGCGACAAGCTCGGCATCGTGGGTTACAACGGCATGGGAAAGACCACCCTGCTCCGCATCATCGCCGGCACGCTCGCCCCGACTTCCGGCCGTGCCCGCCTCGGGCACAACGTCGTGATCGGCTACCAGGCGCAGGAATTCGCCGAACTCCTGCCCGCCGAGGAGGCCGCGTACGACGTGGTGAAACACGCCGCGCCCGGCGACACCCCGCCTTCGCGCATCCGTGAGATCCTCGGCGCGTTCGGATTCTCCGGCGACGACGCCATGAAGCAGTGCAAGGTGCTGTCCGGCGGCGAGAAGATCCGCCTCTGCTTCGCGCGCATCTTCGTGAACCCGCCGAACCTGCTCATCCTCGACGAACCGACCACGCACCTGGACATCGCCGCGCGCGAGGCGCTGCAGGACGCACTCATGAACTACAAGGGCACGCTCTGCTTCGTCAGCCACGACCTCGAATTCATCCGCGGCACGGCCACGACCATCCTCGAAATGCGCCACGACCGCGTGAAACGCTTCTTCGGCAACTTCGACTACTACAAGGAAAAGCTCGCCGAGGAGGAGGCCGCGAACGCGCCCGCCTCGAATAATCAGCAGAACAAGGCTTCTTCGTCCGCCTCGTCCGCTTCGTCCGCCTCGGCTTCCGCCTCAAGCTCGAATTCCGGCGCGCCGTCGCAACCCCAGCCGCAGACCGCGGGCAAGGACCGCCGCCGCGAGAAGGCCGCGAAACGCAACGCCCTGCTCCCCGAAAAACGCCGCATCGAACGCGGCCTCGCGAAATGCGAGAAGATCATCGAGGACGCCGAAAACGAGAAGGCGGAGATCGACAGGCAGCTCATGGAAGCCACGCCGCAGACCGATTTCGCCGCCCTCCAGAAACGCCGCAAGGCGCTGGACTACGACATCGCCGAGGCCACCGTCGAATGGGAACGCCTCGCCTCCGAACACGAAGACTTCATGAAGAAATACAACGAAGAAGACTGACGTCTCGACTTCTGTTGTGTGCTCTCGCGCAGCAGAGCACCGTTTCAACACACTTTGTGTGTCTGCTCCGCGAGAACACGCAGACTGACGTCTGTTCTGTGGCCATGCGCGTCTCCGCTCGCGCCCTACAACTTTCATGAAGAAATACAATGACAACACCGGCTAAACGTTTTTCAGTCGCCGCCGAATCTCTCACTGCATCCCCCCCCAAAAAAACTCCGTCTTTCGCGCCTCCGCGTTCAAATCATCTGTCGAACTCGTGCAAACGAGTTCACCGAGGCGGCGAAGCCGCCCCCCCCGAAGGAACATTGATTACGATTGTGCCCGACATCGTTGGGTGCATCGACAAAATCCTATAAATCCGAAAAAGAAGCTCAAATTGGCGCACTTTTATACGCTATATCTGATTTTGTTTTCGAGTTTATTTTCTCACGAACTTGCTTTTTACAAAAGTTCAGATTACTGTATGCGTATGGCAAACCGTTTCCGCAGCAACAAAAGAGACGGATAAAAATAGTCAAACCTTCATTCCGTTTGCTAACCAAGTCACAATGAAATCCCATCCAAAAGAAAGGACCGAAAAGATGAACGACCTCGACAACACAAATGACAACACAGGTCTAAACTCATTGAACGAAGTAATTGAGGAAATAAAAAACAGAGATAATATGTATCAAAGAAATCTGACTCATGAAATAGCGATTTATTCGTTTTTCAAAAATGGATTGTTTTCAAAAATCGGAAATGAAGACTGGTTGGTTCAATTTGACGACAACAACAGATTAATGCTTTCATCCACTAATACTTCCATCGACTTATCAAAATCTTCAGTATCCGAGGAAACAAAACTGGACAACAGAACTCTTGTTTTTGACGATCAATTTGAACCTGGAGCATTCATAATTAAGAACTCTATGGTTATCCGTCAGGATACGAGCATCGGAGCTATATGCACGAGAACAACTACTGTTAACGCAAATGAAATAATCAACAGAGACTACGAGGCAAACGATCAACATAGATTTAGAACAATGATCCAGTGCAATGATGATGTTCGCAACATCGCATTTCAATATACTTTTGCACATTTCATCGCAGACAAAACTCAACGCATGTGCATAGGAGTATCATCGGATAAAGTTTTGTCTGCACTAAACGGGATTTGTTTTATTTATCACAACATCAATTTCCTTGTTTACTATTATTCGACACATATTAATTCCCCCACAAAATACTTTGTTATTGAGGCTTTGGATATCTTAACATATGAAGAGCATATTAACGCATCCAACAAAATTCTTTACGCAATCGGATTCTTTACAACGATATATCCATTTGGTCCATATATGATTTTTGATTGTACATCCGACCAAGTGAGACTGGTAGCCTATAAAAGATGTTTTGACAAGCCTCGTAATGCTAAGTATACCATGTTAACCTTAAATCCTTACGCATACTATCTTGATAGAGATATTCATGATTTTATTATCAAGAAGCAAGATAACGACACGGCACTGCAAAGAGTACCGCTAAGTGTGGAAAACGAACTCAAACCAATAGAAAAAAGACACTTTGAACAACTCCTTGTATTATTGGATAACAAAAAATTCTCGGATATGTTTTATACATTCCAAGAGGTTTCAACCACCGTCTCGGGTGAAAGCTATTCCAGCCATATGGTCTGCCTTATGTTATACGCAGTCTGTCTCGAAGCTGCCGCAAATTGGTTTCACAGTGTTTACAAACAAGACAGTACTGCAAAAAGATCATTGCTGTCTGATAAGGCGAAAAAAGAAATCAGAGAAGAGTTTTTATCGATATTGGATAGGTATACAGATGAGAATTCAGATGATATAACTAAAATCAAAAATAAGATCAATGGGTGGTTGTTTAGTATGCCTAATGCGGACAATCTTTCAGCTCCATTTGACTTTTTTGATATTGAATTAAGCGACGGCGACAGCTTTTTATTGAATTTACGAAACAAGATATTACATGGAACGGATGTACTGGAATCAAAATTTGATTTGGAAAATGTTCTCCCTTATTTATTACAAGCGGAACAGTATTGCTTCGGTTTTCATTCTTTGATTTGGCGTTTGATCATGAAGGCAATCGGGTATGAGGGAGTATACCGAGATGAAGCAAAAATGCTTGAAAAGCAAACATCTGATCAATCAAATGGAGGAGAACCATTCGTAAAAAAAATCTAAAACAGTTTTTGCTGTAACACTTAGGAAATAATAATACACGGCACATGGCAGATAACATTATCCCTGTCGTGTGCCGCCTTAACTTTTGGTTATAATACCAGCCGTTCGCGCCTCTGCGGTAATGAAGAATGTCGTTCCACCATTTACAAGCCTCAGATGTTCGCGTCTCGCGTTTAAATCATCTGTCGAACTCGTACCAACGAGTTCACCGAGGCGCACGCATGTGCGCCCCCAGCGAAGCGGCTAATTCGTCGTCAGCTCCCTGTTTTTCAGACTTACTGACTTTACTGGTTGGTGAGAGTCCCCTTGCGGATTCTCCCAATGATTTATTCCATCGGAATTCCTTTTCCATCTTTTTTGATTCTAATGAGCTCTATAATACCCCAAGCATAGTTGACAAGAAATACAATTAATAAAAGCAGAAATGCAAAGGAAACATCTATCGCGTCTTCTGCTCTTGACAACCTTACAAGGAAACCGAAAAAGAACCATATCCCAAGACAGAAATGTGCGACCCCGCGGGCAATATGACCTGCATAGAAATCATGAACGCCTAAAGTTCCAAAAAAAAGTCCAAGCATAACATAGATGCCTCTGTTTTTTGCTTTAGATGGAACTTGAATGTAAACCACTTGTTGTTGAGCTACCCTCGGATTCTGTGGCATTTCATTAGCAAATTGCCTAAACTCATGCGGAGGAGGCATTTTTTCTGCATGTTCAATGGAAGTTCTATTATCAGCAAATTTGATCGGGGACGGGCTTTTTTCTTGGGGCTTTTTCGTCTCCTTAAAAAGAAGTTGGTGGGTAGCGTCCCAACTGATAACGTTTCTAGACCTGAGTGTAAAACTGTTTCCACAAACAGTACATTCAACTTTTTGTCCAACGAACGATACATCAACAGAATAATGTTGATTGCATGAGGGGCATTCGATTTTGATGATTCCCATGGTCTGACCTCCTGATTGTTGTTTGTTTTTTCCTATTGCAAAGCAAAAGGCACACAAGGGAAGGCCGATAATACAGACACAAAAAAAGCCGGACGCTTCCCCATGCGAGTACACGAGGGTCCGACCAAGAACCCGATTCCAAGACGATAGAGAAACGTCCAGCAGAAACGAAGACACAATGCTCCTGCTGGTATTTCGTACTTGGAATCAAAAGATTAATTGCAAACTTGGTCGGTTTTCGTGTACTTTTGATTGAAATACTATTGAAATGAGCTTAGAATCGGATTCCTGTTGGTCAGGAAAGCGATTCCAAAACACAATTTACACGCGAACAGAGAAAAATCAAACGGTTTTTCTGCTTTTTTTAATCTTTTTCCCACTTCGGGGAGGAGAGAAAGGACGCTTTGCGTCCTGCTTCGCTGGGGGCGGCTATGCCGCCTCGGTGGCCTCGCTCACGCTCGGCGACAGGTTTATTTACCGCGAGACGCGAACGGCAGAGTATTTAGGAAGAAGAGAGGGGATTCCTCTTTTCTTTTACGGAAAAACACGAAACAATATTGCAACTACTTTCAATACGCTTGTAACACACAAACGGGAGATTTGAGCTGGGAACGCTTCGCTGGGGGGCGGCTTTGCCGCCTCGGTAAGCTCGCTCACGCTCGACGACAAGGTTATTTACCGCGAAACGCGAACGGCGGAGTTTTTTTGAATGAGGAAGAGGGGTTCCTCATTTCTTTTCCGTGAGACGCGGACGGCTCTTTTCAGGATGAAGATCGAACATGCCGACAGCTCGACGCGGCATTTTTCGAAGATTCCGCCATGGTCCGCAGTCTTTTGCGCTTCGTCGCCTGCGGATCGCATGCGGGCGATCTCCCGTCCGGTTTTACTTCTCAGCCGCCTTCAGCGCCTTGGCTTTCTCGACGCGGATGATCGCGCTCTGCGCTTCCGGGATGTCGGCGTCCACGGCCTTGCGGTACCAGGCGATCGCCTCGTCAAAATCCTGCGCCACGCCTTCGCCGTTCTCGCAGCAGATGCCGAGCGCATAGAATGCGTCGGGGCAGCCCTGGGCGGCGGACTTGCGGAACCATTCCACGGCGAGTGCCGGATCGAGCGCCGTGCCAATGCCTTTGCAGAGGAACCTGCCGTAGCTCACTTGTGCCAAGGGGTTGCCAAGTTCCGCGGACTGCCGCAGGAGTTCGGCGCACTCGACGTCCTTGTCCCGCCTGTCGAAGAGCTCCTGCGCCTTGATCAGAAGGCGTTCCGCCTCGGCCTCCGGGGTCGCCTCGGCTTTCAGCTGTTCGACGCGGTCGAGCGCGGCCTGCGCCTCTTCGCCGATGCCTGCGTCCAGCGCCTTCTTGTACCACGCTTCCGCCTCGTTCAGATCCTGTTCCACGCCTTCGCCGTTTTCATAGCAAACGCCGAGCTCGAAGAACGCGATGGCGCAGTTCTGGTCGGCGGACTTGCGGAACCATTCCACGGCCGCGGCCGGGTTCTGCTCCACGCCGACGCCTTTCTTGAGAGTGCCGCCGTAATAGAGCTGCGCCCAGGGCTGGCCGAGTTCCGCCGCCTGACGCAGACATTCCGCAGACTCCTCGAATTTCTCCTGTTCATACAGCGTGTACGCATGCTTCAGGATCTTGTCCGCTTCGGAACGATAGGGGTCCGCGTTCATCCGGGAGTATACCCCAAAGACCGCGATTCCGATCAACACGACGACCCAGAGTATGATCGCGGCCTTGTTCGAGCCCTTTCCGCCGCCGCATCCGCAGGGACACGCGCAGGAGTCCTGTTCCTTTTCCGCCGGAGCATTGTTCGTTTCGTTCTGTTCCATATCAAGGTCCTCATATTCAGGTTGGGTTACACTATTTTTTGTCGTCTGAAGCCGGTTCAGTTGCGCCCGGCGTTCTCCGTCGATCTCAGGGGCGCGATGCGGTCGAGTGCGATCTTCGCCACCGTGGCGAACGCCGGATCGTCCAGCGCCTTACGGTACCACGCCTCGGCTTCGTTCAGGTCACGGTCCACGCCCTCGCCATTTTCATAGCAGATGCCGAGCTGGTAATAAGCCTCGGCGCATTTCTGTTTTGCGGATTTGCGAAGCCATTTCACGGCTTCGGCCATATTCTGCTCCACGCCGAACCCGTTCCTGAGGCGTTCGCCGTAATACATCTGCGCCCAGGCGTTGCCGAGCTCGGCGGCCTTCCGCAGGGACTCCGTGCTTGCCTCGATCTCACGCTGTCCGTACAGCGTGTACGCCTCGTTCAGAAGCCGTTCCGCCTCGGCGGCGTTCTTCTGTCTGGAATACGCGAACAAACTGAAGCCGCCCAGCAGGAGCGTGACCCAGATCGCGATCACGACCTTGTTCGATCCGGTCCGTCCGGCGCGTCCGGGCGCTCCCTGCATCTCCGTTTCCGGGGCCTTGTCTGTTTCGTTCCGCTCCATCGCGGATTTCCTTTCCGTCCGGGGCCGCCCGGACTGAATCGCATACCATATCGTCATTTGTAACAATATACATCCGGCGGCACGAAAATCAAGCGTTTTTCCTCAAAAACTCCCCTGCCCCGTGCGATGCTTCAGGAACTACACAAAAAACCGGCGATCTTTCAGGGTTTCCGGCTTGCTTTTCCCGTTGAACGGATTATATTAGACAAATATGCGCGTATCCGTATTGAAAAGCATTCGGCGGCGCGTACATAATCAGCAACACGAAACTCAACCCAATATACCAACACAACACAAAAAACCGAAAGGTCACACAACATGAAAAAACTCCTGATGTCCCTGATGTGCCTCGCGATCGGCGCGTCCGTCTTCGGCGCCGACCTCTATGTCTCCCAGGCCAACGGCAAGAAGAAAGGCCCCGGCACGAAGGAAGAACCCTTCAAAGCCATCTCCGATGCAATTAAGGCCGCCGAAAAGGGAGACACCATCTACATGGCCGCCGGCAACTACTCCGGCCTCCTTGGCGCCAGCGAGATCATCATCGACAAGCCCGTCACCATCAAGGGCGGCTACTCCGACGACTTCGCCACCCGCGACCTCGCCAAGTACACCACCAAGATCCAGCCCCCGAACGACAAGAACGACTCCAAGGGCCTCGGCGTGATCTCCCTCAAGCTCCCGAACGGCGCGGGCCCCGACATGGTCCTCGACGGCATCGTGATCGACCAGTCCTTCATGAACAGCTATCACGACACCAAGGGCAAACCCGAAGGCGTCGAGACCGGCATGTGGCTCGAACCCCCGGCCAAGGGCTCCAAGGACAAATTCGCCTCCGCGAAATCCTACTCCATCTACAGCGAAACGCAGGGCCGTTTCGAAGGCAACATCATCATCCGCAACTGCGTCTTCTCCAACAGCGGCAACTACGGCATCAACCTCAACCTCTACAAGGGCAAAGTCACCGTCGAGAACAACCTCTTCGTCGCCTGCCGCATGATCTCCTGCAACGTCCTCTGCTCCAGCGCCAAGAACGGCGACGTGACCTGCGAATTCGCAAACAACACCGTCCTCTTCTCCTGGAGCCGCACCGACGACTTCGGCGACATGGGCTACGGCTACCGCTGCAACGCCAAGGTCAAATCCAACGTCCACCACAACATCTTCGGTCTCAGCGTCTTCGCCGGCGTCGACAACGCCATGGGCGATCCCAAGACCAAGGAAGTCTCCATCGACAACAACGTCTTCTTCCTCAACAAGCAGGCCGACGTCACCGTCGTGAAGAGCCCCAGCATCCTCAAGCTCCGCGTCGATTCCGACGAGTTCGAAGACATGGTCGACTTCCCCGGCATGAAGAGCGTCGAGGACAACATCTCCCTCAAGGATCCCGCCGCGTTCAAGGGCGCCATCAACGAGGCCTACCTCACCGCCTTCCTCAACGCCTCCTACTCCGAGACCACCGATTTCGACGAAAACTCCCCCGCCAACCTCTTCCGCGCCGCCATGGGCATGAACAAGGTCGGCAAGATCGAGACCAAGGTCTCCATGTACGGCAACCGCTATCCGCTCGAAGAGACCTTCAAGCTCTTCGGCGCGTACAAGGGATACGGCGCGCAGGCCGTCAAGTAAGCCTGTTTGTCAGTCTTTGCTTTCCTCACGGGTCCGGGCTCATCCCCGGGCCCGTTTTTTGTCGCTTTTTTCCGGCACGGAATACCGGCTTGACCAGCTTTCTTTTTTTCGGATATTCTTGACTTTTTCCGGTTTCGCTGTATAGTAATCCCTGCAATCATTCCTGCGTGATTCGAATAAGGAGAAACGACTATGCTTGCCGACATCATTTTCACAATTCTTATGCTGATCCTGCCTGTCGTCCTGTGCATCGTGCCGAAAACCCGCCGCAACAATGGAAACTGGCTCATCGCGCTGAAGACCGTCCCGCTGGGGCTCATTGCCGCCGGCTGGAGCGGAGAACTGCTGTTGAAGATCGCACCAATCATCAGCGATCGGCAGGAAAGGGATTTTAGTTTTCCGTTCTGGCTTCATCTTGCCGTTATGCTGACGGCGGCATTCCTGGTCATCATATTGGGCGGACTCTTCATCAAACGGAAATTCGGCACGGAGAAGAAATACAATCCCGGACCGTCCGTTCTGCTGTTCTTTGTTTTTTTGCCGCCGGCGCTTATCTTAGCCGTGGCTGTTGCCTCTGTCTGTGAACTTGGTGCGTTTTTAGGCGAATGGGGCGCGGCGTGGAACGGCAGCGGGCGTTCGTCTGCGACCGGCGAGTCGGAATGGCGGAGCATGTGGCTCCCGCGGGAAGGGAACACCGGGATCGCGTTTCAGGAGCAGTCCATCCACCCGTTCCTGGCGGAGTACAACTACCGGCTCTGTTTTTCGCGCGACGGGGAGCGGTCCTATCAGTTTCTTCTGACGAACACCGGCGGACGCACGCTTTTCAATGTCTACCGCCTGAAAGACGGACGGCTGCTGTTCCGCGACAAGATGTGGGACTACCTCGTGGACGTGCAGGGACCGGAATGCCGGGTGTTCCGAGTGGAGCCGTTCGAGGGCAAACTGTATGCCGCGCGGATCCCGAACGAATTGTTCAAATCTTGGTCCTTCGTACCGAGGCGGGAAAACGATGAAATCGTGATGGTGATGGGCGACCAGGCCGTCCCTGCGGAGGATGTCACAGGCATCCTCGACGGCATGACCTATTTCGGCTGTATTGAGGACCGTTTTTATCCGGCGGGGGAAAAACCGGAACTGGAAATCAAAAAGATGTTCGAGCAGGAGAAGGCCGAAGGAACGCTCTATTATTGATCCGGTCGGGAAATTATTAGGCCGGGCTCATCTTCGATCGAGCACGAAGGAGTGTTTTTTACACCCGTGACTCGAACCCGATGCGTGGATCGGCGATCACATACAGGATGTCCGACAGCAGGATGCCGGCGAGCGTCAGAAATCCGCTGAACGCGAAGAGCGTCATCATCAGCGGGATGTCGCGGCTGCTGAGCGCGAGCATGGAGAGCGCGCCCATGCCGGGGATGTTGAAGATGTATTCGATCAGGATGCTGCCGGACACCAGCCCGGGCAGGATGCCCGCGAACAGCGTAATCATGATGATGAGGGCGTTGCGGAACGCGTGAACGTAGATGACCTCTTTTTCCGGCAGCCCCTTCGCGCGCGCCGTGCGGATGTATTCCTGGCGGATCACGTCGAGCATGCCCGCCCGCGTGAAGCGCGCGATCCCGGCGAACGACGCGTAGCTGAGGCAGAAGACGGGCAGGACGTAGTGCATCGCCGTCACCCACATAATCTTCCACGAGCTCATCCCCTGCGCGATGTCGGGCGTGAGGCCCTTCAGCGGGAAGATCGGCGCGAGGCCACCCACGCAGAGCGTCGCCTGCAGCAGGAGCGCCACGGAGATGGCAGGCAGGGAGTACAGGAAGAACAGGAACAGCGTCGTGGTCTTGTCGAACACCGTGTCGTGCCGGACGGCAGTCTGGATGCCGATGGGGATGGACAGGATATAGGTCACGAGGATCGCGAAGAGATTGAGCTTGATCGTGATGGGGAGGCGTTCGAGGATGAGCTCGGTCACGGGCCGCCCCTTGTCGACCGCGACGGACGCCCCCAGGTCGCCGTGGAACGCGTCCCATATCCACAGCCCGAATCCGACGACGATCGGCTTGTCGAGGTGGAGTTTCTGCTCGATGATCTTGTTTCGCCCCAGGTCGGTCTTGTCGCTCGACATGGATCCCGCCGCGTTCTTGCCGCCGCCGTCGGCGGAGAGGAACGTGCTTTTGGACGGGTCGCCCGGCGCCAGGCGCACGAGGGCGTAGCTCGCGAGCAGGATCACGAACAGCGTGAAGATGCCGAGTCCGAGGCGTTTGACCAGATATGTCCAGAATTGTCCCTTCATGCGCGGGCGGGCGTCCTTTCGGTTTCGGAAATGACAGAATAAACGGAGTACCCTACAAATTTACCCCCGATTCCGCCGAATGCAAATCCGCGCCCGAAAAAAAACGCAAAATACGCTCTTTTCCTGTTTCGCGCTTGATTTTCGCGGTTCCGGGATGTATTGTTATCTATCATTGTCTTGACGGCATCCATCAGAGCAAATCATCGTTTACCATGGTCCCTTTCCTGTTCGTTTCCGCGCTTTTCCTGCTTGCGTTCGTTTTTCTGGACATGTCGCACGAAGTCCTGAAAAATCGGATCCGCCGCATCAGCGCGAAGAAGACGGACGATCCGCATCCGCGGGAACTGGACTATCCGTTTTTCAGGCTTTCCGGATCAAGGGACCGCCGTGCCCCGTGGCAGCGCTACAGCCGGACGGAGAACCAGATCGCGGACCGCGACGATTTCATCAGGAAGGTCGCGCCGGAATTCATCGACAAGTTCATCCTTCAGGAACGCATCCTGCGGCTGATGTTCGGCGCGTCGTTGTTCGTGCTCGCTGCGGACGTGCTCGCGGTCGCAGTCCACGTGATCCGGCACTGGCACTGAACCGCGCCGGACTCAAACCGGCGCGACGAGCTGAAGCCCCTTCAGGTAGCGTCCCTCCGGGAACGAGCTCAGGACCGGATGGTCCGGCCCCTGGGACAGCCAGCGCACCGTGCGCAGCGGCCGATGCGCGTCCGACGCCGCCGAATCCACGATCTTCGCGAAGAGGCCGTCGTCGATCGCGCCGGAGCACGAGAACGTGAACAGCTGTCCGCCCGGATTCAGGAGCTTGACCGCCAGCAGGTTGATGTCCTTGTAGGCGCGTGCGGCGCGTTCCCGCTGCGACACGGTCTCCGCGAACTTCGGCGGGTCCAGCACGATCAGGTCGAAACTCTTCCGCGCGTCGCGGCAGCTCCGTAGGAACTGGAACACGTCCGCCTCCTTCGTCTCGAACGCGTCGGGTGAAAACCCGTTCAGCGCCGCAAGCCCGCGGGCGCACGCCAGCGCGGGCTCCGAGGAATCCACGTTCAGCACATGCTTCGCGCCGCCTTTCAGCGCGGCAAGCCCGAATCCGCCCGTGTAGGAAAAGCAGTTCAGCACGCTCTCCGCTCCGGCAGCGCATTCCGCCACCAGCCGGCGGTTGTCGCGCTGGTCGAGGTAGAACCCGGTCTTGTGTCCCGCCAGATAGTCGGCGCGATACCGGATGCCGTTCTCCGTGAACTCCAGCGCGTCCGGCAGTTGCTCGCCTGCTAGGTGGCCGGTCCGGGACGGCAGGCCGTCCTTCGCGCGGCTGTCGACGTCCGAGCGTTCGTACACGCCCTTCGCGTAGTCCAGCAGCAGCCTGCCGATCAGCTCGCGGTGGCGTTCCATCCCCGCGCCCGTGATCTGGCAGACGGCATACTCGCCGTAGACGTCCGCGATCAGCCCCGGCAAACCGTCCGATTCCGCGCAGACCAGCCGGAACGCGTCCGGCAGATCACCGTGAAATACAGTTTTTCTCAACGAAAACGCCGACGCCAGGCGCTTGCGGAAAAATGTCTCGTCGACCGCCTCGGATTCCGTGAAATTCCAGAGTTTCACCGGGATATGCGATTCGGCGGCGTATGCGCCGTGCGCCAGAAACTCGCCGCGCGCGCTCCGCACCTCGACCGTCTCGCCGGGTCCGGGATCGCCCGCGACCTCGCGGATCGCGCCGGAAAAGATCCACGGGTGATGCCGCAGCACGGATTTTTCGCGGCCTTCTTTCAGGATGACGGTATACATGGGGAAACGCCTCGCTCGAGTTCGATTCATATCCAAACGCAACAAAAAAGAAAGGCGGATTCGGAAGAACCCGCCCTCGGGAAAAACAGGATCAGTAGCGGATCAGCATGGAGCCCCACGCCAGGCCGCCGCCGAACGACGTGAACAGCACCAGGTCGCCGCGTTTGATGCGGCCCGTGCGGCACGCCTCGTCCAGCGCGATGCCGATTGATGCGGAACTGGTGTTGCCGTAGTAACGGATGTTGCAGAACGCGCGGTCCTCGCCGATGCCGAGGCGCTTCGCCACGGCGTCGATGATGCGGAGGTTCGCCTGATGCGGGATCACCAGCGCGACTTGGTCGATCGAAATGCCCGCCTGCGCCAGCACTTCCTCGCTGGACGACACCATGGCGTTCACGGCGAGCTTGAACGTCTCGCGGCCTTCCATGTAGATGAAATGATCGCGGTTCCAGACCGTTTCGTGGCTCGCCGGCGCCTTGCTGCCGCCCGCCGGGATCCGCAGGACGTCGGTATAGCCGCCGTCGGCGTGGAGCGAACTGGCGAGGATGCTGTCCGGGGTATCCGTGCCGTCGTTCTGAAGCAGCGCGCAGCCAGCGCCGTCGCCGAAGAGGATGCAGGTGTTGCGGTCGGTCCAGTCCACGATCACGGAGAGCTTGTCGGAGCCGCAGACCAGCACGTTGCGGTATTTCTTCGGGAAGGAACGCATGAGGGAGAACCCGACTTCCAGCGAGGAAACGAATCCGGCGCATGCGGCGGAAAGGTCGAAGCAGAACGCCTGTTTGCACTGGAAATGGTTCTGCACCAGCGCGCCGGTGTTCGGGAAGATGTAGTCGGGCGAGATCGTGGCGACCACGATCGCGTCGATGTCGCGTCCGTCGACCCCGGCCTGCGCCAGGGCTTTTTCCGCGGCCTTGATCGCCATGGTGGACGCGGTCTCGTCGGGTCCGGCGATGCGGCGTTCTTCGACGCCTGTACGCGTGCGGATCCATTCGTCGTTGGTGTCGACGAGCTTTTCGATATCGGCGTTGGTCCGTATTTTTTCAGGGAGGTACGAGCCCGTCCCCGCAATGCGAATGCCCATATTGTCATCCTTTGATGCTGTTCGGCGTAGAGGAGGTTGAAAGGTCTCTTCCCGCGCCCTGCGGAAAAAGAACGGCCGCGAGCGGGCGGAACGGAGAAACCATCCATAATATATCACGCGTTTAGCGTTTTTCAAGCAGGTTTTTATCCCCGTCCCGAAACAATGTGTCATTCCGCCGGATTTTTCGCTTTTTTTCGTCTTTTTTAATTGATTCCCCTTGACAAATCAAACTTGAATGGTATCTTACATGTAGTGTTTACCCTCACTTCTGTCACACACTTAACTTTCAGGAGTTACACCAATGAAACGTTCTTTGTTTGCCGCACTTGCGGCCGGCGCATTCCTCGCGCTGTCCGCGGTCCAGGTCGCGGCCCAGACCGCTGACGACCAGCTCAAGGACCTCAAACCCGCGAAATACGTCTTCCTGTTCATCGGCGACGGCATGTCCCTGCCCCAGCGCATGATGGCGGAGGAATTCAGCATGAAGACCACGGGCAAAGGGCTCACCATCAACTCCATGCCGCAGCAGAGCTACACCAAGTCCAGCTCCGCGAACAGCTTCATCACCGACTCCGCCGCCAGCGGAACCGCCATCGCCTGTGGCGAGAAGACGAACAACCAGCGCCTCGGCGTGGCTCCCGACGGGAAGCGCAGGCTCGAATCCGTCGCGGAAGTCGCCAAGAAGAACGGCCGCGCCATCGGCATCCTCACCAGCATCACCATCAACCACGCCACCCCGGGCGCATTCTACGCCCATAACGAGAGCCGCGACAACTACTACGACATCGGCAAGGACCTCGTGAACTCCGGGTTCGATTACTTCGGCGGCGGCGGCCTTCAGGGCAACCGCAGCGGCGACAACGACCTCTACAAGATCGCCGAGGAAAAAGGCTACACCGTCGCGTACAAGGACGAAGTCCCGAACGTCGACCTCAAGGCCGACAAGCTCTTCGTCCGCGGCCACAACGGCGCGCTCCCCAACGCCATCGACAGGCCCGAGGGCGAATGGGCTATCTCCGACTACACGAAGCAGTGCATCGACTTCCTCATGCTGAAGGACAAGCCCTTCTTCGTCATGGTCGAAGGCGGCAACATCGACCACCACGGACACGGCAACGACGCCGCCGCCAACCTCCGTGAAACGATCGATTTCGACAAGGCCGTGACCGTCGCCATGGACTTCGCGAAGAAGCACCCGAACGACACGCTCGTCGTCGTCACCGGCGACCACGAGACCGGCGGCATGACCCTCGGTTTCGCGAACACGGAATACAGCTCCTACATCCAGCTGCTCGAAAACCAGAAGTGCTCCGGCGACGAATTCAAGAACAAAGTCAACCGCCTCGCCGACAGCATCCTCGGCCCGAGACGGATGGGATTCCCGCCCAGAAGAAACCAGGAAAACCAGGACAACCAGGAAGCTCAGGCGGCTCCGCAGGAAGAGAAGACCATCAAGTTCGACGACGTCAAGCCGCTCATCACCGAGAACTTCGGCCTCGTTTTCGATAAGTTCGACAGCCGCGGCAACGCCCCCAAGGGCACTCTGACCCTGACCAAGAGCGAACAGGACCGCATCGAAGAGGCGTTCAACCGCCAGTTCCCGGACGGCAAGCGCGCCGGTTTCGGTGGCGGCGACGCCATCACGAACACCGTCGTGGCGATCTTCGACAACAAAGCGTCCATCGGCTGGACCAGCGGCGCGCACACCGCCCTCCCCGTCGACACCAGCGCCTACGGCGTGAACTCCAACGTCTTCTCCGGCATGTACGAGAACTCCGACATCGCCAAGAAGCTCAAGGCGATCGTCTCCGTGCCCGTGAAATAATCTGACACAACATCATTTTCCATGTTTCATCATTGGAAAATATCCAGACGCGACGCAGTCATGGTGGCCGTATTCCTCCTTGCCTGCGTCGCACTTTGGTTTGTCGAGCTTTCCCCGAAACGCCAGGAAGAGGGAGTGAAGAGCAAGGCGCTCATCCTCTCCGTCGACAACACCAACATCCTCCAGTTCGGCCTGCTGAAGAAAGGCGAACAGCATGTCCGGCTGAGAGTCCTGAACGGCCCGTACAAGGGACGCGAGTTCGAGGGCACGAACCTGATCCGCGCGAACATGGAGCTGGACAAGATATTCGAGCCGGGCGACATCGCGCTCGCGGCCATCCCCTACGGCGTCGACGAGACGTTTACGGTCACGGCGCAGGACCACTACCGCATCGGGTACTCGCTCCTGCTCTTCGGCCTCTTCGGGCTTCTGCTGCTCGTCTTCGCCGGCATCACGGGGTTCAACGCCCTCCTCTCGTTCGTCTTCAGCTGCCTGGTCATCTGGAAACTCGTGATCCCGCTCACGCTGAAAGGCGGAAACGTGCTCCTCATCACGTTCGCCGCGGTCACGCTCCTCAGCGCGGTCATCATCTTCCTGGTCGCGGGCATGACCCGGAAAGGCGTCACGGCGTTCTTCGGCGCGATCCTCGGCGTGCTCGCCAGCTGCGCCATGGCGCTCATCTTCACGAAGCTCTTCAAGATCAACGGCGGCATGATGCCCTACGCCCAGACGCTGCTTTACTCCGGCTACGAATTCCTCAGCCTCCCAGACATCTACATCGGCGCGATCTTCCTCTCCAGCTCCGGCGCGGTCATGGACCTCGCCATGGACGTTTCCGCCGGCATGGTCGAAGTCCTCCGGAAACGCCCGGACATCCACCGCCGCGAGCTGATCGGCTCCGGCCTGAACATGGGGCGCAGCGTGGTCGGCACCATGACCACCACGCTCCTGCTGGCGTATTCCGGCGGCTACCTCACGCTCATGATGACGTTCGCCGCGCAGGGCATCGGCCCGCTCGACTTCATCAACAACCCGTACGTCGCCTCCGAAGCGGTCAAGACGCTCGTCGGGAGTTTCGGGCTCGTCCTCGTCGCGCCGTTTACGGCGTTCGTCGGCGGATTCATCATCCCGTACAAGGCAAAAAAGCAGGCGGCCGCGGAGGAAAAGCCGGAAGAGAAACCGGAAGAACAGACGGTTTCCTGACCGTCCGCATCCGGTCTTTCTCCTTTCCTTCTCCTCCCGTTTTGGTCCGTTTTCCGGCATTTTTTCTATAAAAAAGGCGGAAAACACGAAAAAAAATGCGTTTTAAGGTTGTTTTCCTCCAAAACGGCGCTATATTGTTTCCTTTACAAGGAAAAACACGCCATGCCAGACCAGAACATCCTGATATACGATTCCACGCTTCGCGACGGCGCCCAGGGAGAACACGTCTCGTTCTCGAAGGACGACAAGCTTCGTATTGCCGCGAAACTGGACGAGCTGGGCGTGGCATACATCGAAGGCGGCTGGCCCGGATCGAACCCGCGCGACGCAGAATTCTTCCGCGACGCCGCCTCCCACACGTTCAAATACGCGAAACTCTGCGCGTTCGGCTGCACGCGCCGCAAGGACCTGGCCGCGGAAAACGATCCGCAGCTGCGCGCCCTGCTCGATTCCGGCGCGCCCGTCTGCACCATCGTCGGCAAGACGCCCGCCTCGCAGGTCCGCGAGATCCTGAACGTCACCGAGGAAGAGAACCTGGACATGATCCGCGAATCCTGCCGGTTCCTCGCCGACGCCGGGCGCGAGGTCATCTTCGACGCCGAACATTTCTTCGACGCCTGGAGCGAGGACCGCGCCTACGCGGAATGCGTCCTGAAAGCGGCATGCGAGGGCGGCGCTTCCGCCGTCACCATCTGCGACACCAACGGCGGGCTGCTCCCCGTCGAAATCCTCGACATCACGAAGAAAGTCCGCGCACTTCTGCCCGAGAACATCGTCCTCGGCATCCACTGCCACAACGACTCCGGCACGGCCGTCGCAAACTCCATCGTGGCCGTGCGCAGCGGCGCCCGCCTCGTGCAGGGCACGGTCAACGGCATCGGGGAACGCTGCGGCAACGCCAACCTCTGCACCATCATCCCGAATTTCGAGCTGAAGACCGATTTCCGCTGTCTTCCGCCCGGCCACCTCGCTATGCTGAAGGACGTCAGCGACTTCGTCTGCGAAAAGGCAAACATGCGCCCGGACGCCCACGCCCCGTACGTCGGCGAAAGCGCGTTCGCGCACAAGGCGGGACTCCACGTCGACGCCATCGCGAAGAACCCCGTCACGTTCGAGCACGTCCGCCCGGAATCAGTCGGCAACCGCCGCCGCATCCTCATCTCGGAGCTCTCCGGACGCCACTCGCTCACCATGAAGGCCGCCGAATTCGGCATCGACCTGCGGGATTCCCGCCTCGGCAACGCCGGGCTCCAAGAGCTCAAGAAACGCGAGCGCGCCGGATACGAATACGAAACTGCCGAAGCGTCGTTCGTCGTGCTGATGCACAAGGTCATGAACCTGTGGCCCTCCTACTTCACGCTCGAGGGCTTCCGCGTCATCATCGAGAAACGCGGCGAAGGCGACCGCGTGGTCTCCGAGGCCACCGTCAAGCTCAGCGTCGGCGGCGTTTCCCAGCTCACCGCCGCGGAAGGCGACGGCCCGGTCAACGCGCTCGACCTCGCGCTCCGCAAGGCGCTGGAGCGTTTCTACCCCGCGCTTCGCGACGTCTCCCTCATCGACTTCAAAGTCCGCATCCTGGAAAACCTGAACGGCACAGCCGCCCAGACGCGCGTCCGCATCCAGAGCCACGACTCCACCAGCGTGTGGGACACCGTCGGCGTCAGCGAAAACATCATCGAAGCCTCCTGGATCGCGCTCGCCGATTCCGTGGAATACGCCCTCTTCAAGAAACACATCGCACCCTCAAACAGCCAGGAAGGACCCGAACCATGACCCGGCGTTTTCTTTTGATTCTGTGTATCGTGCTCATCGGCACGTTCTATTTTGCGCCCCAGCCCAAGGCCGAGGCGTTCGACCCCGTCACGCTCGCCATCCTGACCCCGCTCGCCATCCAGGGCGCGAAGATCCTCGCCCCGTACGTGATCCGCGGCCTCAAGAACGTCGCGGTCGTCGGCGTCCGTTCCGCGAAGTATTTCCTCAAGTTCTTCCTGGTCCCGGTCGGCCTCGTGGAGTGCATCATCATGCCGTGGCGCATATCGTCCGGGCTAAGCCACATGGGGCAAGGGTTCATAGGATTGTTCTGTTTCGTGGGCAACCTATGTCTCATACCACTTGCCATCTTTGGCGTCGGCGTTTAGCGGGGACGTGCTGAACAATGCCGACTGAAAAGCGTCCGCCCGAAGGGACCGCCACATGCCGCGCCCGAAAGAAGATGGATCCCATCCTCCGCGAGTGGTACGGCGAAGACAGTTCCGACGGCGAACTCATGAAGCATCTGCCGTCCTCCCAGCCCGTCGGGGACGTGCTTCATCGCGTCATGCGGAAGAAACTGCCGCACGGCGTCGCGGATTTCCGCACGGTCTCGGACCGCTGGGCGGAGATCGCCGGGGCGGTCGCGGCGAAGCACACCACGCCGCTTTCCATCACGAACAAAACCCTCTTCATCGAGGTGGAGCATCCCGCCTATCTGGCGTCCGTCCGCACGAAAGCCGTGCAGTCCGCCATCCTCGCCCGCGTCGCCGAGCTCATCGGCGCGGACAAATGCACCTCGTTGACCTTCACCCCAACGGGACGCCGCCGCTCCGTCTGACACAGCCATGATCTTCTTCGACACCATCGACTCCACGACGACGTGGGCCGTCGCGCATTTCGCCGAACTCGCCGACCGCGAACTCGTCGTCGCCGCCATGCAGACAGCCGGACGCGGCCGCCTCGACCGCAAATGGATCTCCCCGCGCGGCAACATCTACGCGAGCTTCGTTCAGAAAAACGTGAACAGCCCCCTGCTCGGCGTCGCAGCCGGATCGCTCGCGGTCCTCGACCTCGTGCGCGAGCTCGCCCCCGCCGAAAAATTCCACATCAAGTGGCCGAACGACATCTTCCGCGGCACGGCAAAGATTTCCGGCATCCTTTCCCAGTACATCTGCCCGCGCAACGGCGCGCCCGGCGGACTCGTGACCGGAATGGGCGTCAACCTGAACATGACGCGCGAGGAGCTCGCGGCCGCCTCGCAGGAAGCCACGTCCGTCCGCATCCTGACCGGCGCAACGTGCGAGTACGAAGCGGCCCTGCGGCGTTTCGAGGAAATCCTGGCCGATCACGCCGAGGTCCTGAAAAATGCACCTCAAACGCTGTTCAACCGATGGAAAACCGAAAACGGGCTCCTCGGACGCCGCGTGGAGTTCCTCGCAGGCGACGGATCTCGCCTCACCGGGCTTTTCCGCGACATCGCGGACGACGGCTCGGTCATCCTCGACGAAGACGACGGGCGCACGCTCAAACTGAACTGCGGCGACGTGCGTCTGCTGACCCGCGCTTGATTTTCGCGCGAACGCGTGTATAGTATCTGCAAAGAATCATACCCCAACCTCTACCCGGAATCCGCTCCGAAGGACCTTCTCCCATGATCGCTCAGCTCACAGGCAAAGTCGTTTCCCTGAACTTCACCGAACTCATCCTCGACGTGAACGGCGTCGGATATTTCGTCTCCATCCCCATGAGCACCTACGACGTGCTGCTGAAAGCGGGCGAAGGCGGCACCGCCACGGTCCTGACCTGGCTGCAAGTCCGCGAGGACGCGCTCCAGCTCTTCGGGTTCGCGAAGAAGGAGGAGCTCGAAATCTTCAAGCTCCTGCTCACGGTGAACGGCATCGGCGCGAAGACCGCCCTCGCCATCCTCAGCAGCATGAACATCCCCACGTTCTGCAGCGCCATCATCAACGCCGACATCAAGGTCCTCAAGCACATCAGCGGCATCGGCCCCAGGTCCGCCGAACGCATGATCGTCGAGCTCCGAGACAAGATCGTGAAGATGTTCCCCGAGCTCACGTTCTCCAGCCTCCCGCAGGACGTCCCGCAGTCGCGAGAGATGGAGGACGCGCTCCTCGCGCTCGAACAGCTCGGGTTCCAGCGGGCGAAGATACAGAAGACCGTCGCGGACCTCGTTGCCGCCCTGCCCGAGCAGGAACGCTCCAGCGAAAACATCATCCGCAAGGCTCTCCGCAAGCTCAACAGCTAGGAGGACAAGTCCTCCACTGCAACAGTGCCCGGCTCCGCTCGGGCACGAAGAAAGCCGCCTCAAATTCGGGGCGGTCTTTTTTTTGCCTCGATTTCGCCTCGCAGCACATTCCTTCTCCAAGCTCTTTTTTCACTGAGCTGAGCTCATCATGATAGGTCGTACAGGTCATATACGACTTATCTTTTTCACCTCATCTCGCCTCATCTTTTCCGCACACCTTCTCTCCTCAGTTCACCTCATTTTCATTCTTCTTTCCTCTCCGCCTCATTTTACCTCGCGTTTCCGTTTCCGGTTTCGCCTCGCTTTCCTTCATCGCACAGAATTACGCGAAGGACACATCATTTTTCGTTGTCGGGCCGCATCCGTCGGAACCGTCCTTTTCGCGTTTTCAGACATCGAAAAGGGCAAAAAAGGGGGTAAAAAGGGGCGAAAACAAAAAAAAACGAAAAAAAAACGAAAAAAAATGCGAAAAGGGCTTGAAAAATGGTGGATACAGGGTAAATTAGGGGAAGAAAGGTGAAAATAGGGGTTCCAAAGCGGAGACTCCGGGAATCTCGATAAAAACCATGGCAAACGACACGAATACAACCTCAAGTTTCTGCATTCTGAGCGGCAACTGCGAGTACAAGCTCGACAGTCAGCACCGCGTTGCAGTGCCGTCGGACTGGCGCAGTCAGTCTCCGACCGGCTGTTTCGTGCTCATGCCCGGGCGCGACCGCACGCTTCAGCTGTATACGGAGGAAGTGTACAACGATCGTATCGGCAAAAAACTGAACCAGCTTTCGCCTTCGAACAAGGAAGACCTCATGAAACTGCGTCAGTTGGGCGCCCGCACGTTCAAGCTCCAGTGCGACAAGCAGGGCCGCATCCAGATCCCGCAGATCCTGATGGATTTCGCCCAGCTCAAGGATACCGTCGCCTTCATCGCCTCCAGCAACTTCGGCCAGATCATGGACGGAGCCCGCTGGCGCGCCGAGTTCGAGGCTTTCAACGAAACCGGCGACAGCTTCCTGGACGTGCTGGATTAAGGAGAACGCGGCATGACGCAGACCATGAACATACAGGAAAACCGGCCCGAAGCCACGAAGCACATCCCCGTACTCCCGGAGGCCGTCTGCTCGTTCCTCGCGCCCGAATCCCGCACCGTCCGCCGCATTGTCGACGGCACCGTGGGCTACGGCGGGCACAGCTCGCTGCTCCTGAAATGCAAACCCGAAGCGGAACTCCTCGGCCTCGACCGCGACGAAGATGCCCTGGCCGCCGCGCGCGAACGCCTCGCCTTCGCCGGGGACCGCGTCCACCTCGTGCACTCCGACTACTCCCGCATGGCCGACCGCGCTGCGGCGCTCGGCTGGGACAAGGTCGATACCATACTCCTTGACATCGGCGTATCTTCCAGGCAGATCGACGACGCGGAACGCGGCTTCTCGTTCCGGTTCGCCGAGGCCCCGCTGGATATGCGGATGGACCGTTCCCGCGGACGCACCGCCGCGGACATCGTCAACACGCAATCTGAAGAGGATCTTACTTCCATATTCCGCGACTACGGCGAAATCCGGGAGGCGCGCCGCCTCGCCCGCCGCATCGTCGAACTCCGTCAAACCAAACCGCTCCTCACCTGCGGAGACCTGGCCGAAGTCTGCGACGACGTTCTCGGCAGGTTCCACCGCAAAGGCGGACGCAAAGGTCCGCCCGCTCCCACCCTCGCGTTTCAGGCCCTCAGAATCGCCGTCAACGGGGAACTCGACGAACTCCGCGACGGCCTTCAGGCGGCTGTCGATCTCCTGGCCCCCGGCGGCCGCATGGCGGTCATCAGCTTCCATTCGCTGGAAGACCGCATCGTCAAGAACTTCATCCGGGAAATGGCCATGAACTGCAAATGCCCGCCCGGCACCCCGGTCTGCATCTGCTCCTGGCGTGCCGTCCTGAAACCCCTGACCAAAAAGCCCGTCGAGGCCGACGAACGCGAGCTCGCCGCCAACCCGAGGGCCGCCTGTGCCAAACTGCGCGCTGCTGAAAAACTTTAACCATAACACGAGAGAGCGGAACATCATGAACCAATTCACCAAAAAAACAAATCCGTCGGAGCCCGGCGTCGAAACCGGGCAAACCCAAACCCCCTGGGTCGCAGGGCTGCTCATCAAAATGGGGATGATGATGGTCGTCATCTTTGCCGCATGCTACGCCCGCGTGCACCTGAACGACAAAACCGAACAGCTCGCACGCGAGAAAGCCCGCATCACCGAGGAGATCCGCGAGAAACGCACCGAGATCCAGACGCTCGTCGCGCAGCGCGAAGCGCTCCGTTCCTGGGACAACATCAACTCGAAGATCCGCCAGTACAACCTCGCGCTCCGCTCCGTCAACCCGAGCCAGGTGCGCTACATGAAACGTTTCGAAGGCCCGGTCGCCGCCCCGTCCCAGTACGGCAGCGACACCCGCGTCGCGGACACTTCCGCCGGTACGGACCGAACCTCCGGAGGAGTTCAATAACCTGAAACCGGACCCCGCACACAGAAAGGACGCCTGACATGACATTGTTCCGCTCCATGGCCATCCGCATGGCTCTCGTGTACATCCTGCTCATCTGCGGGTTCGGTTACGTCGCACGCGTGCTTTATTCCGTTCAAATCACGCGCCACGACGAACTCTTCGGCAAGGCCCAGAACACCTATACCACCCGGATCGAGACGCACGGCACGCGCGGCGAGATCTTCGACTTCGGCGGCTCGCTCCTCGTCGGAAACGTCCCCACGATGGACATCGTCGGCGACCCGGCGAACATCTACATCCTGAACAAAAAAGACGCGGACAAGACCGAAACGGAATGCCGCATGATCGCGGACTTCTTCGAAAAAAACTGTGAAAACGTCAACGCCGACGAGGTCTTCCGCCGCCTGAGCAAACGTTCCTTCGTAACGAAGGACGCGAACGGCAAGAAAATTGAGCGCGAATGCCATTACGCCGTCATCGCCACAGGCGTCAAGTACGAGGATGCAAAAAAACTCAAGGAAAAAGTCAAGGAGCTCTCCTTCCACGGCGTCTCCTTCACCAGCTCCTACCGCAGAAGCTACCCGAAAAACACGATGCTGGCGAACATCCTCGGCCTCACGAACGTCTCCTACGATACATTCGTCCCGATCCAGGGCATCGAACGCTCCCTCAACGACGCCATGACCGCCACCTCCGGCTCCATGGTCTACGAACGCGCCAGAAACGGGCGTTCCGTGACCTACGTGAACAGCAAGAGCGAGCCCACGCTCGACGGCTACAACATCTTCCTCACCATCCGCGAGCCGCTCCAGGCGATCGTGGAGGAGGAACTCGACCTCATGTGCGAACGCGTGAAACCGCACGCCGCCTGGGCGCTCCTCGTCGACCCGAAGACCGGCGACGTCCTCGCCGCCGCGCAACGCCCCACGTTCAATCCGAACGACCGCAGCACCATGACGCCCGAATCCTCCGCGAACCGCCTTTCCGAGCTCGCGCTGGAGCCCGGCTCCATCATGAAGCCGTTCGTAGTCTCCTACGCGCTTGACAGGGGCTTCGTGACTCCGAACTCCATCGTCGACTGCGAACAGGGCGTCTGGAAGTACGCCGGCCGTCTCCTGCACGACACGCACAACGTCGGCAAGGTGCCCGTGACCGAAGTCATCAAGCAGTCCAGCAACATCGGCACGGCGAAGATCTCGGTCATGATGGGCGCGAAAAACCTCGACACCGCCCTGCGGTCCTTCGGATTCGGCCAGAAGACCGGGATCCAGCTCAAGCCCGAGACTTCCGGTATCTTCCGTCCCCTCGAAAAATGGGATTCCCTCTCCGTCTCGCGTTTCTGCATCGGCCAGGGCATCGCGGTCTCCCCGCTCCAGCTCGCACGCGCCTACTGCATGATCGCGAACGGCGGCTACAAGGTCAACCTCCGCATCGTCGACCGCATCGAACGCGGCGACGACGTGCGCGTCATGCCCGTGATCAAAGAATCGAAAAGCATCTTCGCGAACCCGACCACGAAAAAGATGATCACCGACATGATGATCGGCGTGACCGAGGCGGGCGGCACCTGCACGGAGGCCGCCATCGAGGGCTTCCACGTGGCGGGCAAGACAGGGACCGCGCAGAAGGTCATCAACGGCGCGTACTCCAACCGCTACTACGCCTCGTTCGTCGGGTTCGTCCCCGCCGAGGATCCGAAGTTCGTCCTGCTCGTCACCTGCGACGATCCCACGGTCGGCAGCCGCTACGGCGGATCCGCTTCCGGCCCCACGTTCAAGGCCATCGCCGAACGCACGCTCAAATACATGTACGTCCAGCCGCAGCTCACCAGAGAGGAATGGCTCGCGGAACGTTCCGCCGCGCAGAAGGC
>JBGUKB010000055.1:0-12177 GCA_045114235.1 Victivallales bacterium
CACCGGCCCGAAACCGAACCGGCATCTTATAAGATACACCCGAAATCCCGACTTGTCAAGCCGAAATCAAAAGAAAATCGAGAAAAAGCGGTTGTCCGCGTCTATCGCGCGTGTACGCATAGGTTGTATGATTAAGATGTGCGCATAATTCTTGAATCACGGTTGAATTCAAATCTATTCCGTGATACATTAATATGATCAAAAGATAACCGGAAGCAATCAAACATGAGGACGACATGATGTTGACCGGAGCAGGGAAACAATGTTGAACGTACTCAGAATGCCCCAGATGGGCGTCTCCGACGAAAGTGCGATCCTGTCCAAATGGCTGGTGCGCGAGGGGGACCATGTTCGCAAAGGGCAGCCCGTCTTCTCCCTCGAAACCGACAAGGCGACGTTCCAGCACGAGGCGGAGTCGGACGGTTTCCTCGTGCATATCCTGACCGGAGAAGGCAAGGAGGCCGCGGTCGGAAGCCCGGTCGGGATCATGTCCGAATCCGAGACCTTCGATAAAAGTGAGCTGAAGACGTTGTTGCGCGAACTGAAAACGCCGGATGAAAGACATCCAGCTCAAACCGAAGCAAAAAATGATATCCTGCGTGAAGAACATCTGGATTTCGAACATGAACATGTTTCCATTCAAAATACCCCTGACGGGAAGCAGAGGGTCTCGCCTCGGGCGAGAAGAAAGGCAAATGAGCTTGGAGTGAACGTAAATTCCATTTATTCAGGCAGCGGACCGGATGGACGAGTCATCGAGCGTGATGTGCTTTCTGTTCAAACGAACAGGAAAAACAAGGGGGTTGAACTGAAAATATGCGATATCTGGGCCGGACGCCCGCTGACGGTCGAAAACCGGATCAGCATGAGGCAGGTTTGTGCAGAAGAGGCAGGACGGACCGGATTTGTCAGCAGAATGTTTGACGCAAGTAAGATCATAGAGTTCTGCAAAACACAAAACGAAATCACGCCCGGCACGGCGATCTGCCATGAACTGGCACGACTGCTTGTCAAGATGCCTGAACTGAACGCGCGTCGGCATGGCGACAAAATCTATGAATACAACACGGTTCACCTGCGACTGAACGTGGAAACACGGTTCGACACGCTGAAACCGGTCATCCGGTGCGCGGAGACATACACGTTAAATGAACTTGCCGTTTTGATGCGAAACGCAGCGAACCGCTGCAAGCGGTTGTTCACCTCGAAACCGCAGGAGTTTCAGGATGGGACATTCACCGTGGCGGATTTGAGCGAGTACGGCGTGGATAGTTTCACGCCGGAACTGACGCCGCCGGAACTCTGCGCGCTCGGCATCGGGGCGGCCGCAACACAGACAAGGCTGGATAAACGAGGCAGAATTGAGGTTTATCCGGCAATCCGGCTGACGCTCGTTTATGATCGCGCGGGCGTCGATCTGCTCTCCGCGGCAAGATTCCTGAACGAGCTCGCGTTCCGGCTCGGACCGGACGGGACACAAAACTAAAGCAAACAATATCAACCTCACATAAGGACAGAAAACATGACATACGATCTCCTGATCCTGGGCGGCGGCCCCGCGGGATTCCGCGCAGTGGAACGCGCCGGGCATTTCGGACTGAACACGGCCATTTTCGAAGGGAAAGCATTGGGCGGCGTCTGCCTCAACGAGGGGTGCATCCCGACCAAGACGATGCTGTATTCCGCGAAGCTGTACGACTACGCGAAAGGCGGCTCGGAGAAATACGGCGTAACATCTAAAGAGACAACGCTGGACCATTCGTTCGTAGTCGCGCGCAAAGACAAGATCGTGAAAAAACTCGTCGCGGGCGTGGAAATGCAGATGAAAAAGGCCCGCGCGAACGTCATTCGCGAAAACGGCGTGCTGGCTGAAAAAAATGAGGCAGGCGATTTCGTCATCGAGGCGGGCGGCGAGAAGTTCGCCGGAAAAAACGTACTGATCGCGACCGGATCTTCCGCGGCGGTCCCGCCGATCCCCGGGCTGAAGGACGCGCTGACGGACGGATTCGCGGTCACGAATCGGGAAATCCTTTCCATAACGGAGATTCCTTCAAAACTCGTCGTAATGGGCGCGGGAGCGATCGGGCTGGAAATGGCGTCGTATTTCAATTCCGCCGGGTCGGACGTGACGGTCGTCGAAATGCTCGACCGGATCGGCGGACGCATCGACCGCGACATCGCGGCGCTGCTCCAGCGGAACTACACGGTGCGCGGCGTCAAGTTCCTGACTGGAAGCCGGGTTCAGGCGATTGAGGCGGGACGAGTCCGCGGCGTGAAATCGAACGGAGACGAATTCGAGCTGGAAGCGGACAAGATTCTGGTCGCCGCCGGGCGCAGGCCGAACACGCAGGGAATCGGGCTGGAATCGCTCGGGATCGAGCTCGGCACGAACGGCGGCATCCGCACGGACGAGAAGATGCGGACGAACGTGCCGGGTGTATTCGCCGCCGGGGACGTGAACGGTGTTTCCATGCTGGCGCACACGGCGTACCGCGAGGCGGAAGTCGCTGTAAACGTGATCCGCGGCGTCGACGACGCGATGCGCTACGACACGATCCCGTCTGTCATCTACACGAACCCCGAAGCGGCGTCCGTCGGCGAGACCGAGGAGACAGCGACGGAAAAAGGATTGAACGTGAAGACGCTCAAACTGCCGCTGCTTTTCAGCGGCCGGTACCAGGCGGAGAACGAGGGAGGCAACGGCATCATGAAGCTGGTGCTGGACGAGGAGAAGTGCATCCTCGGCGCCTGCATGCTCGGCAATCCGGCGTCGGAGATCATACCGGCGATGGCCGTGGCGATCACGCAGCACATGACCGCCGCAGAACTCGCACAGACGGTGTTCCCGCATCCGACCGTGGCGGAAGTCCTGCGCGACGCCGCGTTGATGGAACTCTGATTCGAGGCGGACGCTATGCCGAAGACACAGATCGTCCATCCCTCGGATTTGAGGCGGGCGGGCCGGCTGGAAATGCCGGAGATCCCGCTGAACCAATATAATAAATCCTTTGAGGAGGAACGTAAGGCGTTTTCGCCGGAGGAACTGAAGGGGATTTACCTCGACATGCAGTACATCCGCGAGGTCGAGACCATGATCTACGGCGTCCGCACAGTCAAGAACTACAACGGAATCAAATACTGCTACACCGGCCCGGCGCACCTCTCCACCGGACAGGAAGCGGCGGCCGTCGGCATGGCGTTCACCCTCAACCGTGACGACATCATCTTCGGGTCGCACCGGAGCCATGGCGAATTCCTGGCGCGCGGATTCCGCGCCATCCGGACGCTGAGCGAGGCCGAGCTCGATGACATCATGAAGTCGCGGCCCGACATCCTGCGCGTCGTGGAGAAAAATAGTCGGGGCAATAACATCCGCGAACTCGCGGCGGATTTCCTGCTCTACGGGTTCATCTGCGAGGTCTTCGGGCGCGCAAACGGATTCAACCGCGGACACGGCAACTCCATGCACGTTTTCTTTCCGCCGTTCGGCATCTACCCGAACAACGCCATCGTGGGCGGTTCGGCGGGGATCGCGGCCGGGGCGGCGCTGTACCGGAAAGCGACCCGGAGCAGCGGACTCGTGGTGTGCAACTTCGGGGACGGCGCGCTCGGACGCGGTCCAGTGTGGGAAGCCATGAACTTTGCCGCAATGGACCAGTTCAACATGCTGTGGGAGGATGGATACCGCGGCGGCCTGCCGGTCATCTTCAACTGCATCAACAACTGTTACGGCATGGGCGGGCAGACTTCGGGCGAGACGATGGCATACGGAGTCGCCGCAAGGGTGGCAGTCGGGGTGAACCCGGAAGCCATGCACGCGGAACGCATCGACGGCTACGATCCGCTGGCCGTGATCGATGCGTTCCGGCGGAAACGCGCGCTCATCGAGGCAAACCGCGGCCCGGTCTTCCTCGAAACGATCACATACCGTTACGCCGGGCACTCCGCCACGGACGCGAACTCGTACCGTTCTCAGGAGGAGATCGAGGAATGGCGCAAGGCGGATTCGATTTTGGCATTGCGGAAGAATCTGGAAACGGCGGGGCTTGTTTCATCCTCTGATTTCGAGGCATTAGATGCTCGAATCATCGAACATATCACGCAACTCACGCGGCTGGCGGCGGACACGGCAGTCTCGCCGCGTCCCGACCCCATACGCGAACCCGACGCGTTCCGCAAGTACAATTTCTCGAACAGGCGAACCGAGGCGCATCCGGCGGAAGTCGGGCGCGACGTCACGCAGCCGATTGGGGAAAATGCGAGGCGGAAGAAGCTCAAAGAGAAAACAAGATTCTATCTGGATGTCGCGGGCAATCCGGTTTCCAAGCTGAAAGCGTTCACCCTGCGCGACGCGCTGTTCGAGGCGGTCCTGAGCAGGGCATACGTCGACGACAAGCTCGTCATCTACGGCGAGGACAACCGCGACTGGGGCGGCGCGTACGGCGTGTACACCGGGCTGACGGAGGCCCTGCCCTACCACCGGCTCTTCAACGCGCCAATCTCCGAGGCGGCGATCGTCGGCACGGCGGTCGGCTGCGGGATGTGCGGCGGACATGTGCTGATCGAGCTCATGTACAGCGACTTCATCGGTTGCGCCGGGGACGAGGTGTTCAATCAGCTGTCGAAATGGCAGGCGATGTCGGCGGGCATGCTGAAGATGCCCGTGGTGCTGCGCGTTTCCGTGGGGGCGAAATACGGCGCCCAGCACGCGCAGGACTGGACGGCGCTCTGCACACACATTCCCGGACTGAAGGTCGTCTACCCGGCGACCCCGTACGACGCGAAGGGTATGCTGGCGGCGGCGCTCGCCGGGACCGACCCGGTCGTCTTTTTCGAAAGCCAGCGCCTGTACGACACGCCGGAAATGTTCCATGCAGGCGGGGTGCCGGAGGAGGATTACGAGATCCCGCTCGGAACGCCTGACGTGAAACGCTCCGGAAACGATCTCACGATCCTGACGGTCGGCCCGGCGCTCTATCCGGCGATGCAGGCGGCGGAACGCCTCGAACACGAATTCGATCTGTCCGCCGAGGTCATCGATGCGCGGTCGCTCGTGCCGTTCGATTTCAAACCGGTGGTGCAATCCGTGCGGAAGACCGGACGCATTCTGATCGTGTCGGACGCCTGCGAACGCGGTTCCTGGCCGCAGACGCTCGCCGCCCGTATCACACGGTACTGCTTCGATGACCTCGACGCTCCGCCCGTCGTGATCGGCGCGCCGAACGAGATCTCGCCTTGTCCCGAGCTGGAAAAGAGCTATTATCCGCAACCGGAATGGATTTTGGACGCGGTCCACACGCTCATCCTGCCGCTGGACGGTTATACACCACACATGGATTTCGGCGACGCCGAGCTGATGCGCCAGGACCGTCTGGGTATCTGACGGCGACAGAACAAGCCTTTGTTCCCCGTCCACCGTCCCATCTTCCCGTCTTTTTTCGAGGTGGAAACCGGACTATTTGACGGAAGGGGGGTGGAAACTTCGGCATTCACGGTGTATATTATATGCTCCAAAAAATTTTTGGAGCAACCGTAACCGTGCGCTTGCACGCACAAGGAGACAAGCATGAGAAAAGTCCTCATTCCCACCAAACTCGACAAGGTCGTTGAAAAAATCCTGAGCGAACACGGTTTCACCGTGGTCCAGAACCCGGACGTGCAGCTGGCCGATCTGGCCTCCGAGAACTCCGACGCATCCGCGATCATCGTCCGCAGCGAGAAGGTCACGCCCGAGATCATGGACGGACTGAAGGACCTGAAGCTCGTCGTCCGCGCCGGCGCCGGTTTCGACAACATCGACATCCGCCACGCCCGCAAGCTCGGCATCGACGTGATGAACACCCCGGGCGCGAACTCCAACGCGGTCGCCGAGGAAGTCATCGCCCTGATCCTCGCCGCCTATCGCAAGCTCGTCCCCGCCGACCAGTCCACCCGTGCCGGCAAATGGGAGAAGAAAAGCTTCATGGGCCGCGAACTGACCGGCAAGACCGTCGGCATCCTCGGCCTCGGCAACATCGGCCGCCTGCTCATCAAGCGCCTCTCCGGCTTCGACGTGAAGATCCTCGCCTACGACCCGATCCTGTCCGCCGACCTGGCCGCCCACCTCGGCGCCCAGCTCTGCACGGTCGAGGAAGTCTTCGCGCAGTCCGACATCGTCTCCCTGCACATCCCGGAAAATGACAAGACCCGCGGCATGGTCAACGCCAAGCTGCTCGGCCTCATGAAGAAAGGCGCCATGCTCGTGAACTGCGCCCGCGCCGGCATCGTCGACGAGGAGGCCATCCGCGCCGCCAAGCAGGAAAAGGACCTCATCTTCTGCAACGACGTCTACGCGAAGGACGCCGCGGGCGACAAGACCGTGGCCGACATCGCCGACATCATGCTCCCGCACCTCGGCGCCAGCACGAAGGAAGCCAACTTCCTCGCCGCCAAGCGCGCAGCCGACCAGACCGTCGCCTACTTCGAGGACGGCGTGACCGCCTGCGTCGTGAACAAGGGCGTGCCGGACGGACTCGACGCGAACTACCAGAAGCTCGCCTCCGTGCTCGCCGGCCTCGGCGCCGCGTACCTGAACGGCCGCGCGATCTCCAAGATCGAGCTCAGTTGCTACGGCAAGCTCCACCAGTTCTCCAAGTGGATGATCGCCCCGGTCACCGCTGCCATCTGCCCGCAGTTCGACGCCTTCAGCGGCGCGGACGAGGCCCTGAAGGTTCTCGAATCCCGCGGCATCCAGTTCATCGTCCGCGACGTCGACGAGAGCAAGCACTACGGCGAAGCCATCACGCTCGACTTCATCGCCGGGTCCGACCGCATCTCCATCCGCGGCACCATCGCTGAAGGCCGCCTCATGGTCTCCCGCATCAACTCGTTCGACGGCATCTACATCCACCCCGCCGGAAACTACCTCTTCGTCGAATACGAAGACGCCCCCGGCATCATCGGCAAGATCACCGGGCTCCTCGGCCAGAACAACATCAACATCGCCGACGTCCGCGCGCCGCACAGCCTCGAGAATTCCCGCTCGATCCTCGCGGTGAACGCCGAAAGCGCCGTCCCGGCCGACCTCGTCAAGGAGATCGCCGCCGCCGTCAACGCAATCAACGCCTTCACGTTCGACTGCTGATGGCCGAAACGCTCTGCGTCATTGCGCTCGGCGGAAACATCGGGGACGTCCCCGAAGCCTTCCGCCGGGCTTGTGAAGCTCTTTCCAACGCCGGATTCCGTATCCGGCGTTTTTCGTCTCTGCTCCGCACCGCTCCGATCGGATGCGAACCCGGTGCGCCGGAGTTCACGAATGCCGTGCTTTCGGGGTTCTGGAGCGGTTCGGCCCCTGATCTGCTTCGAGTGTGCCAGAAGATCGAGGCGGACAACGGACGCCCGAACGACCACGCCTACCATGTGTCCCGGACGCTCGACCTCGACATCATCCTGTTCGGACGAGAGACAATCCGGTTGCCGGACCTGACCGTCCCGCATCCCGAGGCTGCAAAACGCGATTTCGTGATGGTCCCGCTGCGTGAGATCGAACCGGAACTGGCCGACTGGCTGCTGGAACAGTCCAATGAGAACTCCGGCAAATAATCCCACTGAATCTTTTTTTCGGAAAAAAATATTTTTCCTGCCTCAATTTTCTTGCAAAAATCATTTTTCAATCTATATTATTATTTCAAGATAATCCAAACTAAACACGAAGCGGACACCGGCTTTCCGGTTTTTTTCCGCAGAACGTCATCGTAATCAGGAGTCGTCTCCATGTCGCAAACCTCAGAACAGTCTGAAGAAAAGAAAGCCCACGAAACTGCGCCTGCCGCATCTGCCGCGGGAAACGCCGCCGAGACCGGCAACCTGGCTTTCACCAATCCTGACGAATACAAGCACAAGCACGGCGAACACAAAGACGGCGAGCACCATCACCACCATCATCACCATCATCACCACCACCGCCATTTCCATATCCTCAATTTCTCTGTCTCCGGGATCCGCGACAACCTCAAGCTGCTTTTCAAAACCATTTACGCGTATCCCTACATCCTGCTTTTCCTGTCGCTCATTTTCCTGTTCATCATGAACTCGGGAATCGTGCTCTCGCAGCTCAACGCCCACAAGGGCAGCTTCTCCTCCGCCGAGACGTTCTACCGCTGGCAGGAATATCTGGTCATGAACAAGGCGGTCCTGATCCGCATTCCGTTCCAGGTCACGCTCGTGGCGGCGGTCGGCATTCTGATCTTCCTGATGCAGCAGCAGGAACGCCACTGGCAGCGCAACGTGCTGAAACTGCTCCCCGCGCTCGGCGCGGCGGCGATCTTCTCCATTCCGATGGGCGGCGGGAAACCCGCCGAGGAATTCGCGCAGAGCGCCTGCCGCGACTGCCTCCGCAACTACCATGTCATCTGCATCGAGTATGCGGAGCTCAACGACGGGGCGTTCCCGGCGGAGCTTCCCGAGAAACCGGCCCCCGCGGCGAAATACACCTCCGACCACTATGTCTACCACGGCAGAGGCAAAAAAGCCAGCGACGAGCCGTTTGTCCTGGTCGAAGACAAAGACCTCAACCATATCGGCAACTACCGTTATGCGATCCGCAACGACGGCGTGATGCTCGTTTCGAGATACGGCGGCCTGTACGAAGAGTACAAGGGTAAAGGCAAAAAACAGCTCTGACCGCCTGAACCGAAGCGGGGAAGCTTTTGAGGGGATGAGATGAAGATACTGATCGCATTGGCAGCGCTTGCCGTGCTTGCAGGAGCGTTACTCGTCGAAAGCATCGCCACATGCCAGTTCATCATCCCGGACCGGGTGAAACGTGCCTCGGAAGGCATGAACCGCCTGCTTCTGCTGATTCCCGCGCTCGCCGTTCCGGTGTTCGCCGTGCTGTTCCTGTTCGTGCTGAAGGGACGGTTCTACGAACGCCTGTGCCACGCAACGCTTCTGCTCGCGCTTTGGCTCTATGCCGCCCGGTATTGCTGGTTTCTGCTTGCTTATCACAAAAGCTTTGTTTTACTGTCTTCTGTCGAAATCCACCTCTTCTTCATCATAGGTCTTTCGGCAGCGGCAATCGACCTGACGCCGCTTGACAGGTATGTGGAAACGGTCTATCCCCTCCTGGGCCCCGCATCGATCCTCGCCGGAGCCGGGCTTCTGCTCGTCTTCTACATCGCCGCGTTCTTCACGACCTGCGCGAACAAAACAAACGTGTCAGAACCGTTCAGCTTTCCATCGTGGTTTTATATCCTGGGGATAGTGGTGTCAATCCTGGTCCTTCTGGCGAACGCCATCTATCGGCTGGTCTGGTGATTTATAATAGATTCCCCGAACCTGACCGTCTGACAATCAGGACTCCGGCTCTCGATTCCATCCTTTTCTCTCTTTTTTCTTGATTCGGCTTGACTTTTTCACATGATGACGTATAGTATTTAAGAAAAGATACGTCATGAGGTGATTCATGGAAACTGCGAAACTGACCCTGCGCCCGACAAAAGAAGTGATCGAACTCGCCCGCGAGATGGCAAAGGAGGACAACACCAGCATCACGCAGATGTTCTCCTCGTTCATCCTCTCCAGAAACAAGCAGAAAAACAAACGGAAAGAGATCCCGGCAGGACCTCTGACCGAGTCCCTGATCGGGATCGTCAAAGTGCCCGCGGACTGGGATTACAAGAGCGAGATGGAAGATATCCTCAGCGAAAAATACGGGCTGAAATCATGAGGATATTCCTTGACACCAATATCCTGCTGGATGTCCTGCTGGACCGGAAGCCGTTCTGCGAAACATCGTCCAAACTCTGGCGGCTCGCGGAATGCGGAAGACTGGAAGCAGTCATATCCGCGATCAGCTTCAACAACGTCTTCTATATCGTGCGCAAATACGCCGGGAAAGAGGCGGCGCAAAGAACCGTTGAGGTGATGAACGTCAATTTCTCGGTATTCCCGTTGACGCAGGACATCATCAGCCGGGCGATCGCGGCGAAACTGCCGGACTTCGAGGACTCCATCCAATTCTTCTCCGCCGTATCCTGCGAAGCCGACTACATCATTACGCGCAACGCCAAGGACTTCCCGCAGGAGAGCATTCCGGTCCTTTCCCCCGCGGCATTCCTCGGTCTGAAGAGCCTTTCCTGACGACAACCGCCCGGACGGATGATTCGGATCGTCGTTTTTTTCCCGATTTTTCGGCGGAATCATGGTTGAAAACGCGTTCCCGGCGTGTATATTAGCTGTAGAAACGCATACGCGCCCGGACGAAATATGCTCGGAGCGCATGATCTTTCACCTCACCCCGACAGGAACCCCACAACCATGAAGCTGAAGACCATGTTGAAGACTCTTTTCTGCTGCGCCGGAATGGCCGCGCCGTTCCTCACCGCCTGCGCCGCGACGCCCGGGCCGCACCAATTCGAAGCGGGCGACAAAGCGTTCCTGCTGGACGGGAAGCCGTTCCTGGTCCGCGCCGGCGAACTGCACTATTCGCGCATCCCGCGCGCGTACTGGGACCACCGCATCAAGATGACGAAGGCGCTCGGGATGAACACCATCTGCATCTATCTCTTCTGGAACTACCACGAGATGGAGAAGGACAAGTTCGATTTCGAGGGCGAAAAGGACATCGTCGAGTTCGTGAAGCTGATCCAGGAGAACGGCATGTACTGCATCCTGCGGCCCGGCCCGTACTCCTGCGCCGAGTGGGAAATGGGCGGCCTGCCCTGGTGGCTCCTGAAGAAGGACGACCTGAAGATCCGCACGTTCAAGGACGAGCTCTTCAAGGAGCAGACGAAGGAATGGCTGACCGAGGTCGGCAAGCGTCTCGCGCCGTACCAGATCCAGAACGGCGGCCCGATCATCCTCGTGCAGGTCGAAAACGAATACGCGTGCTTCGGGAACGACGGCAGCTACATGGAGGGCGTGCGCGACACGCTCCGCGACGCCGGGTTCGACAAGGTCACGCTCATGCGCTGCGACTGGGGGTCCAACTTCAACAACTACAAGGTCGACGGCGTGGTCCCGTGCATCAACTTCGGCGCGGGGTCCAACGTCGACAATGAATTCCGCAACCTCAAACGCCAGTTCCCGAACAACCCGCTCATGTGCAGCGAATACTGGACCGGCTGGTTCGACCACTGGGGCAAGCCGCACGAGACGCGCGGCGTGGAAACGTTCATCGGCAGCCTGAAGGACATGCTGGACCGCAACATCTCGTTCAGTCTGTACATGGCGCACGGCGGGACCACGTTCGGGCAGTGGGGCGGAGCCAATGCGCCGCCGTACTCCTCCATGGTGGCGTCCTACGACTACAACGCGCCGATCACCGAGGCGGGCTGGACCACCGACAAGTTCTTCGCTGTGCGCGACCTGCTGAAGAACTACCTGAACGAAGGCGAGACGCTGGCCGAGGTCCCCGAGGCAAAGCCGCTCATTGAGATTCCGGCGCAGAACGTGGGCGCGGGTCGGCCCGCGCCGCTCTTCTCCGGCCTGGGGAAAGCCGTCGAATCCGAAGAGATCAAGCCGATGGAGGAATTCGACCTCGGCTACGGCATGATCCTGTACCGCACCACGCTCCCCGCGTCCGCATCCGGACAGCAACTGAAGCTGACCGAACTTCACGACATCGCGCAGTTCTTCCTCGACGGCAAGCCGCTGAAGAACATCCTCGACCGCCGCCTGAACCAGAACACCGTGAAGCTGCCGGCGTTCGATAAGGACGTGCGGCTCGACATTCTGGTCGACAACAACGGCCGCGTGAACTACGGCGAGGCGATCATCGACCGCAAGGGCATCACGAAGTCCGTGGAAGTGATCGGCGCGGACGGCAAGGCGACCGCCCTGCGCGGCTGGCAGGTCTTCCGCATTCCGTTCGACTACGATTTCATGCAGAAAATCGTCACAAACTCCAACTACTTCACTCCCGTCAGCGCGGCTGTCCCGCCCCTGGGCGTCCAGTACGAGAAAGCTCCCGTGCTCTACAAGACCTTCATCAAGCTCGACACCGTCGGCGACACATTCCTCGACATGTCGAAGTTCGGCAAGGGCATGGTGTGGGTCAACGGGCATAACCTCGGCCGTTACTGGAAGATCGGGCCGCAGCAGACGCTGTTCCTGCCCGGCTGCTGGCTGAAGAAGGGCGACAACGAGGTCATCATCCTCGACACCATGCCCACGGACACGCCCGAATTCCGCGGCGTG
>JBGUKB010000056.1:0-29236 GCA_045114235.1 Victivallales bacterium
GATGGCGTTCAGCATGCCGCCGGTCACTTCCGCCACGCGCGGCGTCGGATTGCCGTGCGACGGCCACGGGGCGATGCCCTTCACGACCACCGCACCGAGCTTTTCGACCGGGAAAAAGTCCTCGTACTCCTCGCCGTATCCGAACGTGCCGGACGCGGTCATGACCGGATTCTTCAGCGAGAGCGGACCGAGTTTGACGTTCAGATCAGCCACAGTACACCTCCGTTGCGGGATAGACCACGCCTTCCTTGCAGCTGCGCGAATACCGCCAGCCGTCCGGCGAACTCTTGTCCACGACCTTGATGACGCAGGCGAAACACGCCCCCACGCCGCAACCCATGCGCTGGTCCATGCTGACCTCGCACTTCAATCCGAGCTTCGCGGCGGTCTTCGCGAGCGCGTACAGCATCGGCGCGGGACCGCAGCCGTACACCATCGTGCCCGCCGGGAATGCGTCTTTCTTCGCTTCCATCAGCTCCGTCACGAATCCCTTGAACCCGCTCGAACCGTCGTTCGTGGCGGTCTCCACGCGCCAGCCGAGCGCCTTGTATTCGTCGATCAGGATAAAGTCGGACTCCGTGCGAGCGCCGAGGAACAGGATGCCGGGGCGCGGCGACTTCTTCGCCAGGAACAGCGTCGAGGCGGAACCGTAGCCGCCCGCCGCGATCACGGGGAACGTGGCTTCATCCGGCATGGTGTAGCTCGTCCCGAGCGGGCCGAGGATGCGGCAGGAATCGCCCGGCTTCATCTGCGCCAGGCGTTCCGTCCCCGCGCCCACGACCTTGAACACCAGCGTCAGTTCGCCCGACGCCGCGTCCGCGTCGCAGATGCTGAACGGACGCCTCAAAATATGGTCCAGCGCCTCGCCGATGCGGACATGCACGAACTGGCCCGGCTTCGCCCCGGCCGTCACGTGCGGCGCGTGGAACACGATCCGGTGGTACGCGCCGTGCAGGACGCCGCACCGGAGGACCGTACACGGAAAATCATTCATAAAAACATGCAGTCTCCTGTCCGGCGTTCTGCTGCTGACGCGCCTGATGAGAAAGCCCGTTCGCGGCCGCCGGACGTTATCTTGTCCTAAACTCAAAAATGCGTCAATAATATACAGCCTCGCGCGCAAAACGTCAAGGGGGGCATTCATTGTTTTTTTGACGACCGTCTGCACAGCGGAGCTTCAAGTTTTGTCCGTTTCCCCGACGCACATTTTCGAGGTTCGTTTTTCCGTCCGAACGCCGATGCTCAATACTCTACCCATGCTTTGACGCCGCATTCTTTCAGCTTCATACACAAGAGTTTTCTATTATTTTTTAGTTTTGTTATTTTTCCGCTTGACTTTTATTCTCCCGCAGTGTATGGTATTGCAATCTTGCGACAGAACGCACAACGGAGTGGATCACGGGATCCATCCTGCTCAACCGTGCGGGACTGTTAGGATATACTGTTCGGATGATGCGCAAGCAATTCAGGTTGAAGTCCTTCTTCGGCGGGTCGTTCCGGGGCATTCTGATGTGCCGTCACCATCGCACTGAATTTCAGGCCGCAAAGCCCGGGGGGTCGTCCCGCCAGATTATTGAAGCGGTATAACCGCGAAAGGACAACACCACAATGAGACTGTATGTGGGCAATCTCGCATTCGCAACCACAAACGACGAACTCAAGGCCGCGTTCGAGGCGTTCGGCGCCGTCGACTCGGCGACCGTCATCATGGACCGCGAAACCGGCCGCTCGAAAGGCTTCGGCTTCGTCGACATGAACAACGACGAGGAGGCAAAGGCGGCGATCGCCGGACTCGACGGCAAGGATCTCGGAGGCCGCAACGTCCGTGTGAACGAGGCGCGCCCGAAAGAAGAGCGTCCGCCCCGCGGTCCGCGCCGTTTCTGAGCTGAGGCAAATCAAGCTCAAAACAAATAGAAAAGATCAGGACGGTTCCGATGAACTCGGAGCTGTCCTTTTTCGTGTATCGTTTTTAAGACGGGGAAACGAAACCGCGAAACTGCAGTCTTTGTTCACGGGTTCTTTCTGAGGCGGTTCCGGCGCTGCTGGTAGTAGTTGCTCCGGCTCGTGAATCCGCTCCGTTTCGCCGCCTCTTCGGGCGGGATGCCCTCCGAGATCAGGTGTTCCGCCGTCGCCAGGCGCAGATCGTTCAGGTACTGGCAGAACGTCAGCCCCGTCGCCTCCTGGAAATGAACGTGGAACGCGCTCCGGCTCATCCCGGTGATCCGCAGGGCCTCCTCGACCGTGACCGGACGGACGTACATGCTGTCCAGGTAGAACAGCAGTTCGGAGATGCGGCGTTCGGGGTCGCCCGAGTCGGGCGAGACTGGGCCGCGGGGCAGTTCGGGAAGATGGAACCCGATCTCCAGCATGGCGCCGAGCAGGGAATTGACGCGCAGGGCGTTGCCGAACGCGGGCTTTTTCTGCAGGTCCATGATGCGGCGCAGGATCTCGCCGCAGGTCCGGCTGTCCGCCTCGGACAACGGCAGCAGGTAGCCGTTTTTCTCCACGTAGCGCTTGAGGTGGTCCATCAGGAACGCCGCCTCGGACGACGCCGTGGTGTCGCCGACGCAATACCGCACGGACTGCATCAGCACGGCGGTCCGGCAGCCGGATTCCGACGCGCAAAACACGTGCGGTTTTCCGGGCGGGATGAGCAGGAGGTCGCCGACTTTGACGCGCTGCCGCCACTGGCCGACGGCCTGGATGCCGCCGCCTTCGCAGCAGTAGAACCACTCGTATTCGTCGGGATGATTGTGCTGGCGGCAGCTCGAGACGTCGCCTTGGAACGGATGAAGATAGACGTCAAGCACATTCGGCATGACGCGGATTTTTCGGACTCCGGACGGTGCTTTTTTCATAGGGCGGGCCACTTCTCAATTGGGGGTGTGAACTTGAGTTTCTAAAATATATCCACGGTTTCAGGCAATATCAACCCGTTTCTCCGCTTTTTTCTGTGTTTTTTCGTGCCGGAAAAGGAATGAAACGTTACTTACCGTATGATAAAAAAAGAGTTCAAGCAGAAGTTTGCATTTTGAAAGAAGAGGGAAGCCGTGCGAGGAATGGATGAGTTCAATATCCCCAGGATACGAGCTCCCAGCCGCCGTTCCGTTTCCGGGCGAGCCACCACTGGTAGTCCTTGTACTCCATATCCCTTTCCCAGGCGTATTGACCGTCCTCAACGGGAGAATGGAAGTCGGTCAAAAACTCCGCGACCTGCGTGAACTCCGCACCGTCGACGAGAGAATTCAGCCACTTGAGATTCTCCTCGTTGTTTGCCTCGTCCCCGGCATAACGGATGCTGTGAAGCTCGCACCCGGCAAAGGACGCGAATTTGTTCTTGACAATCAGCATGGCATCAGCGCGTTCCTGCTGCGTGTAAAGCTCGCTTCTGCCGAGGTCGAACTCAATCCCGGACGAGTCTTTTCCAGCTCCGGCTTTTTCCCCGATGCAGGCAGCCAGTACCAGAAGCACGCAGATCGCAGATATGAGGCGGAACATGAATTGAACCATTGATTTCATCTTTTTCTCCTGTTATTCGATTCTTGGGAAAATATAACACGGCTAATTGGAAAAATCAAGCTGTTTTCTCATGCAATCCGAACTCGCTTTTTCCGGGAAAAACACATAAAAAAGGGACCCGGAAATCCTGAATGAAAGGATCGCCGGGCCCCGTATGACGTTCAGAGGAACGGAGAATTATTTCTGCACGTTCTTCATGGCAGTTTCGTCATCTTCGGGAGCATAGAACTCGATGTTGATGCTCATGCCCATGCCGCCGCCCATGCCGCCGGCAGGACGATTGCCGCCAGCCGGAGCAGCGCCGCCCGCGGGAGCATTACCAGCGGGAGCCGCGCCGGCAGGAGCACCGGCAGGAGCGCCGCCGCCGAAGCCGGGGAAGCCGCCCATGCCGCCACCCATCGGAGGCATGCCGCCGCCGAAGCCGCCCATGCCGCCGCCGAAGCCGCCGAAACCGGCAGGAGCGCCGCCGGCAGGAGCATTACCCGCGGGAGCCGCACCGGCAGGAGCGCCGGCCGCAGGAGCGGGAGCCTGATTCGGAGCAGGAGCGCCGCCGGGGGCGCCGCCGCCAAAGCCGGGGAAGCCGCCCATGCCGCCGCCGAAACCGGGCATGCCGCCGCCCATGCCGCCGCCCATCGGGGGCATGCCGCCGCCGAAGCCGCCGCCGAAACCGGGCATACCGCCGCCCATGCCGCCGAAGCCGCCCATGCCGCCCATGGCGATCCGGGCTTCCCAGTCGGTGGCTTCGAGCCAGCGGAGTTTCGGATTGTCGGTCAGGACGTATGGCTTCAGGACGCCGTTCACCTGGCTGTTGTCGATGAAGATCTTGGTCGGGGTGCCGTCGGCGTCCGTGCCCTGAAGGATGTAACGCGCGGAGATCGAACCACTGCGCTGCGTGTCGACCGCGCCGGGCTGGATCTCGCCCTTGAAGAACGTGGTGTCGAGGTCGCCGTGGAAGAGGATCATGTTGGCGCTGCCTTTGCCGCCCTGCACGTTGAACATCTGGTCCAGGACCACGTGGATCTGGAACACTTTCTTGCGGGCGACCTGCTTGGCGGCGGCGTTCGCGCCGGCCGCGGGCTGGGCGTTCTGGGCGCTCACGATCATGGGGACGCCGATCAGGGTTGCGCATGCGGCGGTGGCCGCAGCAGCATACAGGATGCTTTTCTTCATTGTGGAAACCTTTCTTTGAGGTTAAATTGGTTTGCCCCCCGCCTTTTCAGGCACGGAAGCCGTAGATAAAAAGATAGAACATGAATTCAAGGACATCGCGCAAATCTTCCGCGCCCTTCACGGCGAGCTCGGGGATGCCGTTGCAATTGCCGTTGCTGTAGAACTCCGCGATACGGCCGTTCTGCCGAATCGACCACTTCGGGAAGCCGTTTCCGTTGCCGTTGTCATAGATGGCGACATAACGACCCTTAAACTCGAAATAATAGACCGGGAACCCGTTTCCGTTGCCGTTCGGGTAGAACTCCGTGCCGCGCGAGCCGTACTTGAAATACCCGACGGGGATGCCGTTGCAGTTGCCGTTCGGGTAGACCTCGCAGGCGCGGGACGACTTCTTCATCGACCAGAACGGGATGCCGTTGCAGTTGCCGTTGTCGTAGACGACCAGATAGCCGCGCTGGCTGGTCATGGAGGCGTACGGCATGCCGTTGCAATTGCCGCTCTTGTAAGCACAGATCATGGAGCTCATGTTGGGAGACCCTGGGCGAAGGGAATCGGAGGATTTGCGGGATGCGGCGGAGCGGCCGGGTTTGAATACGGACCACTCCGCCGAGAATGGTGGACTGAATTCAGATCAGATTAATCAGCCCACTCGGTGATGGCCGCGACCGCGGCGCAGTCCACGATGTCGTCCACGGAGCAGCCGCGGGAGACGTCGGTGAACGGGCGGCGGAGGCCCTGGATCAGCGGTCCGATGGCCATGGCGCCGGCGAGGCGTTCCGTGGCCTTGTACATGGTGTTGCCGCAGTTCAGGTCGGGGAAGATGAGGACGTTGGCCTGTCCGGCGACCGGGGAGCCCGGCGCTTTCTTCTTGGCGATGTCCGGGATGATCGCGGCGTCGAACTGGAGTTCGCCGTCGATGAGCAGGTCGGGGGCGAGCGCCTTCGCCTTGGCTGTGGCTTCGACGACCTTGTCGATGATCGGGTCGTGCGCGGAGCCCTTGGAGGAGCAGCTGATCATGGCGACTTTCGGCTCCTGGCCGGTGTACTGGCGGAACGTCTTCGCCGTGGTGACGGCGATCTCGGCGAGCTGGTCGGCGTCGGGATTGATGTTCAGGCCGCAGTCGGCGTAGAAGAAGACGCCTTCGTAGCCCCACTTCGGATCGGGGAGCTGCATGATGAAGAACGCGGAGGCGATGTGGTTGCCCTTGGCGGTCTTGAAGAGCTGGAGCGCGGGCTTCGTCTTCTGGGCGGTGTTGTGCGCGTAGCCGTTCGGATTGCCGCCGCCGGACACGTATCCGTGGGCGTCTCCGGCGCAGACCATGGCGGCGGAGAAAACGCAGGTATCCTTCAGCCATTCGCGGGCCTGTTCCGGGGTCAGGCCTTTGTTCTTGCGGATCTCGACGCAGACGTCGATGTACTTCTGCAGGTTCGGGGTCTTCAGGATGTCCACGACCTCGACGCCGTCGAGGGACACGCCGTTTTCGGCGGCGAGCTTGCGGATGGCGTCTTCATCGCCGACCAGGACGGGTTTCACATAGCCGAGCTTCGCGAGCTTTTCGGCGGCTTTCAGGTTGCGGGGGTCGTCGCTTTCGGTCAGGCAGACTTTTCTGCCCAGGGACTTCGCTTTCGCGCGAATGGATTCGAGTACGTTGGCCATTCTAAGGTATCTCCTTGACTGTGATTTGAATTTGGATGTCCGGCGCAGGGGGAACGCAGTCGACGCCCTCATGCGCGTTGTTTGTTCGAACGCGGGGACGCGCAAAACCAGCAGGCGCAAATTCCATGCGTCCGCGAGCCGTGCGTGTTTCATAACCATAATGTATCACAAAAAACGAAAACTGAAAGCGCAAAACATGTTTTTTTCGTCTTTTTTTGCCTTTTTTTCGTTTCATGCTTGATTTTTCGCCTCATCGGGTGTAAAGTATATGCCGTAATCCAGTTATTTTGGAGTGCTCGGGTGGCGGAATTGGCAGACGCGCTAGCTTGAGGTGCTAGTGGGCAACCGTGGGAGTTCAAATCTCCCCTCGAGCACCATTTTTTTTGCCCTTTTTTTCGACAGTTTTCGACATCATATCAACGACAGTTCCGGCGGAGTTCTTCGGCATCCGTTGAATCCATCTTCGGAATATGCGCAACCCCGAACGGCGAAAGGATGCCGGGCATGAAGCAGGACAGACACTATCTGGCGTTCGACCTCGGCGCGAGCAGCGGACGCGCCATCCTCGGATCCGTGCGCGACGGCAGGCTTGAGCTTGAGGAAATCCACCGGTTCAAAAACTATCCGTACGAAAAGGACGGGCATTTTTTCTGGGATTTCCATGCACTTCTCGCCGAACTCGAAACCGGGCTGAAGAAAGCCGCTGCCGCCGCCCCTGCCCTGGTGAGTTTTTCCATCGACACTTGGGGCGTCGATTACGCGCTGTTCAGGGATGGCGAGCTCCTGCACGATCCGTACTGCTACCGCGACGGACGCACCGAGGTCGCGATTGAGGATTTCCACAAGCGGATTCCGAGGGCGGATTTCTATGCCCGCAACGGCATCCAGCCGCTCGTGTTCAACACCATTTACCAGCTCTGCGCCGAGCTGCGCGACGATCCGGCGGCGTTGGAAGGCTCCACGATGCTCCTCATGCCGGACGCGCTTCATTTCATGCTCACCGGGACAGCGACGAGCGAAATCACGATGGCAAGCACGGGCGCACTCTTGAAGGGAGATGCGCCGGAATGGGATGCGGAAGCATTACGCAAGCTCGCCGGACTGCCTTCCGGTCTTTTCACGAAGCTCGTGCCGCCCGCCTCGCCCGCCGGTCAACTGAAACCGAAGACGGCGGCGCGCCTCGGCATTCCGCAGATACCAGCCGTGAAATGCGCCTCGCACGACACCGCGAGCGCGGTCCTCGCCATGCCGTGCGCCGATCCGGAGAAGGCGCTGTACATCAGCCTCGGCACATGGGCGCTGCTTGGGGCGGAACTTCATTCAGCGATCCTCACGCCGGAAGCGCTGGAAAGCCATTTCACGAACGAACGCGGCGTGGAGGGCACGTTCCGGTTCCTCTGCAACATCATGGGCACGTGGCTGCTTCAGGAAACCCGCCGCACCTGGACCGAACAGGGCAAGGACATTTCGTTCGCCGACATGGAGGCGATGGCGGCTCCGCTCGACGGACAGCCGTATCGCATCGACCCGGACGACGCGGCGTTCTTCCCGCCGGGCGACATGCCGGAACGCGTGCGGCGTTACTGTATTGAGCATGGCCAGGGCGAGATCCCGGACGACGCCGCGCTGGTCCGCTGCATCTACGATTCCCTCGCCGACTGCTTCAGAAAACGCATCGACCAGCTCGAATCCATCACGGGACGGAGCTTCGACACGCTCAATATCCTGGGCGGCGGCACGCGCGACAGGTTCTTCATGCGGCTTGTGTCACGGACCACAGGACGCCGTGTGCTGGCGGGGCCGACCGAGGCGACCGCCATCGGAAACATCCTCGCACAGATGATCGCGAGCGGCGACCTGAAGGACGCGGCGGAAGCCCGCGCCCTTACGGCGAAGTCGTTCCCCCTCGCCGTCTACGGCTGACCGGATAGAGAAAGCACGTTTTTCCGCACGTGTCCATCCCCAACTGATGCGTTACGCGATGACGGTCCAGTCCATGTCTACGCCGCGGCCGAGTTCGGTCCACTGCGAGGTGTCGCCTGCGCTGTAGTAGCCGAGCATGCCGGTCGAATACTGGCGGACCAGCAGGTCGTCCTTTTTGTCGCCGTTGTAATCGCCCGCGCCGACGATGAACCAGTCCTTCGCGTCAAGCTGGCCGATGGCCGTGTAGCTGTCCAGATTACCGTCGGCGATCATGACGACCGCGCCGTAGTCCTTGCTGAACAGCACCATATCGTCCTTGCCGTCGCCCTTGAAGTCGCCGATGGCGCGGACTTCCCAGCCCGCCCAGTTCAGATTACCCATGTCGACCGCGGAACCGTCGATGTTGATCGCGTAATACTTCGTGCCATCGAGATAGCTCATCACGATGGAATCGCGACCGTCGCCGTTGAAGTCGCCGCAGCCGACCATCGTCCAGTTCGAATCGAATCCGGCGCCGAGCGACACCCAGTTGTTGGTGCCGTCGGTCCAGACGCCGATCGCGCCGAGCCCGGCGCAATGCCACACGATGGAATTCGCGCCCGCGTTCCCGGTCAGGTTGCCGATCTTGTTCACCCAGGCGTTGTCCGCCTCGTTTTCGAGGAAGTCGATGTTCACCCAGTTTTCGTCCGAATCGACGCCGCTCCTGTAATACCCGATGTACGCGCCCTTCTTACCTTCCACGACGGTGTTGCCGACGAACACCGAGTCCGCGAGCCCGTCGCCGTCCATGTCGTACGCGCCGAGCAGCGTCCATTCGGCGGGATGCGGCGCGTTCGAGCTGCGCCAGGTATCCTTGCCGTTCAGCCAGAACCCGGTCTGGTTGTCGCCGCCGGTATACTGGAACAGCACGTCGCTGACGCCGCTTCCGTCCACGTCGCATTTCGCGAGTGTTTCCGTCGGCTTGAAGATATCCACGCTCAGGACGCCGTCGCTCAGCGAAAGCCTGTAATTCACGTCGCCGACTCGCAGCACGGCATTCAGTCTCAATGTCCCGAAGGACGCTCCGCTCGCGTTCGTTACGGTGATCGTCGAATTGAACTCCGTCACGCCGTCCGCCAGCGCATACTTGCCGAGCCCCTGCGAACTGCCGACCGTGAGCGTGAAATTCGGCGTGCCGCACACCATGGAGAGCCCCCGGTACTGCGCGCCGTCCCCGGCGGCCATGCCGGAGATGTCGAACGCCAGCGTGCCGTCCACCGTGATGACGGCATCGTCCGCGAACGTCGCGCCGCCCCGGAATACCACATCCTTGCGGAGCGTGATCGTGCCGGACAGCACGACGTCGGACGTGGAGGTGATCGTGGAGACGGAGGGTGTCGCGAACGTGTCCGTCGTCATGCCTGCCTGCAAATTCCGGATGGAGGCGTTCCCCTCCAGCATCATGGAGCCAGCCAGGAATGTAATGTCCTGCATGGCGGCTCCGCTTTTCGCAAGGAGATCCCCGGACTGATACGAACTGATGTCGCCGGTAAAGGGATTGTAATCCGTATAGCCGATGATGATGTTCCGTGCCGAAGCGCCGCTCTCCAGCGTGAGCGTGGCGCTGTTGATCGTCACGTTGGTCAGACACGCTCCGTCCCACACCGCGACGTTCTTCTTGACTCCGCCGCCAAAGGAGGTGACCGTTCCGCCGGTCACGTTCAGCGTGGCGTTTTCGGGCAGGACATTCAGGGCGGAATCGAAGTCCGCGTAGGCGTCGTAGCCGATCGTGGCGGTGTTCCCGTTGATCTGGACGACCGTCCCCGCCTCCAGGCTGGCCCATCCCGGATTCACGTATGCCTGCGATACAAGCGGACGACTCGACAGGGCGAGGACGAGGTTGCCGTTGTCCTTCCGCGTCAGATAGTAGTATTTGCCGTCGTAAGCGAGGAAACCGCCGACCGTGAGCGTGCCGGCCTCGACATCGTTTTTGACCACGGAGATGGTCCCGTCGAAGTCTGCCGCGCCGGATGCCAGGATATACTCGCCTTCGCTCTCCCAGCCGTACGATTTCAGCCGGTAGGAAGTGCTGCCCCGGACGAGGGAAAGATTGGTGAAGAGGATGGTTTTACTGTTGCCGTTGATCCTGGAGATGTCGAATTCCAGCGTGCCGTCCACGGTGATGACCGAGCCTTCGTCAAAATACGCGATCCCGGTCAGCACGGCCCCGGCCTCGACCGTGAGCGTGGAGCCGGAGTTGAAATAGAGCTTGGTGCTGGTGCACTTGAGGGTGCTCCCGGCTTTTGCCGTAATCGTCGCGCCGGAATTGATCCGGGCGGTCCCGAGTTCGCCTTCGCCGAGGAAGACCACGCTTTGGGAGTCGGAGATGTTTCTGTCTTCCAGCTTGCCTTTCTCCACGATCAGCGTACCGCCGGGCGCGAGGACGTCGAATCCGTCCTTGCCCTCCCGGAACGCGTCGTAGCCGTAGACCGCCGTACCGCCGTCCATGAGCTGCATGACGGTGTTTTTGGGCGTGTTCCAATCCCAGCTGCTGTTGATGTATACCGTCGACGGCCTGACGTACCCTTCCACCTGAAGCATGAGGTTCCCCGCCGCGTCCATGACGGCTTCGACTGTGATCTCCTGATTGTAGTAAATGCTTGTTCCGCTGTTCACGGTGAGCGTGTATTGTTCGTTGCCGATCCGGACGGAGACCGTGCCGATCCGGGCCGCGTCCGAGGCGATCAGATAGGCGCCTTCGGACTGTTTCCCCTCCATGACCACGGAGAGGGACGGCGCTCCCTGGATATGGGAGAGCCCCTCGAATGCGGCGGTCCCGCCCGCGGTCAATCCGGAGATGTCGACCAGGAGCGTGCCGTTCACGGTGATGTTCATTCCCTCGGCGAACGCATACGATCCGCCGAGCGTGCTCTGCGCGTCCACCGTGACGGATGCGCTCAGCGCGGCCCCGCGCGCCAGGTCCAGACGGCCGTTCGAGACGATGACCGCGCCGGTCGGCCTGCCGCCGTCCGCTGTAAGCCCCAGCGTGCCGCCGTTCACGAAGACCGTGCCGGGGATCGTGACGCCGTCCGTGAACGAGAAGGAGCCGCCGAGGATGTAGACGTCGCCGCCGGGCACGACCGCCCGGAGCGCCTCGTCCGCATCGGCGAACGCGTCGTACATGCAGCATGCCGTGACGCCGGCGACGGGCTCGACGATCTCGCCGTATTCCTTCGTCGACCAGGCGGCGTTAATATACACGGTTTCCGGGGGCGGCAGTTCGCCGATCACGAGGTACAGGAGGTATCCGGTTTCGGACGGCAGGCCGCGGAGCGTGTAGTACGATCCGCCGATCTTGATTGTCTTGCCCGCCTCGAGCGACCCGATCTCGCTGCCCGCGGTGTTCCGGACGCTGATCGAGCCGCTGAACCCGGTCACGCCGTCCGCGAGCCGGTAGACGCCGTTCTCCTGCGAAGCGGAGACCGTGAGGCTGTACGACGCCTTGCCCTTCAGGTACGACAGCCCGTCGAAGAGGGCGGGCGCGCCCGCGGTCGAGCCGGAGATGTCGAAATTCAGCGTGCCATTCACGGTGATGTCCATATTCTCGTTGAAGACGGCGCTGCCGGTGACCGTGCCGCCGTCCTCGACGACGATGGATCCCGTGCCGCCCAGCACGGACACGTTCTCCAGGATGATCGTGCCGCTGATTTCTCCATAGCTTTTCCGCATAGTCAGCGCGCCGTCCAGGATCACGCCGTCCTGGAGCGTCATGGTCCCGTCGGCGGTTCTGACCTCGCCGGACAGGATCGCGCCGGATTTCACGGTCATGACGCCGTTGTTTTCGAAATCGCGCGCGGTCGCGCCCTGTTCCAGCGTCAGGTATATCCTTTTCACCAGATTCGGGATCGTGTCGGTGAGGACCGTGCCGTTCATCGCCACGGTCTTCTTGTACTCGCGCCAGCTTTTTTCATACAGGGACCAGGTCCCGCCGTCCAGGTAGACCGTGCTGGTTTCGTTTCCCGCCTCGCAGCCGCTCAAGTAGTCCGCGAACGCGTTTTCGCCGAATATTGCCGTCCTACCGTCGCTCAGCGTCACCACGTCGCCGCCTTTCCGGTCCGCCCAGTCGGAGCGGACATAGATCTCCTGCGGGGGTTCGTAGCCGGAGATCGTCAGGTACAGCGCGCCGTCCTGCATGCTCAAACTGTAGGCCACGCCGTTGTTCCGGTAGGTGCCGCCGACGGACAGCCCGATCGGCGCGTCCGGGTCGGCTGTGCTCCCTGCGACGGGGATCGCGATGACTTCCGCGGCGGGGATCGCGATGACTTCCGCCGCCGTCGATACCGACACCGGGTTGTTCGAAGTGAGAAGGAAGTCGTCGCTTGGAATGCCGATGACGATGGGGGTGTTTGACGTCGGGGTGCTCACCGTGACGGTGAACGAGCCGTTGAATCCCGCCGCGTTCACGCCCAGGCAGTAGACCCCGAACGCCTGGTCCGACATGACCCGGATGCTGCAGTCCGGCGTGTCCTTCACATACGCCAGGCCGTCGTACAGCGGGGCGCAGGTTTCCGGCGTCAGGCCGCGCAGGTCGAATTCCAGCGTGCCGTCCACGGTGATCTCGGCCCCGGCGTCGAACACGGTCCCGCCCGTGGAGGACAGCGTGCCGTTCGTTTCCACGGTGATGACGCTGCCTGCCGCCGCGTGTACGTTCCGCACGGTGCCGCCTGAGATGGTGAACGATCCGTACAGGGTCGTATTCTCCACGACGCCCCAGCCCAGGACCACGTTGTTCCGGATCCCGTCCGCGGGCGAGAACGTGCCGGCACTGATATAGATCGTGCCTTCCTCGTTCACGGCGGTCGAGGCCTCTTCGATGGTCCCGAACGCATCGACGCCGATCGTGCCGTTTCTGGCTGCGCCGGTCACCGGATCACGAACAAACACCTGGTCGCCCGCCGATTTGGACTGCCAGGAGGCGTCGACATAAACGATGTCCTGCCCCGTTACCGCGCGGGCGATGCTCAGGACGACATCCGGCCCGTTCAGATATACGCCCCGCTGCTGGATGGTGTAGAGGTAGTTCCCGACCCGGACGCCCAGTTCCGATGAACCCGTTATTCCCGGGGAAGTCGAGCCGAGGACCACGCCGCTCTGATTCACGACGGTGATGCTCCGGGCGGACTGGTAAAACTTGTTCAATTGGTAGCCGTAGAAGACGGGGGCGCTCGCAAGCGTGTAGACGCCTTCGGCCTGATCGTCGTTCACGACGATCACGATGTCCGGCGTCCCCTTCACATCCGAGTAGAGGCGCATCAGGGCCGTGTCGTTTCCGGCGGTGAACCCGGAGATGTCGAATTCGAACGTGCCGTTGACCGTGATATCGCCGGAGAGACTGTAAGTTCCGCTCAGTTTCGCGCCCTGGTCCACCGCCAGGCCCGCGGAGGAAACGGTCAGGTCCTTCGCCTCTGCCCCGTCCCGCATCGTCATCGTGCCGAAACCGCTCACGGTCGCGCCCGCGACCGTCGCGCCCCACAGCACCTCCATATCGTATTCGACCGGAGCGACTGGGTTGAGGTTCCCGCCCGTGACGACCACTTTTCCGCCCGTCTCGACGGCGTATGCCGCGGCGTTCCCCGTCGCGAACGCGTCGTAGCCGACGGTCGCCGTTCCGCCGGGGATCTCCACGACCGTCCCATATGCCAGCGATCCCCAGCCCGGATTCACGTAGGTGACGAGCGGGTCGTCCAGCATCGCGGGCATCTCGTCCCAGATCGTCAGGTACAGCGATTCATTTTTCACTTTCGTCTGGTAATACCGCCCGCCGATCTCCGTCAGGGCGTTTATCGTGAGCGTGCCGAGCGGCTGCCAGTCCGCGCCGCGGACCGTGATCGTGCTCCCGAACCCGTGCGCGTTGTCCGCCAGACGGTAGCGTCCTGCCGCCTGCGTGTCCGACAGCGTGACCGTGTAGCGCGGCGCGCCTTTGATGCACTGCAGGTCGTTGACGGCCGCCGCCGTGACCGGATCGTACGCCGAGATGTCGAAATCCAGGATGCCGCCCGCCATGTTGACCGTGGCGCCATGCACGAACGAGAGGCGTCCGGTGAGCGTGCCGCCGTTGTCGACCGTGATGATGGAAGTGTTCGAGACGGTCAGGCCCCGGATCACGCCGCCGCCCGACACGGATATCTGCAGCCAGGTCGCTTCCGCATTTTCCAGCAGCCCGCCTGCGGACACGTAGACATATCCCAGACTCGGTTGCGAGGGTATGCCGCCGCCCGTTATAAAGATGTGGTATGCAGTCCCGTTCAGGACCGCGTCACGGACTATGCCGCCCGATTCGACATGGAGCGCCCCGCCCGAAGTCATCGAGGTCCCGGACAGCACCGCGCCGTCGTAGACGCAGACCGTGCCGCACTGCAGAAGCACGTTCGCGGCGATGGCACCGGACGAAACGAGAAGCACGCCGCCATCCGAACCCAGCTGGGGCGAACCGTCTAGTAAAGACGTGTAGGGGATGAGGCCCGAACTCGAGCTCGAACTCGAGCTCGAACTCGAAGCGGACACGACCGCGATCCCGTCCGCGCTGCCCCCGGCGAGGAGCGTGACCGTGCCTTTCGCGTTGACCGTGGTCCCGGTCACGACCGCGCCGTCGCGGACCGTCATGCGCCCGGATTCCGACACCGTGGTCCCGACGACGTCCGCCCCGGCCCCGACGTCCAGCATGCCGGAGACGATGTTCATTTCCTTGTAAAGCACGCCGGATACCGTCTGGAGCTCCATCCGAAGTTCGCCCCGGGAGACTGCCGCGCCCGCCTGGAGCGACAGCTGTCCGTTGAGGAACGTATTTTCCACGAGCATCGCCCCGCTCCGTACGGTCATGACGCCGCCGTTCAGCATGTTCAGCGTCCCTTCCGTCAGGACCGTGCCGCTCTTCACGTCGACCGTGCCGCCCAGCTGGCTGAACCGGAACGCCGCGGCGTTCGTGAGTTCGGCGGAGCCCGCCAGGACGACCGTATCGTACAGCGTGCCGTACTGAACGTCCAGGATGCCGCCGTCGTTCAGCGTCGTGTCGAATGCTTCGCCCGCGGCGTCCACGAACAGGCTTCCGCCCGACTGGACCTGCGTTTGGGAAGCGACGCCGGAGAGGACTTGCAGGTTGCCGCCGTTCAGGGTCGTAGCCTTCATTTCTCCCGCGGAGACCACGCGGGCGCTGCCGCCTGTCAGGATCGTGGTTCTGCTCGCGAGGCCGCCGTTGTGCTGGACCAGGAACGAGCCGCCGCTCGAAACGACCGTATTTTCCGTGTAGCCGCCGCCGTAGAGCAGATAGCGCCCGCCCGCCGACACCGCGACGTCGTACCCGGACGCACCCGCATAGACCATGCCGACGCCCTTGTCCCGGATCGAGGCGGTCCGCAGATAGCCGGCAAGGATGTCCGCCTGGCCGCCGGATTCCATCGTGAGGTTCTCGGCGGCCCCGTTCACGAACGCCTCGCCGCTGGACGTGACGAAGACGTTTTGAATGAAGCCGCCCTCCTCGACCCAGAACCAGCCGTTCTGCGACGCTTCCGCATCGGTCACGGTCCCGCCGGACAATACCGTTATTTCGCCGTCGTTGATTACGCTCAAACCCGAGGATACGACCCCGGATGAAATTCTGACTGTCGTCCCGTCGATGATGATCTCTGACATGTTCGGTCTCCTTGTCTCCGGCTCCGGGTCGCGGATCCTTACTTCCGTTCCCCCGGCCGGCGTTTGTTGGTCGGTTTCATGTACTGTTCCCAGTGAACTGGTCTCAGTGATTTGAAAAGTTCAAAAATGTTTTCTATATATTAGACACGCAAAAACCGGAAATTGTAGCGGAAAAACGGACTTTTTTCGTATTTTTCGTTAAAAAACGAAAGTATTTCCGATTTTCCGGGGCGCGGGGTCCTGCCCGGAGACAAAAAAGCCGGACGAATCCCCGTACGCGTACATGTAGGTCCGACCAAGAACCTGTCCTGAGACGTAAGAGAAACGCCCAGCAAGACGCGAAGACACATTGGTCCCTGCTGGTCGATTTCATTCTCAAGACAAAAGGATATTCTGAAACTTGGTCGGTTTACATGTACTTTTGCTGAAACAACCGATGAAATGAGCACGAAAACGAGCTCACGCGCGTGCGAGAGTCCGTTTCGATGAATAATCTATCCCCTGTCCGGCGAAAAGTCAAGCCGGTTTCCCCTCTTTTTTGAAAGATTCATATTTTACGAAGCAAGCGCAGCGGCGGAAACGCGGACAGAAAAAAACCGCTCGGAACGAAGTCCGGGCGGTTTTGTATGAACAGAAGCCTGTCAGGCTCAGCGTGCGTAGTATTCGACCACGCGCATGGATTCGACGGAGAACGGAATCGCGTCGATGGTGGGAAGGCTGACGAGCTTGATCTTGAGCTGTTCCTTGTCGACCTCGAAATAGGCCGGGGCTTCGGCGGTGACGGCCTTGGCGACTTCGGCGATCTTCGGGGACTTCTCGGCGTTGATGGAGATGACCTGGCCGGGCTTCACGATGTAGGAGGCGCGGTCGACGATCTTGCCGTCAACGAGGATATGGCGGTGGCTGACGAACTGCTTGGCAGCAAAGATGGTGGGCGCGAAACCGGCGTGGTAGACGATGCTGTCGAGGCGGGTTTCGATGCGCTGCATCATGATCTCGTTGGTCTTGCCTTCGATGCGCTTGGCATAAAGATAAATCGCGCGGAGCTGGCTTTCGGTGAGCGCGTAGTGGGCTCTGAGTTTCTGCTTTTCGAGCAGCATTTCGCCGTAGGCCGTGAGTTTTTTGCGGTGCGCGTTCTTGCCCTGGAGACCGGCGGCGTAGGTACGGGCGCGGCCCTTCACGGTGGGGCAGTTCGGCATGTTCCAGATGCAGTAGCCGATGCGGCGGCAGATCTTGTGTTTCGCTTGACCTTGTTTCATCCCATGTGTCCTTTCTGAAAAGGGTTTATTTTACTGCACGGCTGGCGTCAAGCTCCAGGAAACCGGGGGCCGGCCGCGCAAAACGAAAAAAGATTATATAATATACAGCACCGTCAGGAAAAATCAAACCGGAATCGCAAAAAAACAAAGGGGCGAGGCACGGTTTGAGGGGAAAGAAAACCGCCGCGGACAGGCGGAAAGAAGGCAAAACCGCCCCTTCGCCGGATGAAAAACCATGCTGAGGGACGCGGAAACGCCTTGAAATCGCGCGGGAAGATGGTATATTAGAACCCGAACAGCCGGAACCGCAGCATGCCGAACGGCATCCCGTCCGCGTCCGGTTCATCCATAGGAGCCGACTCATGTTTCCCGAATTGACCGCGTTCATCAAAGATTCGATGGCGATCCACCCCGTCCTGGTCAACGTCTGCATCCTTGCCGTGGCGATCCTGGGCGGGCTGCTGGTGAACCTGCTCACGCGGCACGCCGTCCTGTTCGGGCTGAAAGCCATGCTCCGGAAGCTCCCGGTCAACCTCCCCGAAGGGAAAAGCATCCTGTACTCGGCGGCGACGCGCCTGGCGCACATCGCGCCGATCGCGGTGGTGTATATCCTGCTCGACATCATGGACATCGAGCCGGACTACCTGCTGCGGATGCGGAAGATCTGCATGTCGCTCGCGACCGTGTGCATCGCGGGGGCGCTGGTGAGCTTCCTGAACCTGCTGGACCTGTGGTACCGCAGGCAGCCGGACTCGCAGAACCGGTCGATCAAGGGCGTGGTCCAGCTGATCCAGATCTTCATCGTGATCGCGGCGCTGATCGTCGTGCTGTCCATGCTGGTGAACAAGAGCCCGACGATGCTGCTCTCCGGGCTGGGCGCGGTGGCGGCGGTGCTGATCCTGATCTTCCAGGACACGATCCTGGCGCTGGTCTCCGGGATCCAGCTGAGCACGAACCACATGATCCAGATCGGCGACTGGATCGTGCTGCCGTCGGAGAACGTGGACGGCGTGATCGTCGAGATCGCCCTGCACACGGTGAAGGTGCAGAACTGGGACATGACCATCGTGACCGTGCCGACGCGCAAACTGACCGTGGAGACGTTCATCAACTGGCGCGGGGTCTACGAGTCCGGCGGCCGCCGCATCAAGCGCACGCTGAACATCGACATGCGGAGCGTCCGGTTCCTCGAGGACGACGAGATCGCGCGGCTGGACGAATTCGTGCTGCTGGACGACTACCTGAACGAAAAACGCCGGGAGATCGGGGAGTGGAACCGGGCGCTGGCGGAAAAGGGCGCGAAGCCGATCAACGGACGGCGCATCACCAACATCGGGACGTTCCGCATCTACGTGGAGAAATATCTGCGTTCGCTGAAGACGGTCAACCAGAACATGACCATACTCGTGCGGCAGCTCCAGCCGGATTCCACCGGACTTCCGATCGAGGTCTACTGCTTCACGAGCACGACCGACTGGATCGAGTACGAACGGATCCAGTCGGACATCTTCGACCACCTGTTGGCGATCCTGCCGACGTTCGGGCTGAGGGTGTTCCAGCGGAGCAGCGACATCCGCCAGGCGGCGGGCGGCGAACAGCGGAGGATCGGAAGCGTGTTCCCGCAGGACGCCTTCGAAGCGCCGGAGACAGGCGTGCCGGAGAACAGCTGAACCCCGGCCGCCCCTTGCCCCGGCCAGTCCAGCCCGTTCGTGTAGAAAATGCCGCCCGTCTCCATGAACAGCCGCACACTCATTCCGTCATCCGCACAAACATCCCAGCAAGGGTTCAAGCTGTGTTTTTTGCTTGACTTACCAATGCTTTTCTGCTATATTATTATAATCTGTTTCCCCTGTTTGGAAACAATTCGGCAGGCCGTTGCGACGATCAGGCATCTTTCGCAGCGGCAATGGGCCGGATGAAGGAAAACAAATCCCCCGGAAAACATAAGCAACGGTTCGGAAAGAATGAAGCTGAATTTTCTCAACAACACGAAACGAAACATTGTTGCCGAATCGGCAAGTGAAATACTCCGGCTGTTGTTTCCTTTTGTAAACAGGACGCTCTTCCTCCGGTTGATGGGGGCGGAGTACCTGGGACTGAACGGCCTGTTCACGTCGATCCTCGGCGTGCTGTCATTAGCAGAACTGGGATTCGGAACGGCCGTAGTATGCTCCATGTACAAACCGATCGCGGACGACGACCACGACCTGATCTGCGCCTATCTGCGTTTCTACCGGACGGTTTACCGCTGGATCGGCGTCATCATTTTTGTCATAGGGCTCTGCCTGCTTCCGTTCCTGCGCAAGCTCGTCCACGGAGATTTACCGCCGGACGTGAACCTTTACGTCCTTTACATGCTCCACCTGGTCAACACATCCGTCAGCTACTTCCTCTTTGCCTATCGCGGCTCCATTTTGAGCGCGCATCACAGAAACGACGTTCTGACCAATATCCGCACGGGACTCCAAATCATACAGTATATCTCCGTGTTCACAGTTCTGATCTGCACACGCAATTATTATCTGTATGTGGTTGTCACAGTGGCATTCACGGTGATCCAAAACCTTTTGATCATGCGTGAATCCAAACGTCTGTTTCCTGAGATTTCTCCGTGCGGAGATCTGATGCCGGAAAAACGGCGGCAGGTCCTCTCCGACGTCAAGTCGATCTTTCTGCATAAAGTAGGCGGTGTAATATCGTACCAGATAGACAATGTCGTTCTTGCGGCATTTCTGGGACTGGTCGCCGTTGCATCGTACGGCAACTATTACTATGTTTACAAAACGGTCGCCGGGATCCCGGCCATCATTTATTCCTCCATGGCGGGCGGCTTCGGCAACAAGATCCATACCGAAAGCAAGGAAAAGAATTTCCAATTGTTCATGACGGTCTGCCGCATGGTGGGCATCATCATCATCTGGTGCGCCGCGATGATGATCGCGCTTTATCAGCCGTTTATCAAGATATGGGGTGGACACGATCCGAAATTAATCCAGCACTTTCTTACACCGGTCCTGCTGGTTCTGTTTTTTTATATCAACCAGTCGCGACAAGTGCTTTTGACATTCAAGGCGGGAGCATCTCTCTGGCGAGAAGACCGTTGGAAACCTGTGACAGGCGGCGCGGTCAAGCTCCTGACCAGTTTGCTTTTTATCATGATTCTCCCGGAGGAATACAAGCTTGACGGGGTGATCCTGTCCTCGATCATCGGATATGTTTTCGTGCAGATCCCATGGGAGTCGCATGTCATGTTCACCGCGTTTTTCGACCGAACGCACTCGAAGGCCTACTGGCGCCATCAGGCGCAGTTCATATTGACCGCCCTGCTGATATGCACGATCACCTGGGGCGTTACCACAACGGTCCCGCTGGACCGCGTTCCCGGACTGATTGTAAAAGGCATCGTTGCAGCTTTGGTCTCAGGCGTTTTGATCCTTGTCTTTTTCTACAAAGACATACCGGCTGTCATGGAAAGACTGCTGAAACACCGTTGAGGCTTTATTACACGGACTCGTGCCGGAAACCTTTTCTCTTTTTTGCATGCCGGGCCATTAACACTTCCGTGAACAGGAAATAGAAACGGAAAAATAACTCGGAAGCCCCTCTCATGGAAGGATGCCTGACAAACATGCGCACAAAAAAACCGGCGATGCGCTGCGGGACGGAACCGGATTTCAACATGTCACGGTAAGCATCAAAACCGTCCTCGAATATATAACAAAGCGTTTCAGCGCGTTTATCCCTCGAAATTTCTCTGAGCGGGCAGAAGTGGAACCACTTGAGGTTCATTCGTGAAAGCCATTGGTGGATCCAGCACGGAGTCACGCGCGTGTCGAAATCCGGCATCTTTGACACGCGACCGTAAAAACCGATCAGGGACCGCGTGATAATTGAAAAGTCCTTGATAAAATATTCCGAGCCTTTCGCCTTAGTCTGAACGGAGTTTACCCGGATGCGATAAAGATAAAACGGCTCATGAAGCGGGATAACGCGTTTCGCCAGATATAACGCCCGCGGAGAAAATTCACTGTCCTGATGCCGCAGCCCCCGAATGCATTTGAGTTCATTTTCCACAAGGAAGAGACGCCTGAAGACAGTCAGCTGGAGCATAGGGCAGAACGCCCCCCCCCAGTTCCTTTCCAAATACAATGTCGCTTCCACTCCGCTCATTTTCGCAGGGGCGTCCGGGCGGTAATTGTCCCGAACCTCGTCCACTCCGCCGATTTCATCACGCGTGACGATGACGCAAGGATAAAGGTCCGCTCCGGGACATGCGCATATTTTATCATGGATCCGGGAAAGACACCCATCCGCAATCGTATCGTCGCCGTCGAGGAAAATCACATATTCGCCCCGAGCCATGTCGATCCCAGTGTTTCGGGACGCCGAGCATGAACCTGTACGCGGCCCGGTAAAGATTTTAAATCTGGGATCCCCGTCCGTTTTTTTCCGGATGACCTCTTCCGTCCGGTCCTTGGAGGTTTCAATGCCGATAAGACACTCCCAGTCCCGGAATGGCTGGTCGAGGACGGACTGGAGACATTCTTCAACGTATGGTTCGACGTCGCAGCAGGGAATGATGAAGGAAAAGAAAGGCGTCATGGCTGTATGAAGGTGATATTTTTAAGGTTGACATAGACTCTGGCTCGTATGTCGGGAAAAAAGAAAAAACGACCGTTTTTTCAATTTGCTTCAGCAAAAATCCTCTCTAAAATCATGTGCTGGCGCTCAAGATAGGCTGCCATTGTGAAAGCCCCGGCCCTTTCTTCGCAGTGCGCGAGTTGCTCTTTGCGGAAATCCTCATTCTGAAGCAGTTTCACCAGAATTGTCGCCGCATCTTCATTTGTATGATAAGTAAGTGCCGGGGAATCGACGATCTCCACGGTGCCGCCTTCATCGGGGACAATGGGGATACATCCTGCCTTCAGATATTCCGTAATCGCGATCCCGAATGTCTCGTCACGTTCCGCATGGACTGCATATGTCCCGGAAAGAAGGAATCTTTCCTTCGTTTCGCCATAGACATGGCCCACAAACCGAATCCATTCTTTCTCCTCGGCGATCTGCTTCATCCTTTCCACATAGGGACTGTTCTCCATTTGTCCGGCAATGAGCAATATCAAATCCGATCCGGAGGAAGCACGTGCCAATTCCACGATATGGATAATATCCTCAATGCATTTCTCTTTGGAAATCCGCCCGATATAATTGACCTGAAGCGGATTGCGTTTCACATCCTTCAGTTTGACTTCAAATGTGGTCGGCGGATAGAAAACGGCTCCGGTAAAGGGGCCGTAGAATCCACGCATAACGGAATCGACGTATTGCGAATTCGGGTAGATATGTTCCCGCGGATCCGCAAGGATCTTTCTGGTCGAACGGACGCCAAGCAGGGGACGAAGTATCGTTTCAGCTAGAAAAGACCGGATCATCCGCTTGCAGGCGTCAAACCCTTTCGGAGAGGGGATGTGCCTGGTATAATCCGTGAAAGAACTGTCCCAGAACGACCTCAAGAGAGCCACAAAATGATAGCCCGGTTTCCCGAAATCGATCATATTGGCAGTACAAATACAGATATCGGCATTTTTTGCCAACCGTTTCATTTTCCATATCTTGTAAAATCGAAACTTGGTATCGAGTTTTCGCAAAAAATCATTTTTCGGCGTTACCTGAACAACTTTTAGTGTGGAAAAGTCAACAGGAATACCGGTCATTTCCGCCGCGTTTTCAACATTTGACAAATCATTCAACGCAAGAGTGACTTCACATGTCTTTTGAAGCTCAGCTATGAACAAAAGTGGAAGGAATGCCGCTCCGCCATTCCATGAAGCAAAAAAAGTATAGTAAATCAGAACGCGTTTCATATCTTCTCCAAAAAAGGACTTTCCTTGTCCATATCGGACATTCTTTTCTTGAAAGACAGGAATAATATAGCAGGTTTTGATTGAATGTCAAGCAAAAAAAAGATAAAGCGCATTCCTGAAGGACGGTCTTTCTATTCTGCTTCTATTCCGCGAACCGATCCGGGTTCGGCATGCTTTTTTGAAACACATCCCGCAACATACGCGGCGGTCAATTGTAAAGATAACGCCGGTTGAACGGGGGAGGTACGCGTTTCGTGTTGCAAAGGAGAAATACGCAGTGAATCGCCAACCGTCTTGTGGCAGAGAGCAAGGCAGCATGGATTCTTTTTTTTGTCAGGCCTAACAACTTTTCATGGGATATCTGTGCTTTTTTCGAAAAAAGTTAGCCTGGACTTATTGACAAGAGAAAAAGTTGTGCTATATTATATGTCGAAATCTGCGGCATCCGGTTCGGTTTCCCGAACAAAAATCGGTCGGATGTCTGCATAACACTAGAGTTAGCTTGAACTAACTTTAACCCCAAGACAGGCGGCGCGGCATGAAGCCGTGCGGGGAATCCCGGAACGCACCGGGAAAAAAACGGACGGGCGCGGCATGAAGCCGTGCAGGAGAGCAAAGATGTACGGAAAGGGATGGGGAGGCATGGCCTCCGCACACACAAAGTGTGCCGGACAGTGCGCGGCATCCGCTCGCGCACACACAGAGTGTGCCAAGCAGTGCGCTCAGATTCGCTTGCGCACACACCGCAAGCGGTGGCGATACAGTGCCGGGCTTCGCTCCGGCACATATAAAATGTATCGACCGTACGCGGAACATCTGTGTCCGCATGCGGAGAGTTTTCACGGTATGGAAAACACGTTCGCATGTTTTACGCTTCCCGTCCGCCTGTTTTATGTTGCCTGCCTCAAAACGCCGATGGCATGGGACTTGCTTATGCTGGGCGGCGTTGTTCCGTCAGATCATAGCCAATACAACCGAAACCCGATAAAACAACCAACCAAACCAACCAAACCAAAGGAGATCCCCCAAATGAATCCCAAGGTAAAAACCGGCCTGATCGCGCTGTTCGCGGCGGCCCTCCTGCTCCCCGCGTTCGCCGCGGAGGAGGAGAAGAACCCCAGCGACATCAGCGAGAATCTGACCATCCCGGAGATCGAAGCGTCCGGCGAAAAGGTGCAGAACATCACGCTCCTGCAGGACGATGCGCAGTACGACATGGTCAGCCAGTCGTTCGAACTCAAGTACGCCAAGGCCGCCGACCTGGCCCCGTTCGTGAAGAGCGCGGCCATCCGGTTCGACGAGGCGTCCAGCGTCACCTGCATGGAGGACAAGGCGAACAACCGTCAGATCATGATCGTGACCACCACGGTCCCCATGATGCCCTTCATCAAGGAGATCGTGGAAGTGCTCGACCGTCCCGGCAAGATGAACGACTACGACACGATCATCTCCGGCACGGGCATCGCCTACGGCACCTACAAGCCGCAGTACCGTTCCGCCAAAAGCATGCTCAAGGTCATCAAGCAGACCGGCATTTCCAGCGGCCCGCTGGATTCCGTGGTCAAGCTCGACAAGGCGACCGGCATGTTCTACTTCAAGGACACGCCGGCCCGCGTGGCCGACATCAAGGCGAAGCTCGAATGGCTGGACAAGGAGATCCCGCAGACGAAGATCGAGCTGAAAGTCTATGAAGTGCGCAACAGCGACCTGCTGGACGTCGGCGTGGACTACCTGGCATGGAAGAACGGCCCCGGCCTCAACCTCTTCGACGCCGCGTACGACGTGCTGAGCGTCAAGGCCGCGGAAACGATCCTGACCGGCCTCACGCAGACCGGAGCCGACCTCTTCGGCACGTTCACCTACGGCTTCGGCGGCTTCTACACCGCCCCCGCGTTCGATTTCAGCTTCATCCGCCTGCTTCAGCAGAACGGACGGGCGACCATCAACAGCACCGCCGGAGTCACGGTCTCCAACAACCCGGAAGCCGAGTTCAAGGCAAGCTTTTCGCCCGAGTACCAGAACATCCTGAAGGACGACGACCACCGCACCAGCGTGGACGTCGGCGGCGACGCCTCGCTCGAAATGAACATCTTTGATGCCACCATCGCCGGCACCCGCGAGAACGGCGGCGTGACGTTCGCCTACGAGCTCGCCGGTTCGAACGTGGTCGAGCGTAACAACATGGGCGCGGAGATCTCCGAGGGCACGAGCTTCGCCGGATCCATTTCGCTCCCGTTCGGCCAGGAAAAGCTCCTCGCCTGCTGGGAACGCAAGACCGACGTCGAACAGACCATCGGCATCCCGTTCCTCTGCGAACTGCCGGTCCTGAAGTATATCTTCGGCACCACGACCTCGAACGCAGACGTCGTGCACTACCTCGTGACCGCGCGCGCCGTACCGGTCAGGTTCAATGAATCGGTCGAGCCCGGCGTGATGGCCGAATTCGACGAGCTCGCAGCGAAGAAGAAATGACAACCAGCAGACAAAGGATGACCCATACTATGAAAACGATCACCAAACTCACGGCGGCGGCCGTCTGCGCCGTTTCCGCCTTCAGCGCCGTCAACGCAGCCGAAGCGACGACCGACTACAAGCAAACCGAGGTCGAGGCGAAACTGAACATCTTTGTCAAGGAAGACACCGACGTGCTTCACTTCGTCAAGGATAACACCGATCCCGACGTAGTCACGAAGCCCTATGTCCTCAAGCACGCCGACCCTTACGAAATCCGCAGCTACCTGCGCGAAATGGTCCAGTCCCGCAAGATCGATGATTCCGACACCGGGATTCAGGCGATCAAGTACAACGACGGCACCGGCATCATCATGGTCTCCGCGGAAGACTACCGTTTCGAGGACTCCGAGGAAGGCCAGGGCATCGACAGCATCATCGAGATGCTCGACAAGCCGGGCGTCGCCTCCGTCCCCGGCACCGCCATCTACGTCTACCAGCCCAAGTACCGTTCCGCGAAGGAACTCCGCAAGATGATAATCGCGGCGGGCGCAAACGTGGCGGACGATGTGACCGAGAACGTCGGCGGCAACGACCTCATCCGCTGCGACGAGGGCCTGAACCTGCTCGTCTTCAACACGACCCAGTTCTCCCGCAAGAACATCGACTCCGTGCTGAAGGAGTACGACCGTCCCTATCCCGAAGTCTTCGCGAAGGTCACCGTCTACGAGCTCTACGCCGAAAACGACGCCAAGCTCGGCATCGACTTCCAGGCGTGGAAGAACAACGACGGCGTCGACCTCTTCAGCACCGGCGGCCGCTTCATGAAGAACTTCACGTCCGACGGCTCCGCCCTGGTCCGCCGCGGCGGATGGTCCGACACGCAGTACTTCAACTTCAATCCGAAGTGGAACACCAAGTACATCGACTTCCTGACCAGCAAGGGCAAGGCGAAGGTCCTGCACTCCTGCGAGCTCGCGGTCCGCAACGGCGTGACCGCCGAAATCGAGCGCACCAGCCAGGTCTTCCTCGCGCATCAGGAACCCGCCGAGTCTCCGGAATACATCGAGGAGTACATCCACCTCGAGGACGCGACCCCCGGCGTCGATTTCACGCTCACCGCCGTCAACAAGCACGGACTCCCCATCGACATCTCCGCCGCCGGAGCCGTCACGCTGGATATCGTCCACCTCTCCAGCCCGACCGACACTGCCGCGGAACGTTATCAGATGCGCCTGAAAGACGGCATGTTCACGGTCGACGGCATGGTCGTCGGCTACAAAGTCGCAGCAAGGGCCGTCGAAGTCCTTGACGACGCGGGCGACGAGATCGAATTCGAGAGCAACAACGTCCCGGCCGACAAGGGCAACATCGTGACGACCGAGCCCTCCGACGAGTTCGGATTCAAGCTCAGCCTCACGCCCTCGGTCTCCGACAAGGCCACCATCCTGAACGTGAACGTCTCCAACAGCTCGCTTATCGGCTACACCTCCGACGGCAGCCCCCGCATCCAGAAGGGCGCGGAGCTCTCCTCCGAGTTCATGATCGACAACGAAGGCACGCAGCTCCTCATCGGCGGCATCGAAAAGCGCGACGTGGTCAGCGTGTCCGGCGGCGTGCCCATCCTGAAGGATCTCCCGATCATCGGCTGGGTCTTCTCCACCGAGAGCGAATCCACCAAGCGTTCGCAGCTCCTCGTGGTCGCCGAGGTCATCCCCGTCCGTCCGGAGGAGGCCATGCCCGAATCCGCGTCCGAGACGGCGAAGAAGATCGAATCCGACCTCGAAGGCGCGGGCGGCTGGAATACCTGGGGCTACCATCAGTTCCTCCTGGATTCCGACCGCTGATAACAGCTCGGCAAAAGGGCATCTCGATTCAATGAGGTGCCCTGAATAAAAAAACAGGGTAACGACAGGTTTCCTTCACGCGGTATGTAAAATGTGCCGGAGCGCAAGCCCGGCACTATATCAGTGGAGGACTTGTCCTCCCCGGGGACGGTATGGCATTTCTCCATACCGGTCCCCGGGCTTCAAAAAGAAAGGGATTTACAATGTCTGAGAAAAAGTGTTCCTGCGGATGCGGATGCGACGCTCCGAAGACGCCCGATTACCGCGTCCCGGTCGCAGGGGAGGAAATGACGCTCGCCGATCTCCCGGTCGGGATGACCGCGACCATCGTGAAAGTCATGCCGAAGGCGCGCGGCCGCAAGAAATTCGCCGACGTCGGGCTGGTCCCCGGCACGGAGCTCCTCATGGAGGCGCATGCCCCGTTCGGCGGACTGCTCCGCGTGAAGATCATGGAAACGAGCATGGCGCTGCACAGCAGCGACGCCGCGAACATCCTGCTGAAAAAGGAGGCGTGACCTGATGAAACAGCATTACAGAGTCGCGCTCGCGGGCAATCCGAACTGCGGCAAGACCTGCATTTTCAACGCCCTGACCGGCGCGCGCCAGCACGTCGGCAACTACCCCGGCGTGACCGTCGAGAGCAAGACCGGCAAGTTCACGCTGAACGGCATGGAGATCGAGCTCGTCGACCTGCCCGGCGTGTATTCGCTCTCCTCGTCCTCGCCCGAAGAGGACGTCGTCTTCCAGGAGCTCACCAAGTCCGGCATCGACCTCATCATCGACGTGGTGGACTCCTCCATCCCGCGCCGCAGCCTCTACCTCACCACCCAGCTCGCCGAACTCCATATTCCCATGATCCTGGCGTTCAACATGAGCGACGACGCCCGCCGCAAGGGCTTCAAGTTCGACATCCCGAAGCTGGAGAAATATTTCGGCTCCCCGATCGCGCAGACGGTCGGCAGCAGGATCGGCGGCGTGAAGCCGCTGCTCGACCTGCTCGCGAAGACACTGACCGAGCTTGAAGACCACGGCGTCCCCATGCTCACCTACGGCGAGGATATCGACGACGCGATCAAGGCGGTCGCCGACAGGATCGATTCCCTCAACGTCGAAAAATACGCCCACATCCCCTCGCGTTTCTTCGCCATCAAGCTGCTGGAGCACGACACCGCCGCCATGCGCATCGAGGACTTCAAACCCGCGATGGACGAGGTCGAAAAGCAGATCGCGCACCTCTGGGAAAAACACGCCATCGAGGCCGACACCTTCATGGCGGACCGCCGTTACGCCATGCTCGCCGGCGCCTGCCGCGATGCCATCTCCATGACGCAGGAACGCCGCCGCGAGATCTCCGACAAGATCGACGCCGTGATGACCAACAAATACCTCGGCCTCCCGCTCTTCTTCGTCATCATCTACCTCACGTTCTGGTTCACGTTCACGCTCGCCGACCCGCTCATGGGCATCATCGAGGACGATATCTTCGGCAACCTGAACGAAGCCGTGAAGAACGCCTGGAACCCCGAAACGCTGCCGTTCCTGCGTTCACTCCTCACAGACGGCGTCATCAGCGGCGTCGGCGGCGTGCTCGTCTTCCTGCCGAACATCCTCTTCCTCTTCTTCGCGATCGCGATCCTGGAGGATTCCGGCTACATGGCGCGCGCGGCGTTCGTCATGGACGGCATCATGCGCAAGTTCGGGCTCCAGGGACGCTCGTTCGTCCCGCTGGTGCTCGGCTTCGGCTGCAACGTCCCCGCCATCATGGCCACGCGCACGATCGAATCCGAACGCGACCGCAAGACCACGATCATGGTCCTGCCGCTGATGAGCTGCGGCGCGCGCCTGCCGATCTACGCCCTCATCATCCCGGCGTTCTTCG